>JAEEZC010000345.1 GCA_016288465.1 Verrucomicrobiota bacterium | reverse complement strand
GTGTTCATGGCCAAGCGCGGCATCGAAAACTGCCAGCAGTTCAAGGAGGAACTACAGTCAGATCACGTCCTGTCGTTGCGGATGGTCGTGGATGTGCCTTCAAACTGAATCACCATGAAGATCGAGGAACTTGCGGCCGGTGAAAAAATCAAGGCCAGGAAGTTCTCCTACTCCGCGCAGGTGTACCTGCTGATGCTCGGCCAGCTCGCGCACGTGTTCTCGCTCAACGAACTCGTCGACCTCTCGACGATATTCTCCGGAGAGCTCAGGCGCATACGCGGCATCGAGGCCGTGAAGCTCACGACGTTCTCCCACGCCAACAGGACGCGCAACCCCGCCGTGATGCAGAAGTTCTTCTGGCTCGTGTACGGGATGTTCGCTCGCGCAGATCCCGCGTTCGCCAACCCGAGGCACAAGGGCGCGCTCGCAAAGTTCAAGATGCGCGGCATATACGCGGTGGACTCCACGACGATACAGCTCGCCTACTGGTGCATAAAGTGGGCGAAGCACCGCCGGCGCAAGGCAGCCGTGAAACTGCACATGGTGGCGAACGTCGCGAACATGCTTCCGAAGTTCGCTGTCGTCGGGAAGGCGAGCGAGCACGACTCCAAGAGGGAAGAGGAGCTTTTTGCCTCGCTGCTGCCAGGCGACGTGGGAGTGCTCGACAGGGCGTACAACAACTTCCCCGTGCTGTACCGGCAGACGCTTCAGCTCCAGTCGTTCTTCGGAGAGAACCAGAATGCGGTTGAATGGCAGATATGGGCTGCGATGCTCACGCATCTTGTGCTGCGCTACATCAAGTGGAAGAACAAGGTGGTTTCCTCGTATACGCGATTCGCGGCGATAATCAAGAGCACAATCTGGCTGAAGCGCTCTCTTGAGGCGGTGATCAACTTCTATTGCATAGCACCCAGCCAAAGCAGGCCGCCTCCTGATAAAACAATGCCGTATTTGCCGGGTTTTGAGCGTCTGGCTATTGCATAGCACCCGGCGAGAAGTGCGAAAACATCGGCTTTTGGCGTATGGCATAAACACACTCATGTTGAAAATCACCTCGCGAAACTGGCGTTTTTGGCAGAAAACCCGCCTAATGCGCTATCCTTTAGCTTGCCTTTGAAACCCTGTTGCATGGCAGTGGTTCTCTGTAACTAAACATCCTCAAAAACCACGTTTACATTTTCAAACGACACACCCACTCCACAATTATGCCCGAAGAGCCGAAAATTATGGTAAAATAGCGGATATGACAGAAAGCCAATCTCTTGCGAAGACAATACTGAAGTCGTCCGGCATCTATTCCGACGAGGCGATAGACCGCATATTCACGCAGCGCGCAGCGAATCCGGGAATGGGGCTTGCGGAGGCCGCTGTGAAGTTCGGCGGCGCGAGAGAGGCCGAGTTCCTGTCCGCGGTCGGCAAGGTGCTCGGGCTGGAGACCGTCGACCTTGAGACGCAGAATCCGAGCCCGGACGCCCTGCAGAAGCTTCCGGCGTCGGCGGTCTACCAGTACAACGTGCTGCCCTTCCGGGTCGACGAGAGCTCGATCACGATAGTCTCGCACGATCCGTTCGACACTGCCGCAGCGGACGGGCTGAGGCTTGTCGCGAACCTTCTCGTGAAGACGGCGCTTGCGCCGAAGGAGTTCGTCGAGAAGTCGATCAAGAAGTTCTACGGCGTCGGCGCGGCGGCCATCGAGCAGATGCTGGAGGACGGCCGGTACGACGTGGGCGACGACATCGGCGCGATGACGAAGATCGACGTCAACGAGATGGGCGAGGAGGCGTCGATCGTCCGCTTCGTGAACCAGATCATCGCCGAGGCGGACAGGCAGGGCGCGACGGACATCCACATCGAGCCGCAGGAGAGCGAGCTAAGAATCCGCTACCGCATCGACGGAATGCTGCACAAGGTGGACGTTCCGCCGCAGCTGAACCGCCTCAAGAACGCCATCATCTCGCGCATAAAGGTCATGGCGAACCTGGACATCGCCGAGAAGCGCCTTCCGATGGACGGGCGCATCGGCATACGCATACAGGGCCAGGACATCGACATCCGCGTCTCGACGATGCCCGCGGCGTACGGCGAGTCCATCTCGCTGCGACTTCTCGCGAAGAGCGGCTCGTTCGTGAAGATGGTCGACCTCGGCTTCAACGAGCGCGACTACGCGGTTGTGAACAAGATCATCCACCGTCCGAACGGAATCTTCCTCGTGACGGGGCCGACCGGCTCCGGCAAGTCGACCTCGCTCTACTCGTTTCTGAGCGAGGTGAACAAGATCGACGTGAGGATCATGACCGCCGAGGACCCGATCGAATACCATATGGCGGGCATCAACCAGGTGCAGATGCAGAGCGAGATAGGCATGACCTTCGCGCGCGCCCTGCGCGCCTTCCTGCGCCAGGACCCGGACATCATAATGGTCGGCGAAATCCGCGACCGCGAGACCGCCGAGATCGCAATCAACGCGTCGCTGACGGGCCACATGGTGTTCTCGACGCTCCATACGAACGACGCCGCCGGCGCGTTCCCGCGACTCATCGACATGGGCGTGGAGCCGTTTCTCATCGCGTCCGCCGTCGCCGGCGTCATGGGCCAGCGCCTCTGCCGCCGACTCTGCCAGAGCTGCATGAAGGAAGTGCCGCTCGACATGAAGTACTACAATCTCGACTATCCGCCGGCCGGGAAGACCGTCTTCGAGCCTAACGGATGCGACAAGTGCTCCAAGACGGGCTACAAGGGGCGCCGCGCGCTCTTCGAGGTGCTGGAGGTCGACGAGGACATCGAAGGCGCGATAGTCCGCCGCGAGAACGCGACGCAGATACGCAACATCTCGCTGTCGAAGGGGATGAAGACGCTTCGGGAGGACGGCTGGGCGAAGGTTTTCGCCGGCGTCACGTCCGTCAAGGAGATCCTCCGCGTGACCGAGGAGCAGTAGTCCGCCCGCGACGGTTTTGCGGACCTGTCCAGGATTCACTTTCGATTCACTTTTCTTTTCGCGAAATGTGGTATTATAGCGGTGCGCCCTGCGCAAGGGGCGCGTCGCTACATGAACACAAGGGACATAAGATGGCTTCTTGCCTGTGCGTCGCTCGCCGTCGGCGAGTGGTGCGCGTCGCTTGCGCCCGAGTTCGCGGAGGCGTGGCCCGTCGCGGCCGCGGCGGCCCTGCTCGTCGCGTGCGCGGGCTACGGGTTCGGCTTGCGCGGATGGGCGTACGCCTGCCTTGCCGTCGCCGGGCTCGCCCTCTACCTGTTCGCGTCCGTTGACTGCGAGCGGGAGCTTCGCGCCGCGCCGTGGATGCGCGACAGCAGACTGCGCCGTCCCGCGCAGCATCGCGTTGCGGAGTCGCCGGCGAAGAGGGACTTCCTGCGCCGTGCGGGTCTGGGCCTTGAGCCCGGCAGCGACGCTGTGCGGATGAACAGGGCCATACTGCTGGGCGAGAAGCGCGGCCTGCCGCGCGGCGCGAAGCGCACGTTCATAGAGTCGGGCGTGATACACGTCTTTGCGATATCCGGTCTGCACGTGATGATCGTGGCGAGGGTGCTCATGTTCTTCGCGGCGCTCGCGTTCGTCCCGTACCGGCTGCAGGGCGCGGTGTCGGCGCCGTTCGTCTGGGGCTACGTCGCCCTCGTCGGCTTCACGCCGAGCGCGGTGAGGGCGGCGCTCATGGCGACGCTGTGCTTCTCGGCGCCTCTTTTCTGGCGCAGGCCCGACGCGCTGTCGGCATGGGCGGTCGCGTTTCTCGCGGTGCATGTGGTGAATCCTCATCAGATAGGGGACGTGGCCTCGCAGCTCTCGTTCACGGTGATGCTCGCGCTTGTCGTCGCGGACAGGGTCTCGCGCGACGTCGGGGCGGGGCTGGTGCGGGCTGTGTACTTCACGCTGGTCGCATGGGCGGCGGGAGTCCCGATAGCGGCTGCGACGTTCGGGCGCGTGACGCCGGGCGGAGTCGTGGCGAATCTGCTGCTTGTCGCGGCGGCGGGCTATTCCGTCGCGGCAGGCGCCGTCGGCGTGGTTGCGAGCTTCGTGTGGGAGCCGCTCGCGGCGCACCTAAACAACCTTTCGGCGGTGGTGTCGGGCGCTATGGTCGCGGTGTCCGGCGTCGTGTCGCGCATGCCCTGGTCGAACATAGAGGTCGAGCCATGGGGTACGGCGGAATGCGCGGGCTGGTACGTGGCGCTGGGGCTCGCGCTCTATCTCGTCCATCGCGCCCGCGCCAGACGGGATTTGGTATAATAATGGCAATGGAAAACTCAAGACGAATGGCCGCCTTCGCGCTTGCCAGATGGCTGGCGACGAAGGATTTTCCCGACACTCTGCTTCCCGAAGGCCCGCAGCGCGCGTTTGTGCAGGATCTTCTCTACACCACGATCCGCCGTCTGCGTCCGCTGAGGCGCATACTCGGCGAATTCGTGCGCACATGGCCCCGCGGAGAGCTGGAGGCGCTGCTCTACATCGGCGCGGCCCAGCTGCTGTACATGCCCGACGTGCCCGACTTCGCCGCCGTCAACGAGACCGTTGAGGCCGCCAAGTCCTGCGGCGGCTCGGTGCCGAAGGTCGTGAACGGCGTTCTGCGCAACATAATAAGGGGGCGCGACAGGATAAGCCTCGGGACTGAGCTTGAGACTTTCCCCAACGCCATAGTGAAGCGCTGGACCGCGCGCTACGGCGCGGCGGACGCGGAGAGGCTCGCCGCGTGGCACAACATGCCCGCGGAGACGTATCTCGCCTACCGCGACAGGTTCGAGCGTCTGCCGCGCGGCAGGCGCGTGGAGGACGTCGAAGGGTACAGGGAGGGTCTTTTCGTCGTTCAGGACCCCGCTACCAGGGTTGCGGTGGGCATGGTGGGCGCCAGGCCCGGCGAGCGGATTCTCGACGCATGCGCCGCTCCGGGCGGCAAGACCGTGCAGTTCGCGTGGAACGGCGCCGCGGTAACGGCCTGCGAGGTGAATCCGAGGCGGCGGCGCGTGCTGGAGGCGAATCTGGCGCGGACAGGGCTGGCCGACAAGGTCGCGGTCGTCGGAAGTCTCGAAGAGGCCGCCGCGAAGGGCCCGTTCGACAAGGTGTCGGTCGACGCGCCGTGCTCGAACACGGGCGTCTTCCGCCGAAAGCCGGACGCGCGATGGAACTGGAGCGTCGAGAAGCTCGGGGAGCTTGTGAAGCTTCAGGCCGGCATCCTGGACCAGGCGGCGGAGATGCTGGCGCCGGGCGGCACGCTCGTGTATTCGACGTGCTCGAACGAGCCGGAGGAGAACGCGGGCCAGGTGGAGGCGTTCCTGGCGCGGCATCCGGGCTTTGCGTTTGTGGCGTCGGACGAGTCCGTTCCCGTCGTCAGCGGGAGCGACGGGGCGTTTGCCGCCGCGATGACGAGAAATTTGGTATAATAACCGAAACCAAGGAGAGAAGAAAGACAATGTCGCAGTTCTTTGACTATACGGGTGTCGTTGAGGAGGTATTGCCGGTCCAGACTTTTGCGAGCGGCTTCACGAAGAGAGACGTGATCATCGGCAACGACGTCGATTCGCAGTCCAAGTATCCGAATCCGGTGAAGTTCACGTTCAAGAAGGACAACTGCTCCCTTCTTGACGGCGTTTCGAAGGGCCAGCGCGCGAAGATACACTTTGTCATCGACGGCCGCCGCTGGGACGGCCCGAAGGGAACCTCGTACTTCGTCGACCTCACGGGCCTCAAGATCGAGGTCCTCAACGCCGACGGCTCGTCTACGGAGCCCGTTCCCGCGCCTGCCGAGCCTGACTTCCCGGCCAGCGCCGGCGATCTGGACGACATGCCGTTCTGAGCGTTGCCCTGTTCGGGCTGGGGCCGGCAGCAAGATGGTTTGGCGTGAGGTGATTTCCAAGACGGCCCGGTTCCTCGAAGACCGGAACGTGCCCGATGCGCAGGTCGCGGCGGAGCTCATGGTCGCAAGACTGCTCGGCTCCAGCCGCGGCTTTCTCGTCTCCGAGATGGAGAAGGAGGCGTCGGAGCGGCATCTCGCGGCCATGCGCCGCGGAATGGCGAGGCTTTCCGCCGGGGAGCCCGTCCAGTATGTGCTCGGGGAATGGGACTTCCGCAGGCTTACGCTCAAGTGCGACAAACGGGCCCTCATTCCGCGTCCGGAGACCGAGCAGCTCGTCGAGAGGGTCCTCGCGCACCTTTCCGCGATGAAGGGCGCGCCGGGCCTCGTGATAGACGTCGGCACGGGGACGGGCGCGATAATCCTCTCGATAGCCGCCGAATTCCGCGGCGGCGGCGTGTTCCTCGGGACCGACGTTTCGGAGGACGCGATCGCCCTTGCGACGGAGAACGCTGGCAGGTGCGGGCTTTCGGACAGGGTGCGGTTTGCGGTCGCGGACGGGCTGGACGACTTCGACGAGCCGCAGAGCGTGGACGTGATAGTCTCGAATCCTCCTTATGTGGCGACCTCGGTCTGCGAGAAGCTCGACAGGCGCGTTCGCGACTACGAGCCGCGCATCGCGCTTGACGGCGGCGCCGAGGGGCTCGACTTCTACGAGCGCTACCTTGCCGACGCGCTCAACCTGCTCAAGCCGGGAGGCGCCGTGTTCTTCGAGATAGGCGAGGGCCAGGGCGACGCCGTGGGCTCGATGATGGCGGGATACGGCTTTACGGGAATCAAGGTCGAAAAGGACTTCGCCGGGCTGGACAGATACGCCTCCGGCGTTCTGCCGTGAGCTCTCAGGACATAATGCTCGGCGCGCGGGTCGCGCACATACGCGAGCTCAAGGCCGAGATAACGCGTCTCAAGGCCGAGAACTCCGCGCTGCGCGCGGAGAACGGGGCGCTTAAGGCGCATCTGGACGTCGCGATTCTCGCGGCGGAGGACCTTCGCGGCCTGCCGGAGGGCGGCGTGCTGGAGATATGGGACGGGTGGAACCTGATTCTTGGCGCCAAGAGGGTCGCGGCAGACCGCGCAGGCCTCGCGGCGCAGGCCAGGGAGCGCCTTGCCGAGCGTCCTCTGGACCGGGTATGGATCGTCTTCGACGGTCCGAGGGAGTCGGCCGTGTCTGAAGGGCGGCTCCGCATCAGCTACACTGGCGGCTCCGGCGCGCACCGGGCCGACCGCTTCATTGTGGACTTCGTCCGGATGGCCGCGTATCTCGGGCTTGCGGGACGGCTTCGCGTGCGTACCGACGACAAGGCCTTTTCGTCCGAAATTCGGCGTCTGACGGGCGGCTGAGCGGTTGCATGGCATGGAAAGCTTTCTTCTAGTTGCAGGACAGGTCGCGGTGCTCTTTCTGCTGATGAGCGTCGGTTTCGCCTGTCGCAAGGCGAAGCTGCTGGACGACTTGTCCGTGCGCGGGCTTATAAACCTTCTCTTCTACGTGGTCAACCCGTGTCTCATCGTCGACGCGTTCAACCGGAGTTTCGACGTGACCATGCTCGGCGGACTCGGCGTCGCGTTTGCATTCGCCGTTGTGACCCATCTGTTTCTGATTGCGCTGACGCGTTTCATGTTCTCCCGATGCGGGCAAGACACTCGCATCGTCCTGCGGATCTCCGCTGTGTTCTCGAACGCGGGCTTCATGGGCATTCCGCTAGAGCAGGCGCTTCTCGGCTCCGAGGGCGTGTTCTACGGAGTCGCGTACATAGTGGCGTTCAATCTCTTCATGTGGAGCTGGGGCCTGGGCGTCTGCCAGGAGGGCCGCTTCGCCTTTTCGAGCAGGACATTCAGGAATCCGGGCCTTGTGGGCATAGCGATCGGCATCGGCGTCTTTCTGATTCCGTGGAAGTTGCCGTACGTCCTGAGCCAGGCCGTCGCGACGGTCGCGCCGCTCAACACGCCGATTGCGATGGCGGTAATAGGCTACTACCTTGCGGGCGCGAAGTTCTCGGCCGCGCTCCGCAGTCCGTCCGCGCATCTTGCCGTTGCGGTGAGGCTTCTGCTCTGCCCGGCTCTGGCGATCGCGGCGCTCTGGCCGCTGCGCGCGTCGCTGGACCGCACGCTAATGATGGCGATGGTCATACCTGCGGCGGCGCCGGTCGCGGCGATGGTGTCGATGTTCGCGGCGAAGTACGAGCGGGACGTCGAGATGTCCGTTTCGATGGTGAGCGGCACGACGCTTCTGAGCATGGTGACCATGCCCGTCATGCTCTCCATTGCGATGGAATTGCTCTGAGACCGGCGTGCTTTCTTGCTTTCCAGGGCGGCGGCGACCCGGCATCATGCCGTGAGTCAGGTGCTGCGATGGCGCCAGGCGAGGGGAGTGAGGCCGAAGCGCTCGCGGAATCGGAGCGCGAGATGTGAAAGCGACGTGAAGCCGCACGACTCGGCGATGTCCGCTATCGGCATGTCGGTGTCCGAGATGAGGTCCTTGGCCGCGGCAAGGCGCATGCGGCGTATCTCCTCGCCGAGAGAGTGGCCGAGGGCTCTTTCGGCGCGTATCTGGAGCATGTGGCGCGAGTAGCCGACGCGACGGGCGAGCGTTGCGGCGTCCAGGCGGTCAGCGAGATGCCCGCGGGCGTGGCGGAGGGCTTCGGCGACGAAACGGTCCGAGAGGGCGTCAGCGTCGGTCGAAAGACGCGCGACGACGCGATGCGCGGCGAAGCGGATGGTCCGGCCGCCGGCCATGGGCTCGCGGATGAGCCCGTTGAGCAGCCTGCCGGCGGTGTAGCCGAGGCGGATGTCGTCCGTCGGCAGCGACGAGAGCGCCGGCGAGACGGTTGTGCAGATCGCGGCGTCGTCGTCCACGCCGAGCACAGCGAGGTCCCGTGGAACCGGAATGTCCGCGGCGGCGGCGGCGTCGAGCGCCTGTCGCGCGCGAAAGTCGTGCGAGGCGAACAGGGCGGACGGCCTGGGGAGCGCGGCGAGTCCGGACGGGAGGTCCTCCTCTGCGCACTGGACGTCGGTGCAGGAGAAGCCGGCTTCGCCGAGCCGCTCCGCGAAGCCCCTGCGTCTTTCGCGGCTCCAGTCGGTGGGGGACTCGGGGCCCAGCCAGGCGAACGATGTGAAGTGGCGCTCCAGGAAGTAGTCGGCGGCGGCGCGCCCCTCGGCCGCGTGGTCGCACAGGAGCGTCGCGACGTGGCGCGCGCGAGGGAAGCGCTTCGGCGCGAGTGCGTCCTCGATGAGCACGGCCGGGACTCCGGCGGCGACGATCTCGCGCCGGCGCGTGTCGCTGTCGACGTAGGCGATCACTCCGTCCGCGCGCTGGGAGCGGATGGGAGCAGGCGCCCCGGACAGCGCGCCGAAGTCGAGCACTATCTGCCAGCGCACGCCCGGCTTCTCGTGCGCGTAGGCGAGTATGCCGTCGAGCTTCAGCCGCTCCGGCCTGTTTATGGTCGGCATGGTGACGAGAATCCTGCGCGCGCGTTCCTTCATCGGGAGTATTATACCAGAAAACGATTGAGCGTTTTTGATGATTTTTGGTCGTCCTGTTTTGCTTCATTTCCGCGCGGGAGTTGGTATAATCGCGGTGTACTTTGAAAACAACCGAAAGGAGCAGCGAAAAAATGGCAATCAAGGACGACCACTACACCGGCGGCGAGACCGAGGGCGGCATCACATCGAGCTACGCGACGAACGACGGCGTGAAGCTCAAGGTGGCCTACTCGTTCATGGGGTCCATCTACGACGAGGCGGAGCGCAAGGCGGCGCTTGCCGCGATGGCGCAGGACTCCCTGACGATGGGGCCGAAGACGATCGAGTTCCAGGACAAGTTCGCGAAGATGACGGGCACCAAGTACGCGTTCGCGGCGACGAGCTGCACGACGGCGATGCATGTCGTCACGCAGCTGTTCGACATCAAGCCCGGCGACGAGGTCATCGTGACGCCGAACACGTTCGTGGCGACGTCGCTCGTCATCCTGAAGGAGGGCGGCGTGCCCGTGTTCGCCGACATCGACCCGAGGACGTTCAACATCGACCCCAACGACGTCGAGCGCAAGATAACGTCCAAGACGAAGGCGATCTACGTCGTCCACTACGCCGGGCAGATGGTGGACATGGACCCGATCATGGAGATCGCGAAGAAGCACGGCCTCAAGGTTCTCGAGGACTGCGCGCACGCGACGGGCTCAAGCTACAAGGGGCGCATGGCGGGCTCGATCGGCGACTGCGGCGCGTTCTCGTTCCACTCGCTCAAGAACATCACGACGTGCGGCGAGGGCGGCATGATCACCACGAACGACGACGAGTACGCCAAGGGCATCCAGAACCTCCGCTGCATGAGCAACATGCCGCAGACCTGGAACGACCAGCTCGCGGACAGGAACGACCCCGTCTGGACGTTCGGCAAGATCGTCAAGCGCCGCACCGACCCCATCCAGTACTGGATGCCGGCGCACTTCGACGTGATCCCGTGGAACGGGCACTGGGGCTCCAACTACCGCATGAACGAGATACAGGCGGCGGTCGGCTGCTGCCAGCTCGACAAGCTCGACATGCTCGTGAACAAGCGCCGCGAGATCGCCCACAAGATCACGGCCGGCCTGCAGGACGTCCCGGGCGTAGAGCCCGTGTACGAGGACCCGAACTGCTACCACAGCTACCATCTCTACACGGTCTGCGTGAACGAGAAGGAGCTTGGCGCGTCGCGCGACGAGTTCATGCAGGTGCTGTACCAGGAGGAGGGCGTGCAGGGCATCCTCCACTACCAGCCGACCTACCACTTCACGGGGCTGAAGCGGATGGGGTACGACCCTGACCAGTGCCCGCGCGCGAACGAGTTCTTCTACAACCGCGAGTTCAACATTCCGATGCACCCGCGGCTCACCGAGCAGAACGTGCAGGACATGATCGACGGCATCAGGAACACGTCGGCGAAGCTCCGCAAGCGCCACTGCAGGGCGTAGCCCGAAAAGGCGTTCGAGCCAGTGGAGGCGGGCGGCGCGAAGAGCGCGCCGTCCGCTTCGTTCGTAAAAGAAAACCACGTTTTTCGCGATTGGGTGTTGCCCTTTGCCGTCGAGAATGCCATAGTGTGCCGAAACCTTGAACAGGCGGCGAACGCGATGCGGCGCCCGATGTAACTCCTAATAACGGAAAGAAAAGCCGATGCAGACGACAAGAACGCGCACCATGACAGGGACATGCTCGATGAGAATGGCATTTGCGATGCTGGGGGTCGCGACGGCATGCATGGCGTCGGGAGCCGCGTCGTCGGCGTCTTCGAGCAGAGGCGCGAGACGAGCAAGCACGCGAACTCGCTCGACTTCGTCGGCGCTTCGACGCACCACCGCTCCTACATGAACATCCTGCTCTGGAAGACCTACGTCGACGCGGCGAGCCTTGGCGGGTGGCTGGGGCGACGCGAGGACGCGAAGGAGTGGCGCGAGGCGGCGCGACTGATCGCGGACACGGTGCGCAGGGTGTTCTGGGATGCCGGCAGGGGACGCTTCCGCGGCGCCGTCGAGTCCGACGACGGCCAGGGAGAGGCCAACGGCCTTGCCCTCTCGGTCAGGTTCTGCACTGAGGCGGAGGCCGATTCGATTCGCAAGACCATCTCCAGGCATCCGCACGGCAAGTTCCAGGCGCTCTTCGTCCGCGGACTCTACGAGTACGGCTACGCCGACGAGGCCGTCGCACGCATCTACGAGCACGGCTGGAACGACGTGATCGACGATTCATGGAACGGTCCGCGCCTCACGAGCGAGTGCATGACCAAGCACCGCGGCAGCTGGGGCGACGAAGCGCACCCCGACACCGCCATCGCGGGCATCCTCACCGACTACGTCCTCGGCGTCGAGCCCACTGAGCCGGGATTTGCGAAGTACAAAGTGGTTCCGCGTCCGTCGAAGGGCGTGACCGGCGCATCGGGCGTCGTGCCCACTCCATGGGGCGAACTGCGCGTTTCTTGGCATCTCGAGAAGGGCAAGCCGGTGGTCGAGACGGTCCGCGTGGAGCGCTGACTTCCGACTGAATCGCCGTCGGCAGTACAGTCCCTGCGTGCCGTTTTCCCTTGCCTTTTTCCCCAAAAATGTAGTATAATCACGTTCACCATGAGATTAAAGGCAGCTACGGTATTCGCGCTTGGGGCGGTTCTGTCGTCCGCAGCCATAGCGCAGGAGGCGTCGGCATCGGCGGGTTCGCCGAAAGAAGACCCCGAGATGGAGTCTGAGATTGCCTACGTCGAGGCTCTTGTAAATGCAGGCTATCCGGACTTGACGGGCCCGTTAATCGAGCGGACGAAGAAGAAGTGGCCGGCGTCCGAGGCGAGGTTCTTCGCGATTGAGATACGAGGCTTGCTTTCGCTCGGCAAGTTCGAAGAGGCCGAGAAGGCCATTGCGGCGCTTCCAGACCGCAAGTCGACCAAGTACTGGGCGGCCAGGCTTGAGGTCGCGAACAACTACTTCGCGCGCGGCAAGAAGGAAGAGTGCATGAAGATTTACGGGGAGTTCTTCAAGGTCTTCCCGAAGCCGCCCCGGGAGATCCGCAAGTTCTACATCGAGGCGTGCTATTCGTTCGGCCAGCTCCTTGCCGGCGACGGCCAGTACGCGAAGGCGGCGGAGCGCTACGAGGCGCTTCTCAAGGAGCTGTCGGACGACGAGTGGTGCAACCTTGCGTGCGAGACGTGCGACCTCTACCTCAAGCTCATCGACTCCACGACCGACCCGAAGCAGAAGAAGGTGCGCGACGGCTACATCGCGGCTGCCACGAAGCTTGTGGACCAGGTTCTCTGGAATCTCGACAAGCCGGTCTACTTCGGCCGCGCGGTCTCCATGAAGGCCCACCTCGCTCTTCTCACCGGCGACGTGGCGCGCGCGTCGGAGATCATCGAAGACTACCGTCCCCAGCTCAAGGAGCTGCACGACCAGATCGTTCAGGTGGATCCCGACGGCAAGGGCGGCCTGCTCAGGCTCTCGCCGCTTCCCGAGTGCATGTTCATGCAGGCGAAGATGCTGTGGGGCGAGGCGCAGGCGGAGTACAAGAAGCCCAAGCGCGACGAAGAGAAGGTCAAGGTCTGCATGTTCGGGCCCAAGGGCAAGAACGGCAAGCGCGACTTCTCGAAGGGCGCGTTCGCGATGGCGCAGAACGTGTTCCTCAACTACGAGACGTCTTCGTGGGCGGCGCAGTCCGGCGACCTCGCGCAGGAGATCGTCGCCTTCACCAAGGAGAAGTACGGCAAGGAGGTCAAGTGCAAGATCACTCCCGAGCAGATCGCAAAGGTGCGCAAGGCCCAGTTCACCGGCGCGGCTGAGCTTTTCGTCGCGGGCGAGCTCCAGAAGGCGATCGATGCGTATCTCGCGGTTCTTGCTAAGTATCCCGAGTACCTTGAGTCGATAACGGCTGTCGAGAACGTCGCGTCGGCGTACCTTGACTTGATAGTCGAGGCCAAGTCGGGTGCGGAGAAGGAGTCCCTGCGCTGTGACGCGGACGCGGTCGAGGCGTATCTCGCCGAGCGCTTCTGCGAATCTAAGGACAAGGCGATCATGGTCGCCGCCGGCGACGCCGTCGTGCGCCTTGCGGCCAAGGAGGCCGAACGCAAGGAGGTTGCCCGCGCCGACAGGCTCTATGCCGAATTCTGCGCCAACTACACGCGCCACACTTCCGCCGCGAACATTGCCGCGAGCCGCGCTGCCGAGCATCAGAAGGCCGAGCGCTACGCCGAGGCCATGAAGTTCTGGCAGATCATTTACACGACCTACACCAACGCCTCCGTGTACGCGACGTCGCTCGCAATGATGTCCGAGTGCTGCGGCAAGACGGGCGACGCCGAGGGCGAGGTCAGCTGGATCAAGCGCTACATCGACGTGGAGGATGTAAAGGTCCGCCGCATCCAGGCGCAGATGCAGCTTGCGCAGATGTATCAGAAGCGCGGCATCGCGATGCTCAAGGAAGCCACCACCAACGAGACGCCCGAGGCGGTTGCGGCGGCGGAGAAGGACGCCTGCGGCACCCTCAAGCTCGCGATAGATGCGTTCGGGTCCCTGAGGAAGGACATCAAGGCGGCGATGGCCGACCCTGCGACCACCGCCAAGGACAAGGAGAAGTACGTGTTTCTCGACGAGGCCGCGGCGTTTCTCCTTGCCGAGAGCTGGGGCCGCATGAACCAGCCGCCCGAGGCGCTTGCGGAGAACCGCACGAACGCCGCGAAGTGCTACGAGGCCTATCTCGAGGCGTATCCCGCAGGCACCTACGCCAAGAACGCGTACGTGAGGCTCGGCACGGTCTACACGGTCCTCGGCGACATGGCGAAGTCGAAGGACGCGTTTGATCGTCTTGCGAAGAAGTTCCCCGACTCCGATGAGGCGAAGAACGCCAAGCCGAAGCTTGCCAAGAGCCTCATCGAAATGGGCATGGTCAAGGAAGGCGCCGAGGTCTACGCCGAGATGCTGCGTACGGATGCGAATTACACGCCTGTGCAGTTCCTCAACGCGGGCGACGCTCTGACGGAGGTGAGGAACTGGAGCCTGGCGAACCAGGCATACGAGAAGGCCATACGGCTTGCCGGGACGGATCTCAAGGATGCCAAGGTCAGAGGCATCGTTGCGCGCGCGCGGCTCGGCATCGCGAAGGTTTCGTGGAAGCAGGGCTCGCTGCTTGAGGCACGCGAGGCTCTTGACCGCTTCCTCGGCGACGCGAACATGTCGAAGATGGCGATTGCGGCCGATGCCAACTTCATGCTGGTCGAGGTGGCAAGCGAGCTGGGCCGCACCGAGAAGGACGAGACCGCCCGCAACAAGTGCTTCGGAGCGGCGATCGCCGCGCTCAAGAAGGTGCGCCAGTACTGGAAGAACAAGCCCGCGTGGGAACAGGCTTCGCTCGGCCTTATGTCCGGCGACGTGCTCGTGAACCGCATGAAGGCCGAGGAGGCGATGGGCCTCAAGGCCGAGGCGCTTGACTCGTGCGGACGGGCGGCGGCGACCTTCCAGGCCTTCCTTCAGGCGAACGGGCCGTCCGAGGCGAATCCTCTGGACAAGATGGATCCCGGCGCCGTGGCCAACGTCGAGCGTGCGTACACTTCGATCGTTCCCCTCTTCTCGAAGATGGGGGCCGAGCAGGCCGAACGCGTGCTCAAGTATGGCCAGGAGTATCTCGACCTCTTCCCGAACGGAAAGGGCAGGGCCGACATCGAGAACTGCATGAACAGGGCGAGGGCCGATCTCCCCTCGTCCGCGAAGTAGTTCGTGCCGATTGTTGAAACTTTCAGAAAGGTGGTTCAGATGAAGAAACTGATGGTGGTTGTGGTGGCGGCGGCCGCGGCGAACGCGTTCGCGATCCAGGGCAAGGTGTCCACTGAGAACGGCACGACGGCCGGCGACATCAAGTGGCAGCCCAAGGCCAAGCAGTACGTCGTCTCGTTCAAGAAGGGACAGACGATGGTCGACAAGGAGTTCAAGCTCGCCGACGTCACGGCGCTTGACATTCCCAAGCCGGCGGCTTTCGACAAGGCCGTCTCTCAGGTGGAGGCCGGCCAGGGCGCTGCCGCGGTGCCCGCGCTCACGAAGATCGTCTCGGACTACAGAATGCTTCAGTGGGACAAGCCCGCCGCCCGCTATCTTGTCCTCGCCCACCTCGCCGCCGGCAACGCGCAGAAGGCTTACGAGGCGTGCCAGTCGGTCCTGTTGGAGGACAAGGCGGCTGCCTATCGCGGCGAGCTCGCAGCGGCTTACTGGCAGGCGCTTCTCAAGCTCGGCAAGTACGAGCAGCTCGAGGGGCTTCTCAAGAAGGCTTCCGCCGCTGGCGACCGTCAGGCCTCTGCCGCGGCGCTCGTGATGCGCGGCGACATAATCGTGAGCAAGGCGAGCGACAACAACGAGAAGCTCAAGGACGCGCTTCGCGACGGATATCTGCGCGTCGTGCTGATGTACCCTGACGTTGAATGCCGCCGCGAGCGCGCCGAGGCGTGCAACAAGGCCGCCGTCGTCTTCGACAAGCTTGGGCAGTCGGCCCGCGCCGAGAAGCTCCGCGCGCAGGCCAAGCAGATGTGACACAGTTAAAACAGTAGTTTGAACAACCGAACAACTTAACTCAAGGAAAGCAAAAAGAAATGAACAAGATCAAGAAATCACTGCTGGCGATGTCGATTCTCGTTGGAACGTGCGTCGCCCCGATTGCCGCGTTCCAGTCCTTCGGGCAGGAGCTCACCGCCGCAGACGGCTCTGTCGTCGACGCAAACGCAACGACGAGCAAGAAGTCCGGCGGCGGTTTCTACGACATCGTCTTCGGCTCGGGAATCGTCGGCATGATCCTCTGGTTCGCGCTGTTCGGCGACGGCATGCTCGCGATCTACTTCAGCGTCGACTCGATGATTCTCGTCAAGCCCGAGAAGCTCATGCCCAAGAAG
>JAEEZC010000344.1 GCA_016288465.1 Verrucomicrobiota bacterium | reverse complement strand
GGAGTGGGTGGGACCGCACGAGGGGCAGTTCGCGGGACCGATGTGTTTTTGCCGACCGACGGTAACAGGCGTGTGCGACGGCACACGCGGCAAAAACATGTCGGGGGTGCCCGCGAACGAACGGCTCGGGCGGTACCGCACACGTAGCGAGACCTGCCCGCGCGCCAAAGAAAAGTTGTTTCCAATGAGTTGTTTCCCATCATCAGAAAACAACAAGCACAAGCAACTTTTAGTGGAGATCTTGACCACTAAGCGTTACGAAGAGCCTAAAAATCCTTTTGGCAACTGACAAAATTGTGCGACAACAGTCCTGAAACAGAGAAGATCGGCAAGGGCATTGAGGGCGCGAAGGCCCCGACTACCTCTACTTTATGTCAATCGCAGCGCGCTCCGTGACGACGCAAGGCGAATCATACACGGGAACGTCCGTGAAAACAAGTCCGTCTGCGCACGAAATCATGCGGCCACGAGGAAACGCCCGCACTTCGCCGGTGAGCATATCGATCCAAACAGGGTCTTTCAGCGGCGAATCCGGCCAGTTAAACACTGCTGGACGCGTCTCCATGCCGTCTCCGGGACGGCGATACGCCATGCGCCACGCTCCGTTTTCAGACGTCCATTCGCCTGTCGTCCAGAAGACGAACAACGGTGCGCCGCGCCGCCTGAACTCCCAAAGCTGGAGCGAACTTTCAGGCGACGACACGCGCCGAGCGACGCGCTCCGTTTGCGAATCGAACACCGACACAATGTTGCGGACTGCCGCGAACGCCCGCTTTACTCCGATGACGTTATGCGCGGAGTCCGCCCGCAGAAGTCCGTAGTTTCCGATGCCGCGCCCTGGATGGTAGTAGTCGCAGATGGTGAAGACCGACGACGGTATCTCGTGCACATAGTCGCCAAGCATCCTCCTCATATCCCACTTCGCCTGCGAAATCTCGCTCCATGCAATGTGGTTTAGGGCGAGGCCATCGCCCGGCATTTCGCTTGGAGCGCCGTTCTCGCCCTGCCACAGCGTCGCATGCGGCGCATACTTCGCGCAAATGCCCTTGAGCGTCTTAACATTCGGATAGCTCTCCTCTGGCGCAGGCGCATAGCCGTGGTAGATGAAACGCCAGAACAGCCCGACGTCTGCGCCAAACGCCTTGTAGCAGGCCTCGTTGAAGCCGGGGTCGTTCGTCGCAAGCGAAAGCCCCGCAAGCCGCGCATTCGGGATGTTCCTGAGAATCGTCCTGGCCGTGCGGACGTTGAAAGCCGCGATTGCCTCCGGCGTATGGTGTCCGCCAACAGCGGCCGTGTCAGCCGGGTTGCCTATGTCCGGCTCGTTCCACATGGCCCAGTCGCGGACGCGTCCGCTGAAATGCTTCGACAGTGCGTCGACCCAGCGATCCCAGGCTGCAAGGCCCTCGTCGCCGTAGGGAAATCCGGCTGCAAGGTCGCGTCCGCCGCCTCCCTTGTAGATCGGATTGCCGTAGTCGGTTTCCAAAACGGGATTCAGCCCGTGCGACAATGCGAAGTCCACGCATTCGTCGAGCCATGCGAAGTCGTACCGCCCTTTCTCCTTCTCGCACTTGGCCCAGCCGCACTGCAGACGGATTGAGCGAATGCCCAGCTTCGGCAGATAGTCCTTGTACGCGGAGAACTTCGCAAAGTCGCGGTCAAGGACTTCGCATCCGATCATCCACTGGTCGTCCTTCGGGTCTGGCGCCGTGCGCGGCGCAAGCGTGCCTATCAAAGGAAAGCTCGCTTCGTCCGCAATGCGCGGCCCGGCAAAGCCGATCAAGGCGACGCCGGCAAATGCCGCCGCCTTGCCGGCATGGGCCGTCATCGCCGCCAGCGCCAAGGTCTTGAGAACAGCCCGTCTGTCAATCTTCATGTCTTCCTGTCTCCGTGATTATTTTGCGTGCGAAATCTCTTGAACTGTGTATTATACGGTTTTGGCATGCCGGCGTCAAACCGCCGCGGACTGGAAGCACGCCTGGACGAACCACCACGCGAAGATACCTCTGATGTAGTCAAGTGGGCTCGCAGTCTGGAATATCCCCACCTTCGTGCAACGCTGTCGAGCACTTGGAAAGCCTTCCGCTTTTTGCGCTTCGCGCGGACCGCGAACGACGGCTCGGGCGATACCGCCCACGTAGCTCGCCTGCGCCGCACTTGCAAAGCGCATCGGCTCCAGTGCCTACCGTCCCCGAACGCATTGTTGGGTTGACGAGACATCCAGGGCATAAGGGACGAACGGGACAGGCAAGCATGACCAATCGCTGTTAAAGGCCAAGAGATTGCCGTGACGGCATTGCGCCTACCGGCGCAAACAAGGCCTCTCGTTTATGAGAGACGGAAGGGACGAGAGCGCGGCAATCGTAGCCGTGACAACCTCACGGCCTTTAAACCGATTACAGCGCTCTTTCAGTTGATGTCTAGCGAAGTGGGTGGCAGTCAGCGCGACGGCAAAAGCGTCAGACGACCGTCGAACGGACGGAGCCGGCGCGGAACATTGTGCGCATCTCGTCCCCGCTCTTGAGCGAGCTCGGGTCTCGGACCACCGAACCGTCCGCGGCAGTTGTGATCGTATATCCTCTTTCGAGAACGCCGTAGGGCGAATACGCGGCTAGCTTGGCCTCGGCCTTTTCGACCCGCGCCAACAACGACTGCAGGGACAGCCTAAGCGCGGTGTCGAGACGAGGCGAAAGCGAGTCCACTCGGCGGCATGCGTTGCCGTGTGCGAGAGTCAGCGCGGAACCAAGGCGCGGCAGAAGCGCGTCCACTCGGCGGCATGCGTTGCCGTGGGCCAAAGTCAGCGCGGAGCCGAGAGACGCGCCCAAATGGTCCACTCGCTGCACGGTCAGCTCCCAACGGGAGCGCAGCGAAGACGAGAGTTTTCCGTCCAGCTGGTCAATGCGCTCGGAGAGGTCCGACATGACGGGCACCGCCATCTCAGCCGCGATGGACGGAGTTCCGGCGCGGCGGTCGGCGGCAAAGTCGCAGAGCGTGAAGTCCGTCTCGTGCCCGACCGCGCTGATCGTCGGCACTTTCGACGCGGCGACGGCGCGAACAAGCGCCTCGTCGTTGAAGCAGAAAAGGTCCTCGAAGCTTCCGCCGCCGCGCGCGACGATCAGCAGGTCGGGCGTCCAGCCGTCCAGCTGCGGAGAATTGAAGTGCTCGACGCCGGCGACAATGGTGCGCGGCGCCTCTGCGCCCTGGACAAGGGACGGATAGAGCCTTATCTCGAGATTCGGGAATCGCCGCGTCAGCACGGTGCACATGTCGTGGATGACGGCGCCGGCCTCGCTTGTGACGATGGCGATGCGGCGAGGCATGGTCGGCAGAGGCTTCTTGCGCGACGGATCGAAGAGTCCCTCGGCCTCAAGGCGCGCCTTCAGCTCCATGTAGCGGCGCATGAGGTCGCCCTCGCCCGACAGCTTCGCCGCGAGGACGACAAGCTGGTAGTTGCCGCGCGGCGGATAGACGGTCGCGTTCGCATAGACGGTGACCTTCGCGCCGTCCTTGAGCGCCGCGGCGTCCTTGCAGCGCGCGAACGCGTTCGCGAACATTACGGCGGATATCTGGGCGGCCTCGTCCTTGAGAGTGAAATAGCAGTGGCCGGAAGGATATCTGCGCCAGCCGCTTATCTCCGCCTCGACGTATACGCGCGAGAAGCGTCCCTCGATGAGCGCCTTCAGCTCTCCCGTGAGCGACGAGACGCTGTGAGGCCGCTCCCTGGTGCCCGGTGCGTTCGCGCTGGCGACGTCGTCAGGCATTCGGCAGCTTCCTCTTTCGGCTGGTGGAAGAGTGGATGCCCACCGAGATTATGGTGCCGACGGCGAAGAACGCGCTGAGCATGTTCGTGCCGCCGTAGCTGAAGAACGGCAGGGCCATGCCCTTCGTCGGCAGCGCCTCGCACACGACGCCGATGTTGAACATGGCCTGGAAGAAGATGATGAAGGTCATGCCCATCACGAGAAAGCGGCCCAGTCTGTCGCTGGCGTTTCTCGCGATGTAGACCGCAAGCGCGAAGAAGGCGAAGAAGAGAACAAGCACGGCTATGGAGAAGAAGAGCCCGAGCTCCTCCGCGCCGATCGCGAATATGAAGTCAGTGTGCGCCTCGGGAAGATAGAGGTGCTTCTGCATCGACTGGTTGAGGCCGACGCCCCAGACGCCGCCGTTGCCGATGGCGATAAGGGACTGGCGGGCATGGAACGCGGCGCGCTCGGCCGCGACGTCCTCCACCTCGACGCCCAGCTCCAGCTTGATTCCGAGAAACGCGGCGATTCGCGCCATGCGGTTCGCGTTGGTGCACACCTTGTAGGCCAGCGCCGCGCCGCCAAGGAGCGCGAAAGGGACCATGTGCAGAATGCGCACGCCCGCGACGATCATGGTCATGAACCCTACGAGGCCGATGACCATGGTGGAGCCGAAGTCCGGCTCGCGCATCACAGGAATCGCCATCGCGGACAGGATGACCGCAGGCCAGAACGCGCCCTGCTTGAACAGCTCGACCCGCCAGCCGACGCGGTCAAGCCAGACGGAGAGCACGATCACCGTGGCAAGCTTCGCGAACTCGCTGGGCTGCACGTTGACCGGGCCGAGGTTGAGCCAGCGGTAGGAGCCGTTGACGTTGCGCCCGAATGCAAACGGCAGAACCGCTATGAGGAGCACGAACACCACCGCGTAGAACGCCCATGCGAGGAACTGGTGCTCGCGCCATTTACGGTAGTCGAAGAGCGCCGTCGCGACGGCGACCAGAACGCCCACGAAAAGGTAGGCGAACTGGCGCTTCATGAAGTAGTAGGCGTCGTTGTGAAGCCTGATGCCGTTCACTTCGCTCGCGCTGGAAAGAACGACAAGGCCCAGTGCCACGATCATCGTGACAACCAGGCCGAATGCGAGAAGCGCAGGTTTGCGCACTTCCGGTTACTGCTGAGCCTCAGCTGGCAGCTTGATGATCTGACCGGGAGCGAGCTGTGCGTCTTCGGAGAGATTGTTGAGGTCGCGGATGGCCGCGGCGGAGACGCCGAAGCGTATGGACACGCCCGTCATGTCGTCGCCCTCCTGGACGATGTACGTGGCGGCGGGCGCCTC
>JAEEZC010000343.1 GCA_016288465.1 Verrucomicrobiota bacterium | reverse complement strand
CGCCGAGCTGCTTGCGCGTCATGGCGGAAGGCTTGTGGACGTGCCGTACACGCGCGACCCGGAAGTCCGCAGGATCGACGAGGCGGAGCGCGAGAGGCTTGCCATGCCGGAGTGCAGGCGCAGGCGCCTCAGGCAGCTGCTTGGCATCTGCCCGATAGTGAAGGCGATCGAGGCGCACTCGGGTCTCACCGGACTCATCGCCGAGAAGACGGTCGTGCGCGGTCCGGACGGCACCCTCGATCAGTTCGACGCGATGTGGGTAAGCTCCCTCTGCGACTCGACCGCCAAGGGAAAGCCGGACATCGAGCTCGTCGACATGTCGTCGCGCCTCAGGACGATCGACGACATAATGGAGGTGACGACCAAGCCGATCGTCCTCGACGGCGACACCGGCGGGCTTGCGGAGCATTTCGTCTACAACGTGCGCACGCTTGAGCGCATAGGCGTTTCCGCCGTGATAATCGAGGACAAGACGGGGCTCAAGAAGAACTCGCTCTTCGGCACCGAGGTCGCCCAGACGCAGGACTCCGTAGAGGGCTTCTGCGCGAAGATAGCCGCCGGCAAGGACGCGCAGCGCACCAAAGACTTCATGATAATCGCGCGCTGCGAGTCGCTCATACTCGAGCGCGGCATGGAAGACGCGCTGGCGCGCTGCCGCGCATATGTCGAAGCCGGTGCGGACGGCATAATGATACACAGCCGCAGAAAGGATCCGGCCGAGATACTGGAGTTCTGCGACAGGTTCCGCGTCTCAAACCCTGACACGCCGATAGTAGTGGTGCCCACCTCGTTCAGCTCCGTGACCGAGGACGAGCTTGCGGCGCACGGCGCGAGGATTGTGATCTACGCCAACCAGCTGACCCGAGCGGCCTTCCCCGCGATGCAGTCCGTGGCCGAAGACCTTCTGCGCTACCACCGCGCACAGGAGGTGGACTCACGGCTCATGCCTTTCAAGAGCATCATAAGGCTCATCGACGACTAGCCGCGGGCGTGCGCCGTTTGATATAATACGGACAGATGGACAGGCTATTCATAATCGACATGATGCCGTTCCTGTACAGGGGGCATTTCGTGTTCCTCCGCAATCCGCGGATGACTTCGCTGGGCATAAACACATCAGCTCTTATCGGCCTCGTCAACGGCCTGCAGTCGATACTCAGGAAAGAACGCCCGACGCACGCCGTGCTCGCCATGGATCCGGGCGGTCCAACGTTCCGACACGAAGCCTATCCGTCGTACAAGGCCCAGCGGCAGAAGATGCCGGAGGACCTCGCCGCGTCGATTCCGTATGCGTTCGAGCTGGCCGAGGCGCTGAAGATTCCGGTAGTGAGGGTCGACGGGTTCGAGGCCGATGATGTGATGGGGACAATTGCGGTCAAAGCCGCCGCGGCAGGCTTCGAGGTCTTTCTCGCAACTCCCGACAAGGACGCCGCGCAGCTTGTGCGGCCCGGGGTCAGGCTGTACCGCCCAGGCCGCTCCGGAGACTCCGCCGAAATATACGACGAGGCGGGAGTATGCGAGCACTGGCACATGTCCAGTCCCTCGCAGATGATCGACTATCTGGCGCTTGCGGGAGACTCCTCCGACAACATCCCCGGCATACGCGGCGTCGGCGAGAAGACTGCCGCGGATCTGCTTTCGCGCTTCGGCAGCGTCGAAGGCGTGCTCGAGAACGCGGACAGTCTCGGAGGCAAGATGGCCGAGAAGGTCAAGGCCGGCGGCGAGGATGCCAGGATGTCGAAGTTCCTCGCGACGATACGCACCGACGCCCCGATCGAGCCGGACTGGGAATCCTACCGTCTCGACGGCGTGGACCACGAGAAGCTTGCGGCGGTTTGCGCGAAGTTCGAGCTTTCCAGGCTGGCGAGGGATTTCGGCATTGGCGGCGCCGCCCCCGAGACCGAGCCGAAGTCGTCCGACGGCGCAGTAGCGGAGACTGCTGTCGCCGCGTCCATAGAGACGACGCCTCACGACTATCGATACGTCTCGACGGAGGACGAAGCCGCAGCCCTGCTCGCCGAGCTCATGGCGGCGCCGCGGATCGCCTTTGACACCGAGACCGTCGCGTGCGGTCCGGGCCACAGCGCGACCGACGCCTCGACATGCAGGCTTCTGGGCTTTTCGTTCGCGACCGGGAACGGCAGGGCGTGGTATGTGGACGGCGGCCTCGTAGACATCTTTCGTCCGCTCTTCGCCGATGCTTCGAAGGTCTTCGTGGGCCACAACGTCAAGTTCGACCGTACCGTTCTTCTTCGCCACGGCATAGGGTTCGCCGCTACGCCGCACGACACCATGCTCGCGCACTACTGCCTCGACGCTGCGTCGCGGCACGGGCTTAAGGATCTGTCCGAACGTGTGCTGGGCTACCGCATGATACGGTTCGAGGACGTCGCCGGCCTGCCCGAGCGCGGCAAGCCCGAGCCGACTCTAGCCGGCAAGGACATCGACCGCGTCAGAGACTACGCGGCGGAGGACGCCGACGTCACCATGCGGCTGGAGGACGCACTTCGGGAAAAGGCCCTCTCTCTGCGGCCCGAAGGCTTTTCGCCCGTGGCGCTGTCGGATGTGGAGGAGCCGCTTGTCAAGATTCTCATCGACATGGAGCGCGAGGGCGTGAGAGTCGACACCGCGGCGCTCAAGGAGTACGGTCGCGAGCTCGACCGCGAGATACTTGCGATCGTCCAGCGCATTCTCGCATGGGCGGAGCCGGGCTTCAATCCCGACAGTCCCCGCCAGCTTGGCGCGCTTTTGTTCGGCAAGCTCGGGCTGAAGGGCGGCAAGAAGACGTCTTCCGGCCAGTTCTCGACTGACGAGAAGACCCTCTCCGCTCTTGTCGACGCGCATCCCATCGTGCGCGACATACTCGAGTATCGAGCCTGCTCGAAGCTCAAGTCGACCTATGTCGACAAGCTTCCGGCCCTCATCGACTCCGATTCGCGCGTGCATACAACCTACGCGCAGGCGATGACCGAGACGGGGCGCCTCAGCTCGTCGGACCCCAACCTGCAGAACATCCCAGTGCGCACCGAGCGCGGCAGGATGATCCGCAGGGCGTTCGTCGCAAGAGACGAGAACCACGTGCTTGTCTCGGCCGACTATTCCCAGATCGAGCTTCGCCTCATGGCCGCGTTTTCAGGCGACAAGGCGATGCTCGAGGCGTTTGCGAACGGCGAGGACATACACCGCGACACCGCAAGCAGAGTGTACGGGGTGATGCCGGCCCTTGTCTCTCCGGAGCAGCGCGCGAAATGCAAGATGGTCAACTTCGGCATCATCTACGGCATTTCGGCGTTCGGCCTTTCGCAGCGGCTGAAGGTTCCGCGAAGGGAGGCCGCGGACCTGATCGAGACGTATTTCAGGCTTTATCCCGGCGTCAGGGAATTCATGACGTCGGCCGTGGCAAAGGCCCGCGAGAAGGGGTATGCCGAGACTGTGCTCGGCAGGCGGCGCACTTTGAGGGACATCAACTCGCGGAACGCCACGGCGCGCCAGGCGGCGGAGCGGGACGCAATCAACACTCCGATACAGGGCAGCGCCGCAGACCTGATAAAGATCGCAATGGTCAGAGTCGACGCCGCGCTCAAAGCGGCAGGTCTTCGGGCCAAGATGGTCCTTCAGATTCACGACGAACTCGTGTTCGACGTGCCCAGGGAGGAGACCGACGCCGTCGTGGAGATAGCGCGCAGGGAGATGTCCGGCGCCTACGATTTCGGCGTGCCGCTTGAAGTCGGCATCGGAGTCGGCGACAACTGGCTTGACGCGCACTGATTGCGAAACAGGACAAATGGAGAACCATCTATGAAAACTACAATGATTGCTCTGGCCGCAGTGTCGGTCGGGCTCGCCGCGTTCGGCGGCGTGGAGAAGTGGGACCCGAACATGGCGGTCAAGACGTCCGTCGTGTCAAACGGAGTCAAGTGGATCGACGGCAAGGCGCTTCCGATAGAGGGGCGCGCCTTCAACGACGTGGACGAATGGTACGACCGGCTTCCTTCCGGAGTGACAGAGAGCGTCAACGAAGGCGTGCGTTCGATGAAGCACCACACCTCGGGCATGCTGTTCCGGTTCTCGACGGATTCCAAGACCCTGCACTTCCGCTGGTTCCCGCGCAGCTCGTCCCTTAGCATGGACCACATGCCGTCGACAGGCGTCAGCGGCATAGACGTCTACCGCTTTGATTCCGTGAAGGGCCGCTGGCTCTACGTTGCCACGGGACGCATAAGGCATTACGACAAGGGCGGCTCGCTCGACGTCCCGTGGACTCCCGGCACCCCATGCCTGGTCAACCTGCCGCTCTACAACGGCATCAAGTCGTTCACGCTCGGCATCGACGAGAAGGCGACCGTCAAGGCCCTGCCTCCGCGCGCAAGCGGCGTCACGAAGCCCGTCGTCTTCTACGGCACCTCGATCACCCATGGCGGATGCTGCTCGCGTCCGGGCCTCGCCTTTGTCAACCGCGTCGGGCGTGATCTCGACGTGCCGGTCGTAGGGCTCGGCTTCTCCGGCTCCGGCGTCATGGAGTTCGAGATGAGTGAGCATCTCGCCCGCATAGACGCGAGCTGCTACGTGCTCGACTGCCTCTGGAACATGAGCCTCAAGGAGAGCCAGCGCCCGGGCAGGTCGGTCGAGGTGAACTACGAGAAGTTCATCCGCAACCTTCGCGCCAAGCGCCCTGCGACTCCCATCGTCATGGCCGAGCACTGCAACGTCTTCGGGAACGCCAAGGACGACAAGGACAGATTCATCAGGAATCTCTACGAGAAGCTCGTGTCGGAGGGCTGGAAGAACCTCGTCTACCTTCCGAACGACGAGATGTACACGGGCGACTACGAGGGCACTGTGGACGGCTGCCACCCGAACGACATCGGCATGGAGTCCATGGCCAGGGCCTTCGGCAAGGCGGTGCGTCAGGCGCTGCACCTGAAATGAGCGCTGCTGACGACGGCTTCGAGGCGCTCAAGGCCCGCTACCTCGCCTATGTCGACACGTTCCGCGGTCCGGACGGCCGGCTGGGCGAGATGCTGGAGCTCAAGCTCGCGCACACGATGCGCGTGGTCGACAACGCCACGCGCATCGCCGACGGAGAGGGCTTCGACTCGGAGCGCCGCTCGGCGACGATTGCCGCGGCGCTTCTGCACGACACCGGACGCTACGAGCAGCTTGTGAAGTACGACACGTTCAACGACGCCGACTCGATCGACCACGCGGCGCTTTCGCACGACATCGTCGCCCGTCTCGGCTGGGTCGTCGGGCGTCCGGACGCCGAAGCCGTGCTCGCCGCCGTTCTGTACCACAACCGCAAAGAGGTGCCTGAGGGCCTTGACCCTCTGACGGAGGCCGCCTCGCACGCGGTGAGGGACGCGGACAAGCTCGACATATTCCGTGTGCTGGAGGAGCGCGTCGCCACCACTGACTGGCGCCGCGACGCGAAGGCGTTCTGGAATCTCAAGGCCGGCCTCCCTCCGTCGCCCGCTGTCGTGGCCGCCATTCGCGGCGGCAGGAGCGTGGACTACTCCGAAATCAGGACTCTTTCGGACTTCGTTCTCATCCAGGTCGGCTGGATGATATGCGGTCTTCACTACCGTGTTTCGCGCAGACTCTGCGCCGAACGCGGCCATCTGGCGTTCAGAAGGCGCTTTCTGGACGAAATCGGCGGTGGCGCCGAGGCAGAGGAATTATGCGACAGGGCGGAGCGCCTCGCACTGTCCGTCTGACTTTTTGGTATAATATATCCATATGAATACGGTACTTGTTGGCGCCCAGTGGGGCGATGAAGGTAAGGGCAAGGTCATCGACTTCCTTACGGAGGAGTCGGATGTCGTCGTCAGGTTCCAGGGCGGCTCGAACGCCGGCCATACGGTTGTCGTCGGCGAGAAGAAGTACGTGCTGCACCTTGTGCCGTCGGGCATTTTGCACAATGGCAAGCACTGCGTCATCGGCAACGGCGTGGTGATGGATCCTTTCGACCTCATGCGCGAGCTTGAGCAGGTCGAGAGCTGGGGCTTCGAGCTGAAGGGCCGCTTCCACATTTCCGAGCGCGCCCAGATGGTCATGCAGTGGCATCGGGCGATCGACGTCGCAGAAGAGGCCGCAAGGCCGGTCGGCGCGAAGATTGGCACGACAGGCCGCGGCATCGGCCCCGCCTACGCGGCGAAGGTCGGCCGTTACGGTATGCGGGTCGGCGACATCCTCAAGCCGGGCTTCCTCGACCTCGTCCGCGACCAGGTCGCAGAGGCGAACCGCAAGCTCGTCTCCCTCGGCGCGCACACGCTCGACGCCGACGAGATGGTGCGTCTCTACGCGCCGATGGTCCCCGCGCTCATGCCCTACGTGACCGACACGGTCCAGTTCCTGCACGAGAGCCTCGAGAACGGCAAGTCGATACTCTTCGAGGGCGCGCAGGCGACGATGCTCGACATCGACTTCGGCACGTATCCGTTCGTCACGTCGTCCAATCCGACGGCTGGCGGCGCATGCACCGGCTCCGGCGTCTCGCCTCGCGCGATCGACCGCGTCATCGGCGTGCTCAAGCTCTACACGACGCGCGTCGGCGAAGGCCCGTTCCCGACGGAGCTTCTCGACGCCGACGGCGAGACGCTCCGCTCCAGAGGCGGCGAGTTCGGCGCGACGACAGGCAGGCCGCGCAGGTGCGGCTGGTTCGACGCGGTCGTGGCCCGCTACGCCCAGCGCGTGAACGGCGTGGACTTCTGGGCGATGACGAAGCTCGACGTCCTCGACACGTTCCAGACCGTGAAGATCTGCACCGGCTACCGCCGTCGCGACGGCTTCGTCTACCAGACGTTCCCCGCCGACCTCGACGCGCTCGCCCAGTGCGAGCCCGTGTACGAGGAGCTTCCCGGCTGGCAGTGCGACACTTCGCACGTGACGGACTATTCCGAGCTGCCGGAGAACGCCAAGAAGTACGTCAACCGCATTCTCGACCTCGTCGGCGGCAAGCTCGGCGTGCTGTCTGTCGGGCCCGCGCGCGAGACGACGCTGCGCATCGGCGTCTGAGCGGCTGCAAAGGATCGACGGAGGGGCGGCGAGCGATGAACCCGATTCTCAAGCGGACCTTGACCGGACTCGCAGTGGGCGCGGTTGTCGTGCTCGCCGCGCTCTTCGCCCCCGCAGCCGCGATTCCGCCTGTCGTCGCGTGCATCGCCGCTCTCGCGATAGCGGAGTTCGCCGTCCTGCTCCACAAGAAGATTCCCCGTCCCTCCGCCTTGAGCGTCGTCGCGTTCCTCTTCGGCGCGGCGCTTGTCGGCGGCGGGCTCTGGGCGCTTCCCGCCGTCTCGGCGCGCTATGGCGATGCGACGCTCGGCTCCATCAGGCTGGGCAACCTCATGCTGCTGTACGTGGTCGCCGTCGTGAAGTTCTCGGATGTCGGCGGCTTCGCGTTTGGCGTCTCCTCGTCAAAGCTCCTCAAGGGCGGCAACCACAAGCTCTGCCCGTCCATATCGCCCAATAAAAGCTGGGAGGGGCTTCTCGGGTCGCTGTTCGCGTCCTGCCTCGTCTCGTGCTGCTTTGTCGGCGTGACCGGTTTCTCCTTTGGCAAGGCTGTCGTCATCGGCGTCGTCGCGGCGATTGTCGGCACCTTCGGCGACCTCGTCGAGTCGAAGTTCAAGCGCTGGGTCGGCGTGAAGGACTCTTCCGCATTCTCGTTCACCAACGGGATGGGCGGCCTGCTCGACATGCTTGATTCGCTTCTCTTCGCGCCCGCCGCGCTTCTCGCGCTCCTATGAAGCGGTGCTTCGCGCTCGCGCTCCTGCTTTTCTCCGCCTGTCAGTTCGTGGACAGACGGGTGGTCCCGAATCCCGGCAGCAACGAGATCATCAGGGTGGAAGGGGGCGAGAGGCTCTACTTCGACCTGGAGGAGGATTCCGCGCGCGGCCAGACCTGGGAGTGCCGATCCGACGACGCGGATGTCGATGTGTACGCCGAGCGCTCCAAGCCCGGTTTCGTCCGCATCCGCGCCCGCGTCCATTGCGGCTTCGACGGTCCGGCGACGCTTAGGTTCTCCAGCCTGCGCCGTGGGGCCGCTGCCGAAGGGCCCGAATCGTTCACGGTGTCTCTCTTCAGGCGCACGGACACCGCGGCCTTCTGGAAGTAGCCTCGTGCGCAAGTGACCGATATATGAATGCCAGACTTCTCATAGTAGCCATATCCGCAGCAGTCGCATGCGTCGTGTGCCTTGTCGTCGCCTTCCTGTTCCGCGGCGGCTCTCCGGCGCCCACCAAGACGGTCGGGGTCGAGACCCCTGGCGGCTCCGCGCAGATACCTGTGTCACTCGCCCCGATAAAACGCCTGCCCGAGACGGACTGGATCGCCTCAGCCGCCTCCAACGCTCTGCCGTTCTCCATCGAGAACAGGAAGTACGGCTCGTGCTACGCCCAGCGCATCGTCTTCCGCTCAGGCAAGCCTCTTCCGCTCTATTCCTACGCCTCCGCCGGCAGCTCCTGCGAGGTCTTCTCGCTTGGCGACGGAGTGTTCCTCCTCGAAGAGGGCTGGAACACCGACCTTGTCTGGCGCAGACGCTACCGCGTCAACTCTTCCAACGAGACTCTCGAGGTCGGCTTCGAGGGACTGTGGATCAAGGTCCCCGACGGAGCCCAGACCATAACCGGCATAAAGGCGGACGCAGGCGAGGCCTTCATCGAGGTCACTCGCGCCGACGGTCCTGCAACCGGCAGGGAGTGCACTCCGGTTGACGACCAGAACACGCATCACGTCTATCTCGGCACGAGCTGGCCGGACGGAAGGTTCACCGGCCCTGCGGAGAACTGACGCCATGAAGCTGCACCTTGTCGGAATCGGCGGCGTCGGCATGGCCGGTCTCGCCGTGCTGCTCAAGGCCAGGGGCCACGAAGTCTCGGGCTGCGATCTCGGTCCCACGCCTCGTACGCGCTGGCTTGAGTCCCTGGGCATACGCGTCTTCGCCGGCCACGACCCGTCGCATGTCGCGGACGCCGACATGGTGATAGCGACGCCCGCCGTCCCGTCCGACAGCCCCGAGCTCGCCGCGGCCGCAGGCAGGGTTAAGCGCCGCGGCGAAGTCCTCGCGCAGATTGTCGGCGAGCGCGACACCATCGCGGTCTGCGGATCGCACGGCAAGACCACTACCGCCACCTGGACCGCAAAGCTGCTGATGGCGCTCGGCGAGGACGTCGCATGGTGCATCGGCGGCGAGACGGGCGATTTTCCCGTCGCTCGCGCAGGGAGCGGTCCGCTTGTCGTCGAGGCGGACGAGTCGGACGGCACTCTTGCGCTCTACAAGGCCAGCACGCTTGTCGTGAACAAGGTCGAGTACGACCACCCCGACCACTTCCCCACGTCAGCCGACTACTACGCGTGCTTCGACACGGCAAGACGCGCCGCGGCGGATGTCGTCGAGAGCGAGTCGCTTCCCGAGATGCCCGAGATTTCGCCGCTCCTCGCCTCTCTTGCTCCGCATAACGCAAAGAACGCGCGCGCAGCGGCGGAAGTGGCCGTGAGGCGCGGGCATTCTCCGAAGGACGTCGCACAGGTCCTGCCCGAAGTCGTCTCGGAGCTTCCGGACAGGCGCTTCCAGACCGTATGGCCGACGCCGCGGCAAAACGGCGGCGCCTCCGTCAGAGTCGTAACGGACTACGCTCACCATCCCACCGAGATGGCCTGCGCGGTCGCGATGGCGCGAGAGGCGTGCAAAGGACGTCTTTTTGTCCTCTTCCAGCCGCATCGCTATTCGCGCACCAAGGCGTTGCTTTCGAGCTTTCCGGCGGCTTTCGAAGGCGCCGACGAGGTGGTGCTCTGCCCGACGTACGCGGCGTTCGAGAAGCCTGTGGAAGGGGGCGATGTCGCAGATCTCTACAAGGCCGTCCGCGAGGCGCTGCGCATTCCTGTCAGGCTCGCGAGGTCCTGCGACGAGGCCTGGGTTCACGCCCGCAATTCCATGTCTCCCGGAGACATGACGCTTCTGCTTGGCGCCGGCGACATCATCGGCCTTGCGCCAAAGGTCGTGGCGGACTGCGCGGCGGGCCTCCGCAGACCCGAGCCGCTTCGCGTCTTCATAGGCGCAGGCACAAACACCTGGAAAAGCGACCTCAGCCTCGATGTCGAGTACGTCAGGACGTCGGGTCCGGCCGGAATGCCGGGCGCCGAGCTTGTCGCTCGTCGCCCGCGCCTTGTTCCGTGGATGGCCGGCATTCCCGGCACTGTCGGCGGATGGATTCGCATGAACGCGGGCGCCTTCGGGCATTCATTCTCGGAGGCGCTTGAGGCCGTCGAAGTCGATGGAAGGTGGATTCCTGCCTCCGAATGCGGCTTTGGGTACCGCACCTCGTCCATAACCGGCGAAATCAGCGACTTCCGGCTGAAGGACGATCCGGACGTCGTCGACGGCACTCCGTCCGATTTCCTCGCGCGTCGTCCGCGCTTTCCCGCCGGCACGTTCGGAAGCTTCTTCAAGAATCCGCCGAACGATTTTGCCGGACGGCTTCTTGAGGCCGTAGGCGCAAAGGATATGCGCGTTGGCGGCGCATATGTCTGGGAGCGGCATGCGAACGTCATAGTGAGAGGCAAAGACGCGACGCCGTCGGACGTGCTGGCCCTTGCGAGTCTCATGCGCAGCCGCGTGATGCGTCGATTCGGCATTCTGCTCGAACCCGAGGTCCGCGGCATCCAATAGGGAACTTTCGCAGATAGCGGCTCATACGGCGGGCCTGCCCCCATGCCGCGGAAAGGCTCCATAGCCCGACTTTCCACGTTCGACCATCGTTTGGACTTTTTCCGTGAGGATAAACTGAGCCTAGACGCAAAATGCGGCGAAAGTCCGTGTAGTGAAGGCCTTCCCCTGTAAAGCATTGCCTGATGTGAGATGATATCAGCCATCTGCGCGACTGGGGCGAAATTTGGCTTGGGACGACTCTCTGGGACATGCTCGGGCTCGACGAATTCTGGGCTGGGTGGCTTCCCGAGAGCCGCAAGGGGACCTTGCCCGCGCAAACCCGCCGCAGATATCAGACGGCGTCGTCGAGATGGCAAAAAGAGTGTAGCGAGAGCCAAACCGCTCGAAGTTAATATTCCTAAGCGTCAGCGGTCAGCCCCCTCGGTTTTTCAACTTTGCGTTCTCAGCGTCTCACCCCTGTTAGGGCATCCGCTCGACCTCTCGCGACCTTGCTGCGCAAGGCTCCTCGCGTTGCTCGTCGGGCGACCTGATCGCTTCGCGACAGGCGAATCTCGCGGACTCGCGCTTCGCGCTCGGGGGATACGCGTTGGACAAAACATACTTGTTCACGGGCCGCCCGGAGTGCGGCCCCTACCATCATTCCGTCCCTTCCGTCCCTTATGTCGCTTACGTCCCTTTGTGCAGGACGCGTGACCTCGAATCGTCCCAGCCGGCTGTCAGAGGTAACCCGCAACATGCCGCTTTCGTGTATTTTCGTGTCGGGGGAAGCCCCGCTTTCGTGTCCCTTCGCGTCTGCGACAAGCCGAAGGCTGAAACGACGCGGCGAGGCACGGCGAAGGTCGTTTGGCTTGTCTAGTTCTCTGTAGGCGATTGTGTGGTCCCTCGACCTTCAAGCCGTGCGGCGACGCGGCGGTTCGCGCGGCGGAGCCGTGTCGCATATGCGAAGGGGTTCGTGGTCGCGCGTAAGCGCTAGTGGTAGGGAAGAGGGAACGGAAAACGCGGAGTCTTCCCGTTCCCCGTTCCCCATTCCCCGATCCCTCCTAACCTTTTAACCCTTTAATCTTTTAACCTTCTCTCTACGCTGCCGTGAGCTTCATGTTCAGCGTCTCGACGCGGCGGAGGCCGAGTTCGGCGAGCTGTTCGTCCGTGAGGTTCGCGCCTTTGAGGGCGTACTTGTTCAGCTCGGGCTTCTGGCGCACGTACTCGTCCGGCAGCTCGTTGAGCCACTTCCTGTCCGTGAGCGCTCCGCCGTCGATGCGCTCCAGCGTCTCGCCCGGCGTCATCTTGTACTTGACGCGGTCGGTCGCTCCCTCGTGGGACTTGCCGCCCGTGCCGACGTCGAACACCTCGGGATGCTCCGCGGCGTATTTGCAGAGCGTTTCGTGGCGCTCGTCGAAGTCCCTGGCGAGGTCGTCGCACTGGCGCTTGGCGGCGGCGCGGCTCTCCTGCGTGTCGAACGCGGCGTTGATGCCGTCTTTGAACTGCTTGGTTGATCGTATCTTCATGGTGTTTGTTCCTTTCTCGTTTGTGGTTGTTTGTGTTGAATGGTTGCGGGGCATCGTGCGGGAACTTCTCCCGCATCGCGCCCCAAATTGGTTTTAGTGCCGCCTGTGCTACTCGTCTGCGGACGGCGGCGGATCCGCAGACGGTTGTTTTCTCAGTTGTCAAAGATCAACGCCCTTGCGGGCCTGGGGCTCCGCTCGGCCTCTCGGCCTCGCATACACCCCTCACATATAGTGCGCAAAAACGCGTTTTAGTCCAATGAAAGTCATTTCGCGGACTGCCTCGACATCGATTTCACCCAATGTTTATCGGACTGAAAAAATTTTTTAACTTTTTTTAGAGCGTGGAAAAAAGAGCTCCTTGGCAGTCCCGTTTTTTGCCATGGCAAGTGGTCGAAATAGGCTCTCGTGACAATGGCATAACTGTTTTTCGTCTTTTGCTTTCCGAAATACCGCCTTGCCCGCTCTTGCGCGGCCTTTATCATGCGTTCCCTGTCGTGCTTCGGGAGCGATGTGG
>JAEEZC010000342.1 GCA_016288465.1 Verrucomicrobiota bacterium | reverse complement strand
GTGCGGATCGCCCGCCTCGCCCGCGAGCTCGGCTGCGGCAACTTCGTGAAGATCGAGATCATGCGCGACACCAAGTACCTGCTGCCCGACAACCAGGAGACGATAAAGGCGACAGAGCAGCTTGCGGCGGACGGGTTCGTCGTCCTGCCGTACATGTATCCGGACCTCAACGTCGCGCGCGACCTCGTGAAGGCCGGCGCGGCGGCCGTGATGCCGCTCGGCGCGCCGATAGGCTCGAACAAGGGCCTTGTGACGTCCGACTTCATCCAGATACTGATCGACGAGATCGACCTGCCGATAATCGTGGACGCGGGCATCGGCGCGCCAAGCCAGGCCTGCCGCGCGATGGAGATGGGTGCTGCGGCGATCATGGCGAACACGGCGCTTGCGACATCCGGCGACGTGCCGCGCATGGCGCGGGCCTTCAGGCTCGCGATCGAGGCGGGCAGGGAGGCGTTCCGCGCAGGGCTCGGCCGCGTCCTCTCTCGCGGAGCGGCGGCGTCCGATCCGCTGACAGGGTTCCTTCGCTGAAGGAGGGCGTCATGGGCGAAACGGCAGCGAAGCGCAGCGACCTCATCTTCGACGCGGCGGGGCTTGGCGCCTCCGCCCTGGAGCGCAAGCACAGGCTGGAGCGCGATCCCTCCTGCAGAGCGGATCCGATGGCGTATCTGCCAGGTATGGAGAAGATAGAGTCGGACGTCAAGGACCTCGTGCTTGCGTCGATGGCGTCGTACGAGCCGGGACGATACACCGCGGCGGACGTGCGCCGCGCCCTTGAGCGCGACCGCTGCTCCGAGGAGGACCTCAAGGCGCTCCTCTCGCCTGCGGCGGCGCCGTTCCTGGAGCGGATGGCGGAGCGGGCCCGCGCCGAGACCGTGCGGCACTTCGGCAACACCGTCTACATCTTCACTCCTCTTTACATAGCGAACCACTGCGAGAACTACTGCGTCTACTGCGGCTTCAACTGCTACAATCCGATTCGGCGCATGAGGCTGGATAAGGGGCAGATCGAGCGCGAGATGGAGGTGATCGCGAAGTCCGGAATGGAGGAGGTGCTCATCCTCACGGGCGAAAGCAGGTCCGTGAGCGGCGTCGAGTACATCGGCGACGCGTGCGAGCTCGCGCGCAAGTACTTCCGGCTCGTCGGGCTCGAGGTCTATCCGATGAACACGGACGAATACCGCTATCTGCGCGAGCGCGGCGCGGACTACGTCACGGTGTTCCAGGAGACTTACGACATCGAGCAGTACGAGAAGCTCCATCTGCTCGGGCACAAGCGCGTGTGGCCGTACAGGTTCGACGCGCAGGAGCGCGCGCTGAGGGGCGGAATGCGCGTCGTCGCGTTCTCGGCGCTTCTGGGGCTTTCGGACTTCCGCAGGGACGCGCTTGCGACGGCGCTCCACGCCTACTGGCTGCAGCGGCGGCACCCCGGCGCGGAGATAAGCCTGTCGTGCCCGCGCCTGCGTCCGATCACGAACCATCCCGACGTGCGCCCGGGCGAGATCGGCGAGAAGGAGCTCTGCCAGGTGCTGTGCGCGTACCGCCTCTTTCTGCCGTTCGCGGGAATCACCGTTTCGTCGCGTGAAAGCGCGTCCTTCCGCAACGGTATCACGAAGATCGCGGCGACCAAGGTGTCCGCCGGCGTCTCGACGGGCATCGGCGACCACGCCTCGAAGTACGGGGAGAAGCCGGAGTCCGGCGCGGAAGGCACGGAAGGCGACGAGCAGTTCGAGATCAGCGACTCGCGCAGCCTCGCGAAGATGTATTCCGACCTTTCGGGCGAGGGGCTTCAGCCGGTTCTGAACGACTACGTCTACGTCTGACGGCGGCTTCCAGCACGCCGTCTGGCGCAGGGCCGGCTATTCGTATCTCAGGCAGTCGATCGGATTGAGCTTCGACGCCCTGTATGCAGGGTAGAAGCCGAAGAAAAGTCCGACTGCCGACGAGATCAGGAACGCGTAGAGAGCCGAGTCCATCTCGATGAGCACAGGCCAGCCGGCCGCCGCTCCGACGGCATGGCTCGCGGCGATGCCGATTCCGACGCCGGCCGCGCCGCCGACTGTGGAAAGGACGATCGCCTCGAGGATGAACTGCACGAGGATGTTGAAGGGCGTCGCGCCGATCGCCATCCTGAGGCCTATCTCCCTTATGCGCTCGGTCACCGACACGAGCATGATGTTCATGATGCCTATGCCGCCGACGACGAGGGTTATCACGGAGAATATGAGCAGCAGCGTACCCACGATTCCAGTGACCGAGCCGATCGTGTTCATTATCTCGGTCGTGTCCCGCGTCTCGAAGTCGTTGTCCTGATAGTCGGCGAGCCGGTGGCGCTGGCGAAGAAGCGCCGATATCTCGCGGCGGGCCTCCTCAAGGTCGTCCATCGAGATGAGCGATATGTTCATCAAGTTTATGTTGTTGAACTTCGACCTCTGGAGATACCGCTGGACGCTCTTGTAGGGCGCCATGACGACGTCGTCCTGGTCCTGGCCCCAGTTGTTCGCGCCCTTCGAGCCGCGCACGCCGACGACCTTGAAGGTGATGTTCTTGAGCCGTATCACCTTGCCGACGGGGCTCTCGCCGTCCGTGAAGAGGTTGTCGCGGACAGTCGTTCCGATAACGCACACGCGAGCGGCGCGGGCGGTCTCCTCTTCGGAGAAGAACCTGCCATCGGAGATCGTCACGTTCATAATGTCGACTATGTCCGGCCCGACGCCCTGCACGTTGCCGCTCCAGTTATTGGCCCCGTACATCATCTGCACGGTGGTGCGCACCTGCGGGCTCACTCCCTTGACGAGATGCGACAGCTCCTTGCGCACGGCCTCCGCGTCGCCGGCCGTCATCGTCTGGCCCTGGCCCATTCCGCCCGAGACGGCTCCGTGGTAGCGGCGCTCCGGAAAGACCATAATGAGATTGTTGCCCATGGACGATATTTCCTTGACCATCATCGTCTTCGCGCCCTGGCCGATGGCCATTGCGAGTATGACCGCGACGATGCCTATGCCTATGCCGAGGCACGAGAGGAACGACCTCACCGGATTTCGCCCGAGCGACTTGAGCGCCATGCGGAATATCATGACAAGTCCCATTCCGTGCGTCGGCCGGCTATCCGCCGCGCTCCTTTCTGTCGTCCTTCACGATCTTGCCGTCGCGCACGACCACGTGCCGCTTCGCGTACGCGGCGATGTCGTCCTCGTGCGTCACCATCACGATGGTTATCCCCTCCTCCGAAAGCTCCGTGAACAGCCTCATGATGTCCACCGAGCTCTTCGTGTCGAGGTTGCCGGTCGGCTCGTCGGCGAAGAGCACTGGCGGGTTGTTCATGAGCGCCCGCGCAATCGCGACGCGCTGCTGCTGTCCGCCGGAAAGCTGCGCGGGCGTGTGCGTGCCGCGCCCGCCGAGCCCGACGCGCTGCAGCAGTTCCAGCGCGCGCC
>JAEEZC010000341.1 GCA_016288465.1 Verrucomicrobiota bacterium | reverse complement strand
GTGCGCGTGAACGGCAAGGAGGTCGGATACGCCGAAGACAGCCGCCTGCCGAGCGAGTTCGACCTGACGCCCTATCTCAAGGTGTTCGGCAGGAACACGCTCGAAGTCGAGGTGTACAAGCATTCCGACGGCACGTATCTCGAAGACCAGGACTTCTGGAGGTTCTCGGGCATCTTCCGCGACGTGCTGCTCGTCTCCGAGCGCAAGAACGCCCCGAAGGACTTCGTCGTCGAGACCTCGCTCTCCGACGACTACGCCAAGGGCAAGTTCATCCTGCGCGACGAGAAAGGCGGCGAGATCAAGGTCCGCGAGGTCGAGAACCCGTACCTCTGGTCGCCCGAGTATCCGTACGTCTACATAACACCCGTCGAGCACAAGTGGGGCTGGTGGATCTTCGGCGGCACCGACTACTACACCGCGTCGTTCGGCTTCCGCCGCGTCGAGATACGCGATTCGGTTGTCTACCTCAACGGCAAGAGGGTCCTCTTCAAGGGCGTGAACCGCCACGAGATGCATCCCGAGAAGGGGTACACGGTCAATTCGGCCGACATGCGCCGCGACATCGACATCTTCAAGGAGTTCAACATCAACGCGGTGCGCACCTGCCACTACCCCAACGACCCAGAGTGGTACGACCTCACGGACCGCGAAGGCGTGATGGTCGTGTGCGAGGCCAACCTAGAGTCGCACGGCGCCGGCTACGGCGAGAAGTCCCTCGCCAAGCACGCCGAGTGGCTCAAGCCGCACATCGAGCGCAACGAGCGCATGGTCAGGTTCTACCGCAACCATCCGTCCATCCTGATCTGGTCGCTCGGCAACGAGGCCGGCGACGGCGACAACTTCGCCCAGGCGTACAAGGCCGTCAAGGCCATAGACCCGACCCGCCCCGTCCAGTACGAGCGCGCCGAGAACAACGACCACACCGACATCTTCTGCCCGATGTACATGAACGCCGCGGGATGCGAGCGGTACGTCGCGAACAATCCGGCGAAGCCGCTCGTCCTCTGCGAGTACACACACGCAATGGGCAACTCGAACGGCGGAGTCCAGGAGTACTGGAACCTCGCCAAGAAGTATCCGTCCTTCCAGGGCGGGTTCGTCTGGGACTTCGCCGACCAGGCCGTCTGGAAGACCGATGAGCGCGGCAAGTGGCTTGCGTTCGGCGGCGACTTCGGCGACGTCCCCAACGACGACAACTTCAACTGCAACGGGCTCTTCGACGCTCTGCGCAACCCGCATCCCGGCGCCTACGAGCTCAAACACGCCTACCAGCCCATGCATGTGCTTTCGTACGACTGGGAGACCGGCGACGCCAAGGTCGAGAACGCCAACATGTTCACGGACTTGTCCGAGTTCGACTGCGCGGTCACCTACTCCAAGGGCGGCGTACAGCTCTCCAAGGAGAGCCTGCCCCTGCCCGACGCCGAGCCGGGCTCCGTCGTCACGATCAAGGCCCTTTCGCAGGATGCGGACTCCGTCCTCTTCAGCTTCTACCGCAACGGCGACCTTGTGGCCTGGGACCAGTTCTCCAAGCCCTTCGCGTCCAGAAAGGTCGATGTCGCGGGCGCCAAGCCCGTTTCGTCGGGCGCGTTCAAGGTCAATCTCTGGCGCGCGCCTACCGACAACGACCGCGGCTGGAAGCCGCCGATGGCCGAAGCCTGCAAGGTGTGGAAGACCGCGACCGAGACGCAGAAGCTTCCCGAGGGCGTAGTCTCCAAGCTTGAGACGCTCAAGCTTGAGTCTGGCGAAACGCTGGTGGACTGGACTCTCACCGTTCCGAAGGGCCTTCCGCCGATTCCTCGCGTGGGGCTTACGTTCACCATTCCCGGCTCCGACCGCTCCGTCGAATGGTACGGCCTCGGTCCGTGGGAGAACTACTCCGACCGCGCGACCGGTGCGATTCTCGCGACTCACAAGGCCAAGATCGGCCACGTCAGCGGCATTGCCGACGCCGAGTCCGGCACGATACGCTATCCCGCCGACAGGCTCAACCCCGACAACTACATCGAGCCCGGCGAGCAGGGCTACAGAACCGGTGTCCGTCGCCTTAAGGTCGGTCAGGTCGAGGTCGAGGCGGTCAACGCGCCGTTCGGCTTCAATGCGTGGCCGTATCCGCAGTCGATGCTCGAGGGTCCCCATCATCAGTACGACGTGAAGCCTGGCGAAGAGCTCACCGTCAACATCGACGCTGTTCAGATGGGCGTGGGCGGCGACAACAGCTGGGGCGCAACGCCTCTGGCGCGGTTCATGCCGGGTGCCGGCACATACCGCCTCGTGTTCACTGTCAAGGGCCTCTGACGAGACCACTTGAGTTACCCAAGACACGCCGCCGCGCAGTCAATGCGCGGCGGCTTGTTTTTAGCCCTTAATCGCACGAGCGACACTTCGCGGGACCCTCAGTTCCTCATTCCCCGTTCCCCATCACCGCGACAACCCTGAATCGCCCCGTCCCTTGTGTCCCTTACGTCCCTTTGCATCGGCAAGCGTCAAGCCGCGGTTTTGCGGAACTCCGATGGCTAACAAAATGGGCTCCACTACCGTTCCGCCTATGCTTCGCGCATTAAAGCCTCTTCCCCATTCTCCGTTACTAGCGCTTACGCGCGACCACGAAAGCCGACGATGCGCCGTATCGTCTTGCGACGATATTCGTCACGAGCGCCGCGCTCTGGCTTGAGGCTTCGCCCGTGTTTTTTCGTGTCGGGGGAAGCCCCGCATTCGTGTCCCGAAGCATCTGCGACAAGCCGAAGGCTGAAACGACGCGGCGAGGCACGGCGAGGGTCGTTTGGCTTACTTTGCCTCTGCAGGCTATTGTGTTGGTCCTAGACCTTCAAGCCGTGCGTCGACGCGGCGGTTCACCCGGCGAAGCCGTGTCGCAGACGCGAAGGGGGTTCGTGGTCGCGCGTACGCGAAAGCGAAATATCGCCAGTTCCAAGGGCAACTGCGGCACTTGCAACGCCTACAAGTCTGTCTCACGCAAAGTACGCCAAGTGCGCAAAGCAATTCCAAAAAACGGAGCTTCGCGGACTTTGCGAACTTGGCGTGAGAGCTATCCGGGAATTTTGCCAACTGACACACGATCTTTTGCAAACCGACACACGATCGTGCGTAAACCGGCAAAAATCCGAGTGACAACCGGCGAAAATGCGCCTTCCGTGACGCCGAAGGCGCTTCCGCGAATGGAGCCGTATCACCGCTTCTTCTTCGGAGGCAATTCGTCGGCCATGGAATCGAGAAGCCTCTTCAGGAACTCCCTGTCGTCGATATTCTCGACAAGCAGCATCTCGCGGCCTCCGGCATACGGCAACTCGCGCGGAGCGTCCGGCATGAGTCTCTTCGCCGACTCCACGGGCTTGACCAGAAAGCGATCGTCGTAGATTCCGCCCACCACCCTGCCTCGGCAGTATATCACGTACTCGCCCATCATCTTCCTGTACGTCACGTCCCCGGCGTCCGCCAACTGCTCCAGCACGAACTCAAGATACTCTCTGCTCGAAGCCATGTCCACTCCTCCGTTGATCCGGGAAAATCGTTCCTCAGCCGTTTTCCGTCGACGAATAGTCCCGGAAGAACCGGAAAACATCCTTTGGCCCGTAGTCGGTGGGCGCTTCCGGCTTTGCCGGAACGTCGACTCTGTTGGGCCCACACACTTCAGGACGGGGATGGGTGTCGACGAAACGACGCGCGGCGGCGTCAATCGAAAAGAACAAAGCGAACGCCGCGCACAGGCTGGCGGCGCCAAACAGGACGAGCCTCCGTTTCGGCACGCTCCCGGCGATCCACCTCACGGCGCAGAACACCGGAACAGCCATGAACAATAGCGTAAACCGTACGCCGACAATCCTTCTCGGAGTCACGCCCATCACCGCAATGTACCGCGCCAGTTCCCATGCGACCATCATCGACAGGACAAACGGAACGGACAATGCGGCAATGGAAACCGCGTTTGCCGCGATGCGCCATTCCCTCCGCACGGATCGCCCCGCAAACAGATTGCGTCCGAAAACGACGAACACTTCCATTGTTAGCACAAACGCGAGCATCTTCGTCAATCCGTCCTGATCGTAAGCGCCGCCTCCGCATACGCGATCGATCAGAGCACACCCTTTTGTCGCATAGTATGGAAGCGTGCGAAAACAAACGAGCAGATATACCGGCACGGCATACAACCCTATGGTTACGAACGCGATATTGGCGATCCAGCGCTTGGCGAACCTGGCCATTCCCGCAACTCCCGTGGCATTTTCTTCTCTCATGGACGTGGATTTTACCAAAACGCGACAAACGAATCAACTATGAAATGGAAAGAACGCTAGAATCTCCCCTTGTTGCGCAATGGGTGCCTGAAGAGTACACGATTGTCTTCGATGCGAATGGAGGCGTAGGCGGAGTCTCTGAGCAGTTTGAATTCGGTTCTAACCTTGTCATGCCGACTGTGACACGAACGGACTACGACTTTACCGGATGGTTCACGTCTGCTGCAGGTGGAGACGAGGTTCTTTCAGGCGTTGTGGTTTCAGGTCCCATGACTCTGTATGCGCATTGGACGCTTAAGCAGTTCTTCTACGATGTGGACAATGGAAAGGCTACAATCAGAGGCGGTTCGTCGGTTGTCGGAAATGTTGTGATTCCTTCGACGGTGGATGGATATCCAGTCGTTGGCATAGCGAGCGGTGCGTTTGCGGGGTGCAGCAACCTTACGAGCGTGACGATACCCGAGAGCGTTACGGACGTCGCGAGTTCGGCTTTTGACGGTTGCACAAAGCTTTGGGCTTCTTGGTACAAGGCCATGGCCAATGCGACTTCCGAATCCACTGGCGAAGGTCATGGCGCGGGAGTAGCCGCGAACGTCAAT
>JAEEZC010000340.1 GCA_016288465.1 Verrucomicrobiota bacterium | reverse complement strand
GAAAGCCCTTCACGTCTGCGACACGGCTTCGCCGCGTGAAACGCCGCGTCGACGCACGGCTTGAAGGGCGAGGAACCACACAATCGCCTACAAAAAACTAGACATGTCGAACGACCTTCGCCGTGCCTCGCCGCGTCGTTTCAGCCTTCGGCTTGTCGCAGACGCGAAGGGACACGAAAGCGGGGCTTCCCCCCGACACGAAAAGACACGAAAGCGGCTTGTTGCGGGTTACCTCTGAGAGCCGACTGGAACGGTTCATGGTCGCGCGTGCCAGTACAAGGGGACTTTTGGGACATATGGGACGTTGGGGACGGAATCGCGGTAGGGGCCGCACTCCGGGCGGCCCGTAGACCCGTCAGCCGACGGGGTCCCCTTGACGCGTATAGTAGAAACTCCGAGCGGTTGGGCTCTCGCTACCGCTTCGCAGGCAGGACGAGCTCCGCCAAGGAAAGCCGCCAAGAAACCGACTGTCTTGTATTTTTTATCTGGAGGAAGCATCCTCCAGACTTCCTCTGCCGAAGGCAGCTAAAAATTCAGCAAATCAAGCCCCTTTGATATGGTTTGGAAGTGCGAAGCAGTGAAGCGGGAATGCACCGAAGCGAAGCGGAGGGAAGATTCGGCGAAGCCGAACCCGCCGGGCGCGCAAGCGTCTGCGCGAGAACCCAAACCATCGGAGTTAAGACCAAGGCCGAAGGGGATCACATCGGTTTAGGGCGCGCAATTTCCAGCTTACGCCCCCCTTGATTTGCTATAATACCACGTCAAAGAAGGAATGACGATGACGATTGACGGATACCACTCCTTGAACCAGCCGGAAAGATTTGTCGCGACCATGTTCGCGTACATACCGCGGGCGCTTGACAACACGGCTATCGGGCTGCTGCTTGAACGGAAGCTTGACTTGAGCCGCACAGAGGCAAAGGGCGTGATTCAGCGGCTCAAGGCCCGCAAGGCGATCATCGTCTCCAATCAATCCGTTCACAAGTACCGTGGGAACATAAGATACAGCGCAAGAGACCTCGCCGAACTTCTGAACGAAGCCGAAGCGCACAATTGGCTTCCGAGCAAGGCCGACCTTGCGCTTGCCCTCGAACGCACGCATGAGGTCAGCTCCGGCATCAAGCGATGCGCAATGCAGGCCGAGTGCGCCCGGCTGCTGGTGAACGGGTCCGGAAAGGGAATGTCCGACGTGGCCGCGAAGGCCGTTGAAGACAGTCGGCATCCTGGCGTTGCCCGAGGAGCGGCCTGGCACGCGGCAATCACGCTCTCGGACAGTCCCGACTTCACCCATGTCGACGACACTGCGCCGTTCCTCAACCTGATGCGCCTTTGGCTGAACAGCTGCTTTCTGGCGGGGCAGGACGTGCGGAAGCCGCTTGTTGCGATAGACTCCCTTTGCCGAAGCGGCGCCATTCTGGACTGGCGGCTTATTGCCTCGTACGCGGCCCTGTGCTTTTGGACAGGCTGGAGGCAGGGTCTGGAGTCGGCTCTTTCGGCAAAGGCCGACAGTCTCGGCAGCGCCGACGCCCAGAAGGAGATCCGATTCATCCTCAGCGGATGCAAGCTGGCGATGGACGGCGACTTCGCCAATGCGGACAAGGACTTCAGGTCTGCCGAAAGGCTTGACGACGACCTTTCCCGTACCCACTCGGGCGAAGAAAGCCGTCAGATGGACAATCTCCCGGAACGCCTGCTCGCCGCAATGTGCGCCGCCGTCGCGAAACCCGACAAGATATCGAAGGCCCGCCCCGCGAAAGTCATGCGGCGGACGTGGAGCGCGCCTGGCTACTGGCACAGCTCGATCACTGCCGAGGAACTCTATACCGAAAACATATCCGCCTACTCGGAATGGTTTGACGCGGTCTGGAAAGTGGTTATGTCGGGCAAAGGCGAAGTCATTTCGCACTACAGCACGAAGCCCAACCCCCTGCTGATCTCCGGAATCATCGCGGCATGGGACTACAGGCTGCTCACCTCCAGCCGCGCCGCCTTGCGCGGCAAGGTGGGGACACTCCTCGAGATGGCGAAGCTTGCGGAGCGCAAAGGCTACTCGAACGTGGCAAGACTGTATCTGACGCTTCTCAAGGGCGGCTACGACAAGTCGGAAGTCTCGGACATTCTGCAGCGCATCTCGTCGTCAACAGTCGCATTCCTGCCGGAGACGGGCGACGATTTCGAATGGAAGCAGCTGCTCGCCGTCATGCGCAAGGCCGTCATGAGCGCAGACCGGGCGGCGAAGCGAGACGAATCGGAGAAGAGCAGCGGCGTACACTGGTATCTGACGCTCGCGAAATCGCAGGAAGACGCGGCAGACCTTCTCGACGTCGACGCCTATCTGCACGAGGAAGGCGTCCAAGACCGCAGGGTGGAGCTCAGGTGGGAGCTTGAAAAGAAGAGCTTGAGGAGAGCGTTCACCGAGAAGGACATGGCGATCGCGAGGGTGCTTGCAAGCAACGCCCACTACGTCAGCGACAAGGTGCGGGAAGAAATCCTGCCCATGTTCATCGGAATGGACAACGTCTTCGCCCAGTACACAACGGGTGAGAGATACTACTGCGACAACACGTCCGATCCCTTGCCCGTCAAGGTCGTCGCCGGGAAATGCGAGATGAAGTCTTCGGTGGCGGCGGACGGCGGAATCGTCCTTTCGGTGCCGAAGTGGGCCGTCTCGGCCAGGAGCAACGTAGCGATCGGAACGGTCGACGACGAAACGCTCGTGGTCCTGCAATTCACCGACGGGATTCGGAAGCTGCTTGACATGTTCCGCGATCTCGGGAACGACGGCAGGATAGCGATTCCCTCGGCTGCGATGAAGGACGCATCTCCGCTCTTGGAGAGGATCGCGTCGATTCTGCCAGTTGCCGCGCCGACGGAAGCCGAGAAGAGGGAACTCAGGCGAATCGCTGCGGCGACTGCGCTTTCGGCGCAGCTCGCGTTCACCGGCGACGCGCTTTCGGCGCACATTGTGGTCAAGCCGCTTCCGACCATGCCGGCGCTTTCGGTCGAGCCCGGCGAAGGCCATGCCGAGAAGGTCGTCGCCGACGCCTCGGGAAGCTTCCTGCTCGTGCGCGACATCGCCGCCGAGAAGTCGAAGCTCGACGGCGTCAGAAAGGCGCTTGCCGATTTCGAGACCTGGCATGACGGGAGGTCTTCCTGGCAGGTCGACGACATATCCGCCGCGCTTGGGGCGCTTTCGGCCCTGAAGTCGTTTGCGGACGCGCGGTCAGGCGACCTGACGCTGGAGTGGATCGACGACAGGAAGGTCTCAATCACGTCCGCCCCCAAGAGCGGCGTGCGCCTTGGCTCGACGCGCACGGCCGAAGACTGGTTCAGCGTCAACGGCGAGTTCGCGCTTGACGACGGGCGAGTCCTGTCGATCGCCAAGATGATCGACGCGGCGAGAACGCGGGTCGGCGACTTCGTGAAGCTTTCGGACGGCGACTACATCAGGCTAACCAAGGCGATGGCGCGGCAGATCGGCGCGCTTGCCGCGGCCTCGCGGCGCAAGGGCGACGGAGTGGAAGTGCCGAAGGCCGCCATCCCGATGCTCGACGGCGCCTTCGACGAAGGAGAGGACTCCCTCGAAATGCCGGACGCGATGGCGAAGACCGCAGAGGAGATCCGTGCGGAGTTCGCGCGCAAGCCGTCCGTTCCCAAGGCCCTCTCCGCAGAACTGCGGCCGTATCAGCTGAAGGGATTCCGCTGGCTGTCGCGGCTCGCGGGGTGCGGGTTCGGCGCATGCCTTGCGGACGACATGGGCCTCGGCAAGACCGTCCAGGCGATTGCGCTTCTTCTGGATCGGGCGAAGGACGGTCCATCCCTCGTCGTCGCGCCGTCGTCGGTCTGCGGGAACTGGCGCATGGAGATATGCCGGTTCGCTCCGCCGCTCAAGCCGAGAATGGCCTACGATGCCGACGCCGACCTCAAGTCGTTCGGGCCTTCCGACGTCGTCGTGGCGAGCTACGGCTATCTTCTCTTCCACGAAGACGAGTTCGCTTCCGTGACCTGGAACGGCGTCGTCCTCGACGAGGCCCAGGCTGTCAAAAACGACGCATCGAAGCGCGCAAGAGCCGTCAAGAGGCTGAAAGCGAAGTTCCGCGTCGCGGCAACCGGCACTCCTGTTGAGAACAGGCTTGGCGAGCTGTGGAGCATCTTCGACTTTCTCAATCCCGGACTTCTCGGCACAGCGACCTCGTTCGCCTCGCGCTTCACGAGGGACGGGATGGCCAACGGCGAGCTCAAGCGCCTCGTGAAGCCGCTCATCCTCAGGCGACTGAAAGGCGACGTCCTCGACGACCTGCCCGAGAAGACCGAGACCACGGTCATGATCGAGCTCGGCAAGGCCGAGCGCACGGCCTACGAAGGCTGCCGCGTGCATGCGATACAGTCCCTGGAGGCGACTGCCGCGGAAGGCGGCGGCGAGCCGAACCGCATGTCGATTCTCGCTGAGCTCACTCGTCTGCGGCGCTTCTGCTGCCATCCGTCGCTTGTTCTGCCGAACGAGGGCCTGCCGTCGGCCAAGATGGAGGCGCTGGTGGACCTTCTTGCGAACCTTCGCGAAGGAAGGCACCGCGCGCTCGTGTTCAGCCAGTTCACCGACTACCTTGCCATCGTACGAAAGGCCCTGGACGCGAGGAGCTGGTCCTATCTCTATCTCGACGGCTCGACGCCGACGTCCGAGCGGAGCAGGCTCGTCGAAGCCTTCCAGTCCGGCGAAGGCGACTTCTTCGTTATATCGCTGAAGGCCGGCGGCACCGGCCTAAACCTGACTGCGGCGGACTACGTGATACTGCTGGATCCCTGGTGGAACCCTGCGGTCGAGAACCAGGCAGCCGACCGTGTTCACCGCATAGGGCAGAAGCACCCGGTCACGGTCTACAGGCTTATCGCCGCCGACACGGTGGAGGAGCGAGTGCTCGAACTGCACAAGGAGAAGCGGCAGATCGCCGAAGACGTCCTCGACGGAACGGGCTCGGCCTCGCTTTCGCCCGCCCAGCTCATGGGACTGTTCAGGTCTTCCGGACAGTGACGCGCCGCGCCGTCGCCGACCCGACCTGACGCCGCATCAGTCTTTCGCCTCGTCCAGCAGAATCGCAAGGTAGGAGGCGAAGCCGTGATTGCAGCTCGCTTCGGGACGGTCGTGCTCCCACAGCGTGCCCGTCGTCTCCGCCATCTTGAGATAATAGCCGCGGATCTCGCGAGCGACCTGCTCGCTGCGACCGTAGCGCTCCAGCAGAATGAGCCGCAGAAGATTGCCGATGAAGGCGTTTGACGGCCAGACCTCCTTGTAAAGCCCCTTGCCCGTCCTCTCAGGGCCAAACTCGTCAGTGAGCCTCTTCCACAGCTCGGGATGCGTCTTCGGCGTGGCAATGCCATGGTAGAACGCATAATACTGGCATGTCTCCGTCACGTCGGGATGCTTCGCATTGTCACGGAACCAGACGCCGTCATACGAACGCTCGCGGATAAGAGCCTTGAGCTTCTCCGACTGCTCTGCGAGCTCGGGGCGTCCGTAAAGCCGGGCGACCTTCGCAAGGGCGTCGGAATACGTCATGTTCGAAGGCCAGTTCACTCCGTCCTTGACCAGTTTCGTCTCGTTGGCGTGGCTCCATTCCACGAACACCCAGGCCGGAAGGTTCTCGAGCGCTCCGTCGGCGTTCCGGTACTGCGCGTAGAACCTGACGAGCCCTTCCACGCGAGGCCTGAGCATGTCGACGGTCTCGCGGTCGCCGGTCCGCTCGAAGTAGTTCGCAAGCTCGATGATGAACCACATCGACCAGTTCGGAATGAAGTTCCCGTTGGCATGGTCGCCCGGATAGCACATCGGCACCATTCCCTCGGGAAGATGCGGGAAGCTGTCGGCAAGCGCGAAGTTGCGCAAGAACGTGCGCTCTATTTCGTTCTTCCCCGTGAAGAAATGCTCGGCCGGACCCGTAAAGCAGCTGTCGCAAAGCCAGCCCGCGCGCTCACGGCTCGGGCAGTCCGTAAACACGTCGACCGCGTTCTGCGCAAACGTCTCGCGCGCCGCCTCGAATATCTTGCGGTCCACAGGGTCTTCTAGCCTGCACTTCCGCGTCGCGTCCGGGTTCTTGTACGTCCGCATCTCCAGCTTCTCCACCGTCGCCTCGCCCTCCAGCATGATCACCTCGGCGAACTTGAAGGTGTAGGGCTCGAACGACTCGAAATCGTACTCGCCCGGCTCCTTCACGTTCCAAAGGACGACGTTGTTGCACCCGAACCGCTTCAGGAAATCCAGCCTGCCGTCGACGAGTATCTCGTCAAACCCGACGAGCAGCCGCCCGGGCTTCGACACCTTCACCTTGAGGCGCAGAAAGCCCGTGTCGTTGATCGCGCCCTCGAAGCGGACGCCCTGCGTCGCATCGACCTTCGCCTCGCCGCCCGCGAACTTCGCCTTCGGCTTGATCGACCGCAGCCACCAGTCTTCCGCTGGACGATGCTTCAGCTCTTCGGTCGGATAAGTGCGCCCCAGGCGGCACGACTTCTCGTCCCAGAGACGCGGCGCCTTGCCAATGTCCCCAGTCCGCAGCGCGACCGAAAGGAAGTCTGTCGGGCGGTAGGTGCCGTCGATCTCGAACTTGGGATACGGCGTGCCGCGCTCGAGAAGCTTCACGGAAGGCAGGTTGGTTATGACGAGCGACTCGCGCTTCAATCCATCGCGCTTCCACCACTCCCAACAGCCAGGCCGCGGCACTTCGTAGACCTCGCTCTGAGCACGCTGATGACTGTACCGCTGGGCCTTGCGCACGCGCTCCGTGAAACTGGCGTTCCACTTTCCGTCGCCCGTCGCCCGCACGACCTTGCCGCCCGAAAGCACCTCGGCCTGCAGGAAAGGCTCGTGAGATATGAGGTAGTAGGTCGTGGTGTTGTAGGCAACGCCCACGATGCTCAGCAGGTTGCGCCCCTTCCGAGCGACGCGCGAAAGATTCCACTCGTCCATCCGGAACCAGCCGTTCGGACCGCGCGCCGGACCATATGCCGCGAACTCGCCGTTCACGAACACCTTGAAGACGGAGCAGCCCGCAAGCCGCAGCTTGAGCGGGGCCTTGCCGTCCCAGTCGAAATGAGTCGTGAAGGCGACGGACGAGTTGATCTCGTCCTTCTCAGCCGTCGTCCATATCGGCTCCGCGGCGTCAAACTGAACCGCTCCAACAGAACAGGCGAGCAGAACGCTTACGTGCAGCAAAATCATTTTCAGATTCATATGACGAACATTATACAGGATCTGTCCGACAGCGGTCAAATCACACATCAGCGACTTGGGGAGGCGCAGTACTTCTTGAAGACCGTGAAGACCGCCGGATCGGCGATTATCGAATCGATCTCGTGCACGGAAAGACACTCGGCGCCGGACTCCAGCACCGCGCGAAGCTCGCGGTCGAGATCCTCGGGCGTCTTCCGGGAATCGGGGTCGATGTCGTTCGCCCATGGTCCATAGGCGACGAACGGCACACCGTGGGCGAACGGCCAATGTTCGCGCTGGCCGCGAACGACCGTCTCGGCGTATTTCCGGACCTTCTCCGCCGGCCAGCGGAAATACCATGCGCATGTCTGCGCGCAATAGTCGAGCTTCAGCCGGCTGCCGTACAGCGGATCCGGCAGGAACACGGGATAGATGTGCGCGTAGACGACGATGGACGGATCGTATGCCTTCACGGCGTCGTAGAGCGCGGCATAGTACGTGACGATCTGCTCCTCGAAGAAGCGGCCGCGGTTCTCCTCTGTGTCGGCGAGACCCTTCCGCTCCAGCCACGCCTCCAGCAGACGCAGGCAGTCGGGATGGCGGCAGCCACGGTAGTTGGCGTAGCCGATGTAGTCGAGGCACACCGCCTTAGCATCAGGATTCGCCTTGAGCCGTTCCACGAGACTGGCCGCCCCTTTCGCGCAGGCGTTCGTCCCGACGAAGCAGCCGATGTTCTCGATGGAGACCTCCGCGTTGCCGGGTTCGGGTTCGCCGCCGAGACGGTAGTGCCGCGTCCGCCAGAGATCGGTCCGCCCCCGGGCTCCCGCCTCGCCTTTTGCCTCGGACGCGACGAACCTGCTTTGCAGCTCGGACTGGAGCCGCGCCTCCTCAGACGAAAGCACCTGGACATGCGAATCGCAGAACGGACCGAACGCGACATAGGGCACGATGCCGAACCGCTTCGCCCGTGCG
>JAEEZC010000339.1 GCA_016288465.1 Verrucomicrobiota bacterium | reverse complement strand
GTAGAACGGCATTGCCTTGGAGAGGTTGACTGCCTTCGCCGCCTCGCTCTGACGAACCCGCGGTGTCTTCCAGTTCTCGTATCCGCGATCGGCAGGGGCGTTCTTCGTGTTGCGGAAGTTCGTGCGCCGAAGGCAGCCGAGGTTGACGGACGTGAAGCCGCCCTGCCAGATGGATCGTTCGTCGGTTATCGACCAGTGCGAGTGGCCTGAGAGCGCAATCGCGTTCGGCCATCCTGAGAGAAGCTCCGCAGTCCTTCCGTCGTCGGCGACAGTGCTGGACTTAAGGAGCATGGTTCCCCTCAGATGCGGATGCTGCACGTAGAAGAATGGCGCACTTCCTTTCAGCTCGTCGCCGTGTCCGTCAAGGAAGTCTGCCAGTCTGCTGCCAAACCACGCCTCTCCGCCTTCGTCTCCCTCCACGTCAGTCCAATGCGAGCCAATGAACCTGCAGCCTCGGACGTTCTTCATGTATATCGGCTCGTACTTCTCTCCGAACGCGGCCTCCCAGGCCTTGGCATAGCGCGGCGCAAGCTTGTGCCTCTCAAGCTCATCGGCGTCAGGATGGAGCTTTCTCGCGAAGCTTCCGTACTTCCAGCCCTCGAAATCGTGGTTGCCGGTGACGAACACCTTTTCGACCAGGCGCCCGTCCAGCCCTCTGTTGCCAGGAAACATCCTGTGCCATGCCTCGCCGACCATCTCCAGTTCTTCGACAAGTCCGTGCTCCGCGAGGTCGCCCGCGACGACGACGGCGTCCACGCCCTGTCGCCTGTACCAGTGGAGAGCGCGTTCAAAGACTTCCGTGCCGAGATTGCTCCCTGTCTTCGGATGGCAGACGTGTATGTCCGACATCGCCGCGAAGACGACCTGTGCGCCTTCGCCGGAGAACATGCCGGGCGCCGCGGCAAACGCGCGTCCAGCCGCGAAGCTGGCCATGCATTCGAGAAAAGAGCGACGAGTGCAGTCCATGGGTGGCTCACCTTATCGAGACGACGAATCCTATCTTGGCATACGTCGCCTTGAACGTCGCGGTACCGTCACCGTTGTCGATCACGGCGACCGAATGCCTGTAGCCCCTGACGCTCGGAAGCACGATGTTCCCCACAACCGCCGGAGCGAAGGACGACGGAACAGTGCAAACGCCGAAGGAGAATCTGTTTGGCGCCCCCGACATGTCCTGCGGCAAGTCGAACGCCACATCGAGCTTGCCGCCCGTGGCCGTCAAGTCGAACGGCGTCGCCCACTTCACGTCGTAGAGTCCATAACGCAGCACGTCCGCATCTGCCTCTGCAAGCGGCGCGAGGCGAAGCCCCGTGCCGGACGCAAACGTGATTGCAAGTCCGTCAGCGCCCGTCTTCGATACGGGTTTGACACGCCCGGCCGAAACCTGAAGGATGTTTGTTCCCTCCGCCGGCGTATCGGACTGCGAAGATGTGAACTTCAGCGTGCCGCCGAGCGCAAGCGTGCCAGAGCCCTCCTTGACTAGCGTACCGGCAAGCGTCGTCTGCGAGGCGAGCGTCAGCGTATGCGCCGCGTTCGCGATGTTGACGTAGTTGCTGCCGCTGAAATAGACGCCACGCGTCGGCTCGGAGAGGGTCAGGCTCGCGTCCGCCCGGAAGCGCGACCAGTTCGCAAAGGCGATGCCGTTGTACGCAAACGCCGCCATCGGCCCGCCCAGGGAGCGGACGTCCGAGATGCGCAACGTCGTGTTGGTCACCGGGTTGTTGCCGGCGTTCGAAACGGAAAGCTTCCCGGAAAACGCCGTGTTCACGCCCTGGAGGTAGAACGTGCAGCTCGAGTCCGAGCCTCCGTCCGTTTCGCCGCTCAGCTTCAGCCCCCCCGAGCCGGAGATGGTTGACTCGATGGAGGCGGAGCGGCCGAGCCCGGTCCTGAGATTGGCGACCGACGAACCCGTGTCGTTCGGGTCCGGCAACGCCAGGCAGCCGGTGAGATGAAAGCCCGACTTGTTGTGCATCAAGGCCCGTGTCCCATTCAACATGACAAAGTCGTCTATCCGGGCAGACCCCGCAAACTGGATCTGCGTGTTCGAGTTGGCCAGGACCAGGCGCTTTCCCGGAAATGTCGAAGAGTCCGGAGGCGAAATGACACTCCGAATGTAGGTGCTGTCAAACGCGATATACGTCGTCTCCGGATCAAGCGCCGTCCCAGCCGAGAAGCCAGACCAGCGGTTCGCGTACTCGGGCAGCCAGCTCGACTCCCCCCAGGAGTCTTTCGCCGTCTTGTAGGTGTACTTGCCGAGGACAAGGTAGAGGACTTCCCCGCTTCCGGACGAATCGACCTCGAGGGAACAGCCAGCCAGCCTTCCGTGGAGCGGCGCACGGGTGCCCTCGGCGGTGTTCAGCGCACAGAGCTGGAACTTGTTTGTCGTCAAGCCGCTCCCGGCAGGCGCGAAGAGAACGGGATGGCGCCGGACAGCTGTACAGGCGTCGGGCAGATTGCGCACGTCGATGTAGACCTTGCCCTCCTCCGGAAGGGTCAATTCACGCGTCACGCGAACAGTGCCGCCGGTTGTTGCGTTGATGCCGATGCGGAAAGCCGAGCCGTTCGCAAGCGACAGGTTTTCCGTCGAAAAAAGGCCGTACCCGTCCGTCCCCGTGCCGCACGGCCCGACCTCGCCGCAGGCATTAAGGACCAGGCTCCCGCCAATCGCCGTGTCGCCGATGAAAACAGGCGTGCGGTACGTCGTCACGGTCGCCTTGTTGTCGTTGCCTACCCTCTGGCCAAGCTCGAGCGTTCCGGCAAATTCGCCCATGTCGCCCCTGAATCTCACGACAAGATAGTCGTAGTTGCCTGACTGCGATGCCTTGTACACGCGAAGATGCCCCGAGCCCGAGACGTCGCCGTCAAACGAATAGTTGCCTCCAAACGTGCCATTGAAGTAGATTGCAAACGGGCTGTCGGACGAGGCGTTGACGGCGATCCCACCCTGAACGACACACGAAGCGCCCACGTTCGAGTAGATCTTGCCTTTGTTCAAGACAAGGCTTTTGAAGTCAAACGTGCCGCCGCTGGTCAAAATCGAGAGGTTGCCATCGTTGCCGTCGACGACGCCGAGCGTGAGAGACTTGCCGGGGAAGGCGTACTCGCCCCCGGAGCCGCACCATTTGCCGTTGTCGACGATATAGTCGTTTTCCGGCGAAAGCGGATCAGTCTTGTTGCCCCACTTCTTGTAGTTTGAAATGTCGCTCGCAGTGGCGCTTGTTGCGCTTGTCGCCGTGCCGATGAAATGAATCGCATCGCCGGCAAGCGCACAACCGGCAACAAACGAAGCAACTGCGGACATAACGGGCCTTGCTTTCACACTCATGACAACTCCCCTTTCGCGTTTTCGTTACGCCAATATGATAGCACATCGGACATATGTTGCACACCTCCCCAAATAGGGAGCCTGGTTGGCGACAGCACTCCTTTGATTTATGGTAGAATACACGGCATGAGATCGTGTTGGGCTTCATTATGCATGGCAATATGCTGGGCCGCCTTCGCGGAGACCGGTGATGTGATCCGCACTGCCGCGGAGCTTGCCTCCGCATCGACAAGAAAAGGGACTGCTGGCCTTGCCTTCGAAGTGGAGGCGACGGTCCTTTCCTGCCCGTCGCCCGCGCCGATGAAGACAAGAAGGTTCCGCAGATTCTTTATCATGGACGACAGCGGCGGCGCCAGCGTCTATGATGCGCGCGAGTCGCCCGACAACTCGCTAACCCCAGGCGATCAGATAGTGGTTTCGGGCAGTCTGGACGCGATCAATCCGAACGACCGCAGGAACAGCCTCGTCATGGCGAACTGCCGAAGCATAAGGGTGTCTTCTCACAGAGCTCCGCCCGAACCGACGCGAATCTCGCCACCTGACCTCGAGAAAGACTCCGTCCTCAACACGTCCGTCATAATAGACGGCATTCTCGTCGAGGCGCGCCAGGACGAGATCGACCCGGCGTTCACTACGTTCGTCCTCGACTGCTCAGGCCGCATGGTCTACGCCTCCATCGAAACGGCGCTGATGAAAAAGCCGCTCTCGAAAATGCGGCAGATGGTCGGCGCGACAGTCGAAGTAGTCGGCATTCCGTTCCTCCACATCGGCCTCCGCCAGCACGGCCGCCGATGGTTCCACATCACGGACGACCGCAGCATCACGATGCTCAAGCCTCCGTCCGACGACCTGTTCCAAGCCCCTTTGGTCGACGGTGCGGACGAGCTGACGCCCGAAGCCGTCGCCGCGCTCGGAAGGCGCCGCGCAACCGGACGTGTGCTCGCGGTCTGGAACGGCGACACCCTGCTGATGCGCACCGAATCCGGCGAGCCAATGAAAGTGGACGTCATAACCTCGCCGCCCTCTGTCGGCGCCGACATAGAGGCCGTTGGCTACGCCGAGACGGATCTCTTCCACGTCAATCTCGCGCATGCGGTCTGGCGCCCGGCAGGCGCTCTTTCAATCCCGCCAGAGACCGTCAGCGAAATCGACATGCGCGACCTCTTCGCCAACGCCGACGGCCAGAGCCGGCTAAATGCGGCATGCCACGGCATGACAATTCGGCTCAGGGGAGTCGTGCGAAACACTCAGACCGGCGGCGACGGCGGCGCACGAGCGATCCTCGACTCTGGCGGATACTCGATCGCGGCGGACTGCAGCAGCGCTCCAGATGCAGTCTCCGGACTCTGCGCGGGCTCGACCATATCCGTTACGGGCGTGTGCGTTCTGGAGACAGAGACCTGGAACAAGCGGTCGATGCTACCGCGCACGACGGGAATGTTCATCTCGATCAGAAGGCCGGAGGACGTCATCGTCGTCTCTCGCCCGCCTTGGTGGACGCCCATGAAGCTGACAGTCGTCATCGGGGCTCTCGTCCTTCTGCTTGCCGGAGCGCTTGCGTGGAATGCATCGCTCAGGATACTTTCCGAAAGACGCGGACGAGAGCTCTTCCGCAGCCAGATCGAGCAGGCGAAGTCGAAGCTGCGCGTGGACGAGCGCACACGCCTTGCAGCGGAACTACACGACCACCTCGCACAGAACCTGACAGCGATCTACTATCAGGTCTCCGCCGCCTCCCGCGCTCGAGACGCCGACCCCGCCGCATCGGCAGGGCATCTTGACGCCGCAGGCCGGATGCTCGGCTCGTGCCGCACCGAGCTCCGCCGCTGTCTCTGGGACCTCAGAAGC
>JAEEZC010000338.1 GCA_016288465.1 Verrucomicrobiota bacterium | reverse complement strand
GCGGCTGAAGAACATGGCCGCGCTCGTCGTCGCGGTTGCCTATTTCGCGGCTGCGTGGCTCGGCAAAAAGGTGAAGCTCGACGCGCTCGCCAAGCACGTTGCCAAGGTCTCGCGCAAGATGTTCGAGGTGCCGGAGTTCTTCTACTACGCGATAGCGGACGGTCTCAGGTGGCTCTTTGTGCGGCATGGCAGGTGGCGCGGCTGGAACTGTCCGCGCGAGGAATGCGGTGACTTGCAGATGGAGTTTGAGCTGCTGACGGGATAGACGCAACCGCTTGCGCAACAAGCACGGCCGCAAAACCTTCGGAATTCCGTAAAACCGCGCGGGCCTTTCCGAGGGCTCGACAGCTCTTTACAAAGGTGGGGATATTCCAGTTACGCACCCCCTTGCGCTTTGTGACAGATTTTTGATATACTATGCAAATATTCGACCACTCTAAGAGAGTAAAAACAAGATGAAAGTACGTAGTTCCGTTCGTCGCATCTGCGAGAACTGTCGCATTGTTCGCCGCAAGGGCGTGGTGCGCGTGATCTGCACCAACCCCCGCCACAAGCAGTGTCAGGGTTAAGAAAGGTAAAAGCAAAACTATGCCTAGACTGATGGGTGTGGACATTCCGGGAAAGAAGCATATCCGCTTTGCTCTCCGGTATATCCATGGTATTGGGCCGAAGCGCGCCGATGACGTGCTGGCGGCGGTCAAGGTCGATCCGATGAAGAAGGCGGACGACGTAACTCAGGACGAGATCCACGCGATCACGACTTTCATCCAGGACCACTACCGTGTCGAGGGTGATCTCCGCCGCGAGGTTTCGCAGAACATCCGCCGTCTCATCCAGATCGGCTCTTACCGCGGCATTCGCCACAAGAAGGGTCTTCCCGTGCGCGGGCAGCGCACGAAGACGAACGCGCGCACCCGCAAGGGCGGCAAGCGCGTCTCGATCGCGATGCCGAAGCAGGCCGGCCGCTAATAGGGGGTATTGAAAATGGCTGAAGAAAACACGAAGAACGTTGCCCCCGCAGCAGCACCTGCTGCCGAGGCGGCGCCCGCCGAGGGCGAGGCCACGAAGGCCAAGAAGAGCGGCAAGTCGATTCCCGCCGGGATCGCGTTCATCCGTTCGACTTTCAACAACACCCAGGTTTCGATCGCCGACGCGCGTGGCGGCGTGATCAGCTGGAGCTCGGCCGGCAAGGCCGGTTTCAAGGGCTCCCGCAAGTCGACCGCGTTTGCGGCGACGATGGTCGCCCAGGACGCGGCTCGCATCGCGGTCGCGAAGGGCATGCACGAGTGCGAGGTGAGGATGCAGGGCGCCGGAGCCGGCCGCGAGAGCGCGGTCCGCGCGATTCAGGCGGCGGGCATCCGCGTCACTCAGATCACGGACACCACGCCGGTTCCGCACAATGGTTGCCGCGCCCGCAAGCGCAGGAGGGTCTAATCATGGGTCGTTATACAGGTCCAGTTTGTCGTCAGTGCCGCCGCGAGGGGCAGAAGCTTTTCCTCAAGGGTGCACGTTGCTACATGGCGAAGTGCCCGATCGAGCAGGGTACGGGCGCACCCGGCATGCACGTCGGCCGCCGCGCCAAGAAGATGTCCGAATACGGCAGCCAGCTTCGCCAGAAGCAGGCGCTTCGCCGTCAGTACGGCATGGGCGAGCTCCAGTTCCACAGGTTCTTCGAAGAGGCCTACCGCCGCGAAGGCGTCACGGGCGAGTTGCTGCTCCAGCTTCTGGAGATGCGTCTTGACAACATCGTGTACAGGCTTGGTCTTGCGCCGAGCCGCCGTGCGGCGCGCCAGTTCGTGCTCCACGGGCACATCCTCGTCAACGACCGCAAGGCCGCAGTTCCGTCCCACGTCCTCAAGGTCGGGGATGTCTTGACCGTCAAGGACGCGACGGGTTCCCGTGAGGCGGCGAATCGGTCGGTCGAGGCGGCGACGGGGGCGCAGCTCCCGGTTTGGATGAGCTTCGACAAGGCTACGCTGCGGGCCGAGGTGCTCGCCGTCCCGACGCGCGAGCAGATCGCTCCTATCGTCGACGAGCAGGCCATCGTCGAACTTTATTCGCGCTAATCCGGTCGTTCGAACATTCTTTAATAAGGGGTAACAAATGCCTATCTGTTTGAGCCGCTTCGAGATGCCGCACAACGTCCAGATCGACGAGTCCACGAAGACTCCGACCTACATGCGTTTCACTGCGGAGCCATTCGAGATCGGCTATGCGCGGACGATCGGCAACTCCCTCCGTCGGGTTCTTCTGAGCTCGATAGAGGGGGCGGCCATCTCGTCCGTGAAGATTAGGGGGGTTAGCCACGAGTTCTCGACTATTAAGGGCTGCACGGAGGATGTCACCGACATCATCCTCAACCTGAAGCGTGTGCTCGTAAAGACCGTGTCCCGCGAGACACAGGTCATTACGCTCAAGGCCAAGGGGCCCTGCACGGTCTACGCTGAAGAGTTCGCGAAGGAGAACAACGTCGAGATACTCAATCCCCGTCAGGAGATCTGCACGCTTGACGTCGACGGATCCCTCGAGATGGAGTGCGAGGTCAAGATCGGGCGCGGCTTCTGCCTTGCCGAAGGCAACAAGAAGCCCGACCAGGAGATCGGCCGCATCGCGATCGACTCGATCTTTTCGCCGGTGACGCGCGTCAACTTCCTCGTGGAGAACACGCGCGTCGGCCAGCGCACCGACTACGAGAAGCTTGTTCTTGATGTCTGGACCGACGGTCGCATCGCTCCGGAAGAGGCGCTCAAGACCGCGGGCGCCGTGTTGCGCAAGCACCTTGACGTGTTTGTCGACTATGCCGGCGAGGAGACGCTCGAGTTCGAGGACGGCGAGTCCAAGGACGCGAACGAGCGCGAGAAGCTGAAGAAGCTCCTCAACATGTCCGTGAACGAGATCGAGCTTAGCGTCAGGGCTGCGAACTGCCTCAACAACGCCAACATCTCGACGGTCGGCGAGCTCGCCTCCAAGACCGAGGCCGACATGCTCAAGTACCGCAACTTCGGCAAGAAGTCGCTTACCGAGATCAAGGCGAAGCTGGTCCAGCTCGGCCTCTCGCTCGGCTACAAGTTCGATCCAGAGCTGCTCGACACCAAGAAGTAATCGAATGGTTCGGCTTTCAGCCAGAGCTGGGGCCCGACCGTACAAAGGTTTAAGATAATGCGTCATCAGAGAGTAATGAAGAAGTTCGGGCGCTCGATGGAGCATCGCAAGATGCTCATGAAGAGCCTCGTCACAAACCTCATCCTCGCGGAGTCGATAAAGACGACCCTGCCGAAGGCCAAGGAAGCGCGCAAGGACGCCGACAAGATCGTGACCATCGCCAAGAAGGGCGATCTCGCGGCGCGTCGTCTCGCGGCGAGCAGGCTGCTCGACCCCGCGGCAGTCCAGAAGCTGTTTGACAAGATTGCGCCCGCGATGAGTGACCGCAAGGGCGGGTACACCCGCATCGTCAAGCTTGGCACGCGCAGGGGAGACGCCGCCGAAATGTGCGTCCTGCAGTGGGTGACCGCTGCCGAGCCCGCCGCCGCAAGCGCTCCGGCCGAGGCCGAGAAGGCCGAAGCCAAGGCTCCTGCCAAGAGCGAAGAGAAGAAGGCCAAGAAGCCTGTCAAGAGGGCCGCCAAGAAGGCTGCCGCCGAGACGGCCAAGTGATCAAACCCGAAAGACTTCGAAAGGGGGTGTGACACATGGCAATCGTTCTCAAGCTCAAGAAGGGCGAGTCCGTCGAGCGCGGGCTCAAGAGACTGAAGAAGGTCCTCGACAAGGAGGGCCTCATCAAGAAGCTCCGCGACGACCGCTACTTCGAGAAGCCCTGCGTGAAGGCGCGCAAGAAATCGCAGCGCGCCCGCATTCGCAATCGCTCCCGCCGCGGGCGCATGGAGCTCAACTAAGCAGTTTTATAGATGAAGCTGCGTCGGCGGCGCGAGGTTTGAACTTCGCGCCGCTTTCTACGTCCTGGCACATCTGGAAGACGTTGGACCAGCTGGAGACGCGGTATTCGCGGTCCTTGACCAGCATGGCCTCCAGAAGCTGGCAGAATCCCTCGGAAAGCTCGGGACGGTAGGTGCGCGGGTCGCGCGCCTGCTTCTCCGGCGCGCAGTGCGCGCGCATGGTCTCCTCGTTGTCGAGGCCGGGGAAGAGGACTCGTCCGGTCGCGAGGTGGAAGATCGTCGCGGCAAGAGAGTAGATGTCGGCGCGGCAGTCCAGCTCGACGTCGCCGTAGACCTGCTCCGGCGAAATGTAGGCCGGAGTGCCGAGCACGTGGTCCGGCACGTTGACGTCGCCGGCTTCGCGGTTGCCGAATCTGCACGATATGCCGAGGTCGGTGAGCTTCACTTCGCCCTGGGTGTTTATCATGATATTCTCGGGCTTGATGTCGCAGTGGACGATGCCGTGGTCGTTCCACGCGTAGTCGAGCGCCGAGGCGACGGACTCGCATATGAGCAGGCAGTCCTGCTCGTCGACATGCTGCTTACGCCTGAGCAGGTCGGCGAAAGTGTAGCCGTCGACATATTCCATCACGAGATACCAGGTGTCGCCCGACTTGCCGATGTAGTACGCCTGGACGATGCCCGGGTGCCGTATCTCGGACATGATCTTCTCTTCGGAAAGGAACGCCTTCACGTTGGCGTCGTCGCCGGAGAGGTCCTTGTCGAGGATCTTGACTGCGACGTAGCGCCCGTTCGCGTTGTCGTATGCCTTCCACACGGAGGACATTCCGCCGACGCCGATCTTTTCAACGAACTGGAGTCTGTCGCTCATCCGGCCTTCCATTCGTTGATCTTGCGGTGCAGGGTGCGCCGTGATATGCCGAGCGCGTCCGCAGCCTTTGTCTTGTTGCCGCCGGCCGCGGCGATGGCCGCCAGTATCTGCCGCTTCTCCGCTTCTGCGAGCGTTTCGTCGCCTTCGCGGCGCGCGGAACCATCGGCGACGCCGGATGATGACGCTGCCGTCGGCGACGCCTCGGCAGCGTCATCTGGCGGCTCGTCGGTGATCTCAACCGGGAGATCGGCCTCCGTCAGCTTTGCGCCGCTCGCAAGGATCACCATCTTCTCCATCACGTTTCTGAGCTGGCGCACGTTGCCCGGCCAGGAGTAGTCCTCCAGCGCCTTCAGGGCTCTTGGCTCGATGCCCGTTACAGAGCCTCCGTTCGCGGCCGAGAACTCCTTCAGGAACCGGGCGACGAGCGGCGCGATGTCCTCTTTGTGGGACGAAAGGGCGGGAGTGCGTATGTCGATGACGTTGAGCCTGTAGTACAGGTCTTCGCGGAACTTGCCGGCCTTGACGAGCGAAGCCAGGTTTTTGTTCGTCGCGGCGACGAGGCGGAAGTCGACGGCAATGTCCTCGTTGCCTCCGACGCGGCGAATGGTCCTCGACTCCAGGACGCGCAGAAGCTTCACCTGCATCTCCTGGTCAATCTCACCGATTTCGTCGAGGAAGAGCGTTCCTCCGTTCGCGGCCTCAATGTTTCCGATCCGGCCGCGTGTGTTGGCGCCGGTGAACGCCCCCGCCTCGTATCCGAACAGCTCCGACTCAAGCAGCTCCTTCGAGAGCGCGGCGCACTCGACGGCCACGAAAGGGCCTCCGGCGCGAGGCGACAGATTGTGCAGCGCGCGCGCCACGAGCTCCTTGCCTGTGCCGCTCGGACCTTCGACGAGAACTGTTGCGTTCGTGGGCGCGACTTTGCGGATAAGCCCGTATATCCGCATCATCGCGGGCGATCTGCCGGTGAAGTCCTCGAGCTCGGTGTTAAGACGCGCCTTTAGCTCGGCGTTCTCCTTTTCCAGCGTGACGGTCTTGACCGCCTTCGCGACGCGCATTTCAAAGGCGCTGAGGTCTGTCACCGGCTTCTGGAAGAAGTCGTCGGCGCCGTCCTTCATCGCCTCCACCGCGAGGTCGACTGTTCCGTATGCCGTCAGAAGCATGCAGGCGATGCTGCCGTTCGCCTCCTTCGCCTTGCGGACAAGTGTTATGCCGTCCTCGCCGGGCATCTTGATGTCCGAAATGAGCAGTGACAGGTCGGGGGTGGACTTGACGATCTCCAGCGCTGACGCGGCGTCTGGCGCCGTAATGCAGTCATAAGAGGGGCTTAGCCACCTCGCCAGCGTGTCGCGCAGCGGCTTTTCGTCGTCCACTATAAGTATCTTTGGCTTCTTTCGCATTTCTATGGCGCTTCATCGTCGCGGCATCTGAGCTGACGCACGCGCCGTTCTATTCTGGGCAGCATGACAACGAACGTCGTGCCCTCGCCGGGCTTGGACGTCACTGCGATGGTGCCGCCATGGTCGGTGACTATCCGCTTCGACACCATGAGCCCGAGGCCCGTTCCCTTTTCCTTTGAAGTGCGGTAGGGCTCGAACAGGTGCGTGAGCTGGTCTTCAGTCATCCCGGCGCCGGAGTCCTTGAACGTCACGGATACGTCGCGGTCGTCTGCGCCGATCTCTATGGCGAGCGACGAGCCGTCCTTCATGGCCTCGAGCGCGTTTTTCACCAGGTTGAAGAACACCTGCTCGATCTGGTCCTTGTCGAGCGCGACTGGAGGCAGCGTCGCCGGTATGTCCACGGTGACGTGGATCGAACGCTCCACGAACTGCTGCTTGAGCGCGGCGAGGCAGCTGCGCAGCGGATCAGCCGGAGAGCCGGGGGCGAGGACGGGCTTGCGGATTCTCAGGGCCGCGAGGAAGTCGCGTATTATGCCGTCGAGCCGCTTCACCTGGTTCTTGCATATCTCGAGCGACTCGCGGTCGGTCGGGTCGCGCTCGAGCATCTGGATGTTCATTGCGATCGCGTTGAGCGGGTTGCCTATCTCGTGCGCGACGCCGGCGGCGAGGTCGCACACCGCCTTCGCCGCGCCGGCGCGCAGCTCTTCCTCGGTGCGCTTCTTTTCCGCGGTCGTGTCGCGTATGTAGACGAGGGTTATCCGCTCGGACGGCAGAGTGCGTATCTCGAGCGTCCGCGATTCCGGGTAGTCCACCGAAGTCTCGACCTTCAGCGCAGAGCCTGGCGTTATGCCGAGCGCGCCGAGGGCTCCTTCGAGGTTGTCGCCGAGAAGGGTTTTCGCGGCCGGGTTCGCGTAGGTGATGTCGCCTCTTGCGTCGAGCGAAACGACGCCGCGGTCGGTCATCTCGAGGATTCTTCCAAGCGCGTCGTTCTCGTCCGTCAGCAGACGGTACTGCTCGCGCAGGTTCGCTGCGTCGAGCCGGTCGATGTGCTTGAGCACGCTCTGGAAGAAGCTTCTCATGGCTGCGCGGCGCCGTCTGCGTCGGCCCGCGTCCGCCTCCTATTTGCGTCGCAGGTCGATGACCCGCTTGATCTTGCCTTCGGAACGGGGCAGCGAGCCTGGTTCGACGAGCGTGATCTTCGGCGAGAGGCCGATGATCTGCTTGACGGCCGCGAAGACGCGCTTGCGCAGGGCCTCCAGCTCGCGGATGTTGTCAGAGAACGACTCGGGACGCATCTCGACCTTGATCTCGAGAAGGTCGAGCGTGTCCGTTGGAGTGAGCACGATCTGGTAGTGCGGCGCGACGCCCTCGACGCCGAGAAGGGCGGTCTCGACCTGGCTCGGGAAGAGGTTGACGCCGTGGACGATAAGCATGTCGTCGGAGCGGGCGTGGACGCGGTCCATGACGCGGATGGTGCGCCCGCAGGCGCAGCGCTCGGTCTGGAGGCGCGTGAGGTCGCGCGTTCTGTAGCGGATCATCGGCGTTCCGTCGCGGTCGAGCGTCGTGAAGACGAGCTCGCCCTCTTCTCCGTCAGGCAGAGGCTCCAGCGTGTCCGGGTCGATGATCTCCGGATAGTAGTGGTCTTCGAAGATGTGCAGGCCGCGGCAGTGGTCGCAGCTGCCCGCGACGCCGGGACCGGACACTTCCGTCAGCCCGTATATGTCATGCGCCGTGATGCCTGCCTCGGTCTCGATGCGTTCGCGCATCTGGTCCGTCCAGGGCTCGGCGCCGAAGATTCCGTGCCTGAGCTTCGTGTCGCGGCGGAAGTCTATGCCGAGCTTCTTCGCGACCTCGATTATGTGCAGGAAGTACGACGGAGTGCAGGCGATCGCGGTCGTCCCGAGGTCCTTCATGAGCATGAGCTGCTTCTCGGTGTTGCCGGCGCCCGTCGGAAGCACCGAGCAGCCGAGCAGCTCGCCGCCGTAGTGCAGCCCGAGCCCGCCCGTGAAAAGCCCGTATCCGTACGAGACCTGCAGGACGTCTCCCTTGCCGAGCCCGTACATCTCGAGGCACCGCGCGGTCGCGTTTGCCCAGACCTCCACGTCGTTGCGCGTGTTGGGTATGCAGATGGGCTTGCCGGTCGTGCCCGACGAGCAGTGGAAGCGCACGATGTCCGACATGGGCGCCGCGGTCAGGCCGAGCGGGTACTCGTCGCGGAGGTCGGTCTTTATCATGAAGGGGAGCTTCGCGATGTCCTTGAGCGTCTCGATGTCGCGGGGCTTCACTCCCTTCTCGTCGCAGCGCCTGCGGAAGAGCGCCACGCGGTCGTATTCGTAGGCGACGGTCTTCTGGAGCTTGCGCAGCTGGAGCTCGCGAAGCCGTTCGACCGGAAGGAAGTCGTTATCTGATAGAGAGTTCATCTATTGCCCTTGTTAGTGTGTCCATCTGTTTGTCGGTGCCGATTGTGATCCTGATTCTGTCGCCGGTCTTCGGACCCTTGAAGTACCTGACGATTATGTTCGCCTTGCGCAGTGCGTGGAAGACCGCTTCGGTCCGCTCGTGCGCCGCCTTTCCCGAAGCCCGGACGCCTGCCGGAGCCGGAGGGCGTGCGAACACGAAGTTGGACTCGGAGTGCGGCACGTCCCACCCGCGTTCCTCAAGCGCCTTCGAGAACCTCTCCCGCGTCCTTACGACCTTTGCGGCGTTCGTCTTCATCCACTTCTGGTCCTTGACCGCGGCGAGCGCCACGGCCTGCGCGACTGCGTCGACGTTGTAGGAGTCCTTGACCTTGTACATCGCGCGCACCAGATCCTCTGGGCCGACGCAGTAGCCGACGCGCAGGCCGGCCAGCGAATAGCTCTTCGAAAAGGTCCTCATCACGATGAGGTTGCGGTTGCCCTCGGCCGTCGCAAGGCTCATGCAGTTCGCGCGCGCGAAGTCGGCGTACGCCTCGTCCACTATCACGACGCCGCGGAACTTCGCCGCGAAGGCCGCGATCTCGGCGGGCTCGGCGAAAGAGCCTGTCGGGGCGTTCGGGTTCGTCCAGAGGAAGAGCGAGCACTTCGGCCCGACGCCGGACGGACCCGTCCAGCGCACGTCTCTTATCGCGGCGAGGGTCTTGTACAGCGAATAGCTGGGGTCGAGCGACGCGATCGTCTCGTCGTCCTCGACGAAGCACCTTGCAGCGATCGACAGGACCTCGTCGGACCCGTTGCCCACGAACACGCGCTCGGGCGTCGTGCCGTTGAGCGAGGCGAGCGCCTCGCGCAGCTCGGAGTAGTTCGGGTCTGGATAGCGGCGCAGGCGGTCGAGGTCGAAGCCGGCGAGCGCCTTTGCGCACGCCGGAGACGGCGGATACGGGTTCTCGTTGGTGTTGAGCTTGACCACGCCCCTGCCCTTCGGCTGTTCGCCGGGGACGTATTCCTCGAGCTTCCTTACGTGTTTTGCGATTCTCATTGTCTTGTGTGTAGCCGTTCCATCTGGCCGTCCGGGCCATTTCAGCGCGTAAGCTCTGCGCTTGTGTGGTATGTGTATCGCTTGAAGAGCATTATGAACACCTGCTCGTCGGTCATGTGGCTTGTGAGGTTCTTCACGCCGGTGGCGCCGTACTTGCGCATCGTCCAGTCAAGCATCTTCATGTTGTTCTCGAGCGTCACCGTGTTGCGGAATATCCTGCACGAGTTCTCGTTCGGGTGGTGCGGGTCGCCGGACGCGATCGGAATGAGGTTGAGCATCTTCCACCCGGAGTTCTCGATGATGCACATGGTGTGGCCGCCCTCGCTGCAGACCTTGACGGTGCTGCACCCGCAGGTCGCCGCCGCGCCGAGCAGCGCGGCCGCCGCCGCTGCCATGACGCGCCTCATTTGACCACCCCCGAGAGCTGCAGCTCCCTGAAGCAGATGATGTAGGGCAGAGGCACCGGAATCTGTGTGAACGGGATGTTGAAAAGCACCGTCTCGTACTTGTGGTACGTCAGGCAGTCGAGCTCGCGCCCCCGCGCCTTCGCGTAGTCCATGAACCGATTCTGCAGCTTCTCCATCGTCACGTCGTTCCTGAGAAACGCCCACGGGCCGAACCTGTCCTCGCGTTTCGTAGCGTTGCCGCAGCAAAGCGGTATGCAGTTGAAGAGCGTCCAGCCGTAGTTCGACACGACGACGTGCTCGTCACCGGTCGAGGTGCAAGTCGCAGTGTCGACCGAAAAGCATCCCGCAAGCAGCGCGAGGCTGCTGGCAAAGGCTATGAGACGATACGTTTTCATTTCTCGGTATTATACCAAATCTCGGCGGAATATGGTATAATGGAAGGCATGAAAGTTCTTGTTACTGGCGGTTCGGGGTTTCTCGGAATAAACCTCATCAGGTTCCTTCGCGCCAAGGGCGTGGAGGAAATCCGCGTTCTGGACATAGCCGACTTCGACTATCCCGAAAAGGGCGAGCCCTGGCTTAAGTTCACGCTCGGCGACGTGCGCGACGCCGCCGTGGTCGACCGCTGCGCCGAAGGGTGCGACATCGTCGTGAACACTGCGGCGGCGCTGCCTCTCTACTCGGAGCACGACATATACACGACCGAAGTGGACGGGTGCCGCAACGTGCTCTCGGCCTGCCGGCGTTTCAAGTGCGACAGGATGGTCCAGATATCCTCCACGGCCGTCTACGGAGTCCCCAAGAAGCACCCGATCTACGAGACCGACGAGCTGATCGGCGTCGGGCCTTACGGCCACGCCAAGATCGACGCGGAGGAGGTCTGCCGCGCCGCGATCAAGGAGGGGTACTGCGTGTCCATCATCAGGCCGAAGAGCTTCATCGGCCCGGAGAGGCTCGGCGTCTTCGCGCTCTTCTACGACTGGGCGTACACGGGGCACGGCTTCCCGATGATCGGCAGCGGCAACAACCGCTACCAGCTCATGGACGTGGAGGATCTCTGCGGCGCGATCTGGAGCGCCATGACGTATCCGAAGGACGTCGTCGCCACCGAGTTCAACATCGGCGCGAAGGAGTTCACGACGATGAAGGAGGACTATCAGGCCGTCCTCGACCGCGCCGGCCACGGCAAGAAGATAAGGGGCATGCCCGTCGCGCCTCTCGTGTTCATACTGCGCATCCTCGAGAAGCTCCACCTCTCGCCGCTCTATCCGTGGGTCTACGAGACCGCCTCGACCGACTCGTTCGTCTCGATCGAGAAGGCGGAGAAGCTGCTCGACTTCAAGCCCAGGTTCTCCAACAAGCAGGCGCTCGTGAGGAACTACGAGTGGTACGTCGAGCATCTCAGCGAGTTCGCCGGCAAGTCGGGCGTCTCGCACCGCGTTCCGTGGAAGCAGGGCCTTCTCGCGGCCGCGAAGCTGTTCTTCTGACCGCGGGCGCAACTGGCGGAGTCCTGGACATGGGCGGCAAGAAGTACCTGTCGGCGAACGACTACCAGCGCGACATGTGGCGGCTCGCAGCGGCCGTCAGGCGCTCGGGATGGAAGCCCGACTTCCTCGTAGGCCTCTGGCGCGGCGGCGCTCCTCCTGCGATCGCGGTGCACGAGTTCTTCCGCGCGACGGGCTGGAATGTGGAGCACCTTCCCCTGAAGTGCTGGAGCTACACGGGCATCGGGCGCAACGACGGCCAGGTCGCCTTTCTGCTGGGCGAAGCGGTCTTCGGCATGTTCCGTCCAGGCGACAAGGTGCTGTTCGTCGACGACGTCTTCGACACGGGCAAGACCGCCGCAGCCGTCATGGACCGCATGGCGGGCACCGGAGCCGAGGCGAGGATCGCCTGCGTCTACTGGAAGCCCGAGAAGAACACGACGTCCATCAGGCCGGACTACTTCACAAGGGACATCGGAAGCGACTGGGTTGTGTTTCCCCACGAGATCGAGGGGCTCACTCCGGACGAGGTTCGGGAGAAGGATTCTGAACTTGCTGAACTTATGAGGTAAAATTTTTGGTATAATATCCCGCCATATGAGCATGTGGAACAGAGAGAAGGAGACGTTGTCTCGCGACGAATACGCGAAGGTCCAGCTTGACGGGCTGCGCAAGTCCCTTGTGCGCGTCTGGGGTAACGAGTTCTATCGCTCGCGCCTGCAGAAGGGCGGCGTCGGCTCGCCTGAGGACGTGAAGTCCCTCGACGACCTTGCCAAGATTCCCTTTTTCACGAAGGACGACTTCCGCGACGCATATCCGCTCAAGATGAACTGCGTGGACAGAAGGGACCTCCTCGAGTTCCACATGTCCTCCGGCTCGACCGGCACTCCGGTCGTCATGGCGTACACGAAGGGCGACCTTCTTCAGTGGGCCGAGTGCATGGCGCGCTGCTATTCGATGGCTGGGCTTGAGAAGGGCGACGCGTTCCAGATCATTCCGACCTTCGGCCTGTTCAACGGCGGCTTCGGCTTCTACCACGGCGCGCGTAAGGCCCAGCTCTTCACGGTCCCCGCGTCCTCTGGCAACACGGAGCGCCAGATCAGGCTGATGAAGGACTTCAAGACGAAGGGCTTCTCGTCCGTCGTCTCATATGTGCCGCGGCTCATCGAGAAGCTCGACGAGTGCCCCGAAGGCGAGCGCGACCTGCCTTACCTCAAGGTCGGCATCTTCGGCAGCGAGACGTTCTCCGACGAGACCCGCCGTCGCATCGAGTCGCGCCTCGGCATCGAGTGCTTCGACATCTACGGCATGACCGAGACGGGCGGCGTCGGCACGACCGGGCAGGACTGCAAGTTCCACTGCGGCCTCCATGTTTTCGAAGACCAGTACATCACCGAGATTGTCGATCCCGTCACCGGCGCGCCAGTGCCCGACGGCGAGTACGGCGAAGTCGTCTTCACGTCGCTTACGCGCGAGGCGATGCCGATCATCCGCTACCGCACGCACGACATCTCCCGCATTCTGTCGCGCGAGAAGTGCGAATGCGGCCGCACGTCGCTCCGCATCGACCGCATCACCGGCCGTACCGACGACATGCTCATCGTCAAGGGCGTCAACTTCTATCCCCGCCAGGTCGAGCAGGCGCTCAAGGAGATCCCGGGCGTTGCGGACGAGTTCCAGATCATTCTCGAAGAGCGCCACGGCATGACGGACGTCACGATCAACGTCGAGGCGGCGGAAGGCGTGACCGGCCACACGGTCGCGAAGCATCTCCGCGAGCGTCTCGGCTTCCTTCCGAAGGGCGACGTCTTCCCGATTGGCGCGCTTCCGCGCACAGAGGGCAAGGCCAAGCGCGTCATCAAGAAGAAGATCGATTGATTTTCCCGGACGATTAGCTCAGTTGGTTAGAGCAGGACCTTTACACGGTCAAGGTCGGGGGTTCGAGTCCCTCATCGTCCACCAAACATTGACCAACTTGCCAATGGGGAGGATCACAAAGGGTTGGTCAGTTGCTGGGAGAATAGGCGTCGTCCTGTTCTCCTTTCTGTTTGCAGGGGTCGCGGCGACTGTATACGTGACGCCTCATATACCTCGGTGGTTGTGGCAGTCGAAGAATCCTGATTTGCAGGAGCTTGCGATCCCTTTTCTGATGAGGCAGATAAAGGTTGGAATGAGTCCTGATGAAGTTGCGCGGCTCTTTGGAGAAACGAATGCGTGCTTGAATGTTCAAAATAATGGATGCGGCTGCCTGTCGTATAATGTCAATTCTTGGTACAACACGGGGATAGACATTGGATTTACCAATGGTGTTGTAAGTGTAGTATATGAATACAATTAAGAGAAGCGGTCATGAGGACAATGTGCAAATGGATTGTTATTGCCGGGATCGTCTTGGTTGTGATTGGCGTGTGGACGATTTGGATTTCGGAGAGGATGTACCGGCATGGATATTGCCAGGGACGGTCTGACTATCTCATGGATGACAAAGAAAGGTATGGCGTCCGCAAGTGGCTTGAACGCCATCCAGAGGACACCGAGAAGATATTGGGGAGTGGACGTAATCTTGAGACACAGGAGTTTGTCAGAAAACATCCGACATTCTGGACTGATGCAAACAATTGGTTCTTTCCGCGATAAACAACATGTTAATGATGCATCGGATTAGTGCGCAAGTGCGTCTTATGGTTAGACCATAGCGAAATATTGGGTTTACTGGTTGTCGAACTTGCAAAACGTTGAACAAGAAATACAGTATTGCTCATCCTGCTGTTTCGCGGACAAGTCTCATCGTTCAGCATTTATGCATTTCTCGAATTTCGGTCGAGTCTTGCCATTGACTGGAGCGGCGGATTGTGGTACTCTCCTCGCACTGGTCGCGGAAGAGGAGCCTGCCGCTTGGTGCATTGCTGCCCGTTTGGCCACCTCCGCAAGCGGTGTAAGCGGAGGGTTTTACGCCGAATTTTAGACCACAGACGCACGATCTTTTGTCTGTGGACAAAACTCTTTTTGTCTGTATTCAAAACTCGCTGCGCTAGCATTCAAAATTTCCTCTTATGGGAACAATTGTCAAGGGCCAATCGCATGCGATTTTGCCCGTCCGCTTTCCTCGTTGTCCTGATTCGTCAGTCTATCGTCGCCTTTCTGCCGATTCGCTCCGTCTTCAAAAAAGTCAGTCGTGTCTT
>JAEEZC010000337.1 GCA_016288465.1 Verrucomicrobiota bacterium | reverse complement strand
GTACACAGGCAGAGCAAGGTCAGTTCACGCACGCCGAAACCGCCGCGGACAGTACGGACGAAGGTCACGCTGCCTACCAGTGAACGGTAGCGCTATCCATCGACCAAAGGTAGCGCTACCGACCGCCCAAAGGTAGCACTACCTTCTTGATGCGACAGGGAACTCGGCCTAAAGGGACACGCTGCAAAGGCTCAGGGACAGCCATCCCCCCTTCGCTCTGCCGCGCCAACCTCGATCGCAATAACTGCCTGAATCTCGCAAAAAGACAGTCATAACGCGTCAGAAGGCCATGCCGGGGACAGTCCCCCTTGGCATCGCCTGTCTCCAATTGCAGCATAAGACTTCAGACTTCGGACATCAGACTCCAGAACTTTCTTCAGTCCGAAGTCAGAAGTCCGAAGTCAGAAGTCCGAAGTCAATCAACAAGAGCCGACGGGGACCGTCGGTTGTCAATTCAACGCGGAGGCAGCGGCGAAAACATACGTAGAAATCTCGCTACGGGGGCGACAGCTCGCCATCACGTGAAAGCGCGCTGGAATCGGCTAAAAGGCCGAGAGATCGCCGGACCGGCGATTGACGGGCGCTGTACAAAGAAACAGAGGCTTGTCGCTTACGCGAAGGGACAAAAGCGGGGCTTCCCCCCGACACGAAAATACACGAAAGCGGCTTGTTGCGGGTTCCCACTGAGAGCCGGCTGGAACGGTTCATGGTCGCGCGGTCTGTACAAAGGGACGTAAGGGACATAAGGGACGTTAGGGACGGAATGAGCGGTAGGGGCCTCACTCCGGGCAGGGGTGAGACGCAAAGTTGAAAGTCAGCTGAACGCCCTATTGCCCGATTGGCCACGTTTTTGTTTCCTAATCGGACACTTTCCCTATTCGCCATTTTGGTATAATGCGGGATCGAGAGACGAAGTCCATGGAAAGGAACGCATGAACAGACTCGTGCAACTGTTGGGGCTGCCTGTTGCGGCAGTTTGCGCTTGCGGCGCATTTTCTGCGACGGCCGACATTGTCCGGCCCGAGAACACCGACGAGATACTCGTCAACCCCGACATGGGCCTGGTGATGTTCCACTATTCCAACCGGCAGTGGGCCTATGGGCAGCTTCTGGAGCGCGGCGACACGCTCGACTGGTTCCCCGGCGTCTCGACCATATACCTTCGTCTTCCGTGGTGCCTTCTTGAGCCGAAGGAGGGAGAGTACCGCTGGGATCTCCTCGACAGCTATGCCGCGCCGTGGATCGCCGCCGGCAAACAGGTCGGCCTGCGCGTGACTTGCTGCGAATCGCGCTACACGTACGCAACGCCGGAATGGGTGAAGGACGCCGGGGCGAAAGGCTGGTTCTTCAAGATGAAGATGGACAAGATATTCGGCAAGGACCCGCCTGGCGGCGACACCGATCTCTGGGAACCGGACTACGGCGACCCCGTCTTTCTGCAGAAGCTGGAGAACTTCCTCAAGGCGATGGCGCGGCGGTACGACGGGAATCCCAGCGTCGCGTTCGTCGACGTCGGAAGCGTCGGCATGTGGGGCGAGGGCCACACCCGCGCCTACGAACGCGAGATGAAGGCACAGGGCCGCGACCCCCTTGATGTCTTCCATCTGCACTACGAGCTCTACCGCCGCGTGTTCCCGCACACGACCATTCTCTGCATCGACGACCAGGCGGGCTCCGGCAACCAGACTCCCGCCTGCGACGTGCCTCTCATGAAACACGCGCACGACCTCGGCTTCGGGTTCCGCGACGATTCGATACTCGTCTTCACTCCCGACATGGTCGAAGAACGCTTCAAGGCGCATCCGCAGTGGTTCCACTCCGCCTGGGCAGACTACTTCGCGCCGTCCGCCCCGGTCTTCGTCGAGCACGAGCACTACAACCTCTCCCGCGCACGCGGCGCCTGGAGCGACGAGAAACTCGTGGAGTCCGTCGAGGCGTACCACGCCACATGGCTTTCGCTCCACGGCTGGCCGAGGGAGATCTACGAACACTCCAAGGACGCCTACGCCCGCGCCGCTCGGCGCATAGGCTACCGCTTCGAGCTGCGCGAGGCGGAGTTCCCGGACGAGGTGGCCGTGGGCGAGCCGTTTGCCGTCAAGTCGAAATGGGTCAACGTCGGCGTCGCCAGATGCTACAAGGGCGCGACGCTCGCATGGTCGCTCCTGGACGACAAGGGCCGCGTCGCCTGGGTCTCGACGGACTATTCGTACGATTTCAGGGACGCCGAGCCGAAGAAAGGGGAAGCGGAAAGTCCGGTTTCGCTCTCGACTCGCTGCACGGTCGGCTTCAAGGGCGACATCCCGGAAATCAACGACGGCGTCTGGGTCTACACTGTCGTGAACAAGATCGGCAACTTCGCCAGCGACAAGCGAGTCCCCACCATCGAGCCTGGCGTCTACACTCTCTGCGCATCCCTCGGCTCGCCCGACGGGACGCCGCGCATCGCACTGCCGCTGAAGGGGCAGATCGGCGAATCCCGCCGCTATGCCGTCGGCAGGATCGCGGTCAGATAGCTCCAGTCAAGATTTCTGCGCAGGAGCCCTCGCAGTTTTCCCCCCTTCTGCGAGGGCTCCTGCCGATTTACGGCACGTTTGTCCGAACTGTTCGCACGGCGTTTATATAGCCGGCCGAGCTTCAGGGCCTGACTGCGCTTCCGCTCCTCTTCACATTGGTGAAACGGGCAGACGCAAAGAGCCAGGCAAAAGCTCCATGTTTTATATATCCGTAAAATAATTATTAAAATGTTTGCGGGTGCGACTTGTGGTATAATAAGGGCGAAGATCGTTGTGAAGCATTCCAGCGTCTAACGTGACTAATGTGGAACTGACATGAAACTGACACCGACACTTTGCATTGTCGCCGCATGCGCAAGCACCGCGGCAATGGGAGAGCCGCCTCAGGCCGGGCTTGCCAGGCAGCCTCGAAAGACGTGCATGTCGGATTTCACGCCCGAGCGCCCTGACGGACGCAGCGCAAAGGCCTACACGTGGGCCATGCTGGAGCTTCGCGACAGGATGCGGGCGAAGCACGAGGAGCTGAAGGAGAAGTTCAGTCGGCTGGACGACCTGAAGTCGGCCGATTCGAGGAAGCGCTACATCGCCTATCTTCAGGACACGGACTGGACGGACGCGAAGCTCATCGAGCTTGAAAAGCGCATGTGCCTGGACTTCCTGAGGGGAAGGACGGATTTCCCGGTTTCACACTAAGTCCCACAACAAACAAAAGGAGCGACGTCATGAAAGCGAAAGTCGGAACAATTCTGTCAACTGCGGTTGCCGCAGTCGCGGGCTTCACAGGCTTTGCAGACATCGAACGCAAGGACTCGACGGAGTTCGCGTACAAGTACGAGATGAACGCGCTTCCCACCGCCGAAGACCTCGACGGATCCGGCGCCGTCGACTTCACGGGAGGCTCAGACCTGTCTTGGCTATCGCTGTCCGGCGGCGCACTGACCATGAACATGTCCGCAGGCGGGCAGTATCTCATGAGCGCCGCCACGCGCGGCACCGCCGGAGACGCCTGGCGGGTCATGGACCCCACTTCTGCGACCGGCGGGACCGGCTACACCATCGAGACGCTCGTCAAGATCGTAAGCCAGGATACGGGTGCCAACTACGCACTCAACCTGCAGGCTTCAACAGGCGATTCCTCGATCCTGAATGCGATGCTTAGCTTCTCCACTGCCGCCATCTACTGGGGAAACACGCCTCTAACGAACGTAGACACCACCGTCTGGCACAACTACCGCATCGTCAGAGAGGGCAGCGGCGATGCAAACAGGTTTTCGATCTATATGGACGGCGCTCTCGTCAGGTCTGGCCTGGGCAACGGATATGACATGAACGTCAACCGGGTGCTCATCGGCTCGCCCGGAGCCGCCTACAAGGGCAAGGCCCAGGTCGCCTACCTTCGCATGTGCAGGGGCGCCTATGCGCCGCCGCTTCCTCCTCAGGGCAAGGCGGCGAAGAAGTGGTCGGGCGCGTTCCCCGTCCAGTACAACATGGTCGCCGGCGACACGCGCTTCGACGGCGTCACGGCCGGAGGAACCGACTGGTCGGGAAGCACCGACAGCCAGTCCACAATCGTGCAGGACGGCGTGCTCCACCTTACCCTTCCCCAGGGACATATGGCCTACTATCTCGCGAATGCCGACGTCTGGCAGAACACCATCGGGCCTGACACCGCCTATACTGCGGAGTTCAAGGTCAAGATCATAAACCGCTGGGAAACCGTGCAGCAGAACCGCGACCTGGTGATGAACTTCATGTGCGGGAACCCCCGCGACCTCGCGCTGCTGTATGTCGGCAGGAACCACGTCTACTGGGAGCCGAACGGGATCGGCACCGTGCAGGCCCTGAGCACCGAAGACAACACCGACGGAATGCACACGTTCCGCATCGAGTACAGCGGCGCGTCGCAGACCGGGCTGCCGTACACATACACCATCTGGCGCGACAACGTCGTAATCGGAACGAATCTGAAGGGCAGCGTCTCCTACAACGGCAACCCCGGATTCCCCAACCTGCTGCGCTTCGGCGTCACAAGCACGTCAACGCACGGCGGCTCGTTCGAAGTCGACTACGTCCGCTGGACGACCGACGGCGCGTGGCAGTACCGCGATGCGCCCAAAGGCCTCGTCCTCTACGTGCGGTAAGGGCCGGGACGAATGCCGCAGGACTGTTCGGGTATGAAGAAGCTCATTCTGCCGCTGATGCTGCTGTCCGCCTCATCCGCCGCCTTCGCGAATCCCGCTCCGGGCGTCAGGCTCGCCCTCGACCTGAAGCCCGGGCCGGACAATCCGCGCAACAGCGAGGGCTCGTTCATGCAGCTCGGGGACGGGCGCGTCATGTTCGCCTACTCCCGCTACCGCGGTAAGTCCAAGGAGGACCATGCGACGGCCGACATCGCGGCGCGCTACTCGTCGGACAAGGGCGCCACGTGGACGGACAAGGACGAGATCATCGTCAGGAACCATGGCGGCATGAACGTGATGAGCGTCAGCCTGCTGCGGCTTCAAAGCGGGGAGATAGCGCTCTTCTACCTTCTCAAGAACAGCATGACGGACTGCCGTCCCGTAATGCGCCGCTCGTTCGACGAGGGCAGGACGTGGAGCGAGCCCACGCCCTGCATAACCGACGAAACTGCCTACTACGTCCTCAACAACGACCGCGTGATACAGCTAAGGGACGGGCGCCTCCTTTTCGCCGTCTCGAAGCACACCCTTCCGAACGGCGCATTCGACCACACGGCCGTCGTGCTGACGTACACGAGCGACGACAACGGCAGGACATGGCGCCGCGGCAGGTCGGAGTTGCGCGGCGTCGGGCCCGACGGACGCCGATGCGCCGCGCAGGAACCGGGCGTCGTCGAGCTAAAGGACGGCAGCGTCCTTCTCTGGATTCGCTCTGACGCCGGCTGCCAGCTGACGAGCCGCTCGACCGACAGAGGCGAAACATGGTCCGCTCCGCAGCCGTCCCGCCTGTGCAGTCCGCTCTCGCCTGCTAGCATAAAGCGCCTTCCGACGGGCGACCTGCTTGCGGTCTGGAACGACCACGAGTCCAGGCCCGAGATGCGCACCCACCATGCCGACACGCACAAGTGGGCGCACGGCTGGCGTTCGCCGCTCGCCGCCGCGCTTTCGCGGGACGAGGGCCGGACCTGGAGCGGAGTGAAGATGATAGAGGACGATCCGGAAGGATGGTTCTGCTACACCGCGATCATGACGCTTGACGACGGCACGGCGCTTCTCGCCTACTGCGCATACAGCCAGCTCGCGCACTCGCGCATCGTGAAGGTTCCCGTCGCCTGGTTTTACGAGGCCGTCGGCGCAGGCGAACAGGCGATGGTCTGCGGAACGATTGCCGATTCCGCGAAGTACGAACGCCTTCATCCGCGCTTCGGCAAGGCGTTCGAGTTCCTGAGGTCGCACGATCTTGCGAAGCTGCCGCTTGGACGAAACGAGATAGACGGCGACGACGTCTACGCCAACGTGATGGACGTCACGCTCGACACGTGGGACCCGAACGCGAAACTTGAAGTGCATCGGCAGTACATCGACATACACGTTCCGATCTCCGGCGACGAAGTTGACGGCTTCATCCGCGACGAAGAAGGCGTCAGGGCCGCCGCATCGCACTTCGACGTCGAGAAGGACTACGCGCTGTTTGAGAACCCGAAGATGGAGAAGGTGGCGGTGAGAAAGGGAGAGTTCGCGGCCTTCTTTCCGCCTTTCGGCGCCCACGCTCCCAACAAGACGGAGGGCGCGCCCCGCAAGCACCGCAAGCTTGTCGTAAAAGTCCGGCGATAGCGAGAGCTCTCGTCATTCGCCGGTGAATTAGCTCGGGAGGCCGCCCTTCCCAAGCTGCCACTGCCTCTGCGTCGTCCCGAAGACGGCACAGCAGACACGCCTGCCTCCCGTCCGCCGTAGAAGTCGACGTTGCGTGGGAGTCCGAAGTTCCATGCCCACCTTCCACCATAGGGCTCGACTATGGATAGCTCAAAGGTTTTTCGATTACCCTATGCGGTTATCTGTATGAGATAATATGCCCCGTCGCCGAGAAAAGGTCCGGCGGAAAGAGAAAGGCAGGTAGAACCATGGACAAAAGAAACAAGACACTGGCTGTTGTGGCTGCGACGGTTGCGCTTTCTTCGGGAGCGTTGCTTGCAGAGCAGGAGAAAGACGCCGCGCTTGCGCAGGCGGCGGAGAAGAACGGCGAAGGAGTGCGGACGGTCCGCCTCATTCAGGACGACGCCCAGCCTAGGATGGCTTCCAAGCTCTACGAACTCAAGAACGCCAAGGCGACGGATGTCCGTCCGTTCGTCGAGGCGGCCGTTAAAAGGTATTCCACCGCGTCGAGAGTGGAGCGCGTAAACTACCCTGAGGCGGGGCGGCAGCTCTTTCTCGTGACCACGCCGGAAGACTTTCTGCCCTACGTGGACGACATAATCGCCGCGCTTGACGAACACTCGGTCAAGGACTCCAAGAGGAGCGTCTCGACAATCGACGGCACGGGCATAACGCGCGTGACATACCGTCCGAAGTGGCGTTCGGGCGAAGACATCGCGACGATAGTCGGCAGCGCGGTGAACACCGGCGAGGGCGCGACGTTCTTCAATCCGGTCAACAACGAAGTCTACTTCAAGGACGAGCTCGCGACCGCGACATGCATCTCGAACTTCCTTGCGGCGGTGGACCATCCTCTCCCGCAGGCCAAGCTCGTCTTCGAGCTGTACGAAGTGCGCGAAAGCGACCTCAGGGACATCGGCGTCGACTATCTCGCATGGAAGAACGGCCCGGGGCTTGACCTTGCGTCGTTCGGCTATTCCGACGGCCGCGTGCACAACACCGACACGGCCTTCTTCCAGGCTCTTGACGCGCTTGGCGACGGAGTGTTGGACGCGTGGGGCCATGGCGGCTATCTAGCGTCCGCTGTGTTCAACCTCGACCTGGTCCGCCTTCTCAGGCAGAACGGGACGGCCAAGCTCTCGGCGAGAACGGAGCTTGCGGTGCTGAACACGCCGATC
>JAEEZC010000336.1 GCA_016288465.1 Verrucomicrobiota bacterium | reverse complement strand
GTGCACGAGCGTCACGGACTTGCGGTCGTTCGCGACGGCATAGTCGAGAGCCGCCTTCACGAGGCGCTCGGTGCCCTCCTGCGACACAGGCTTGATGCCGATCGAGGCGGACTTCGGGAAACGTATCTTCTTCACGCCCATCTCGCCGAGCAGAAAAGCCTTCACCTTCTCGGCCTCGGGCGTCCCGTTCATCCACTCGATGCCCGCGTAGATGTCCTCGGTGTTCTCGCGGAAGATCACCATGTCGGTAAGCTCGGGGCGCTTGACGGGAGAAGGCACGCCCTTGAACCACCTAACAGGCCTCAGGCAGACGTACAGGTCCAGCTCCTGCCGCATCGCGACGTTGATGGAGCGGATGCCGCCGCCGACCGGAGTCGTGAGCGGGCCCTTGATCGAGACGAGGCAGTCGCGGCACGCGTCGAGAGTCGCCTGCGGCAGCCATTCGCCGGTCGCCTTGAAGGCCTTCTCTCCGGCCAGCACTTCCTTCCACTCGATCTTGCGGGCGCCGCCGTAAGCCTTCTCGACCGCGGCGTTCCACACCACCATCGCGGCCTTCGTGATGTCCGGACCGGTGCCGTCGCCTTCAACGAACGGAATGATAGGGTTCTCGGGGACAACGAGCCGCCCCGCCTGCATCTTGATCTTGTCTGCCATAGCTCGTATATTATATCAAAAACTGCCTTGCATTGGCCTAAACAAGTGAAGAGTAAGAGGTGAAGCCGGAAACTTCACACCCTACAACTCTAATGCGCCCCTTCAAAGTCCCTTTTGTCCCCGATTTCCCCTTCGCTCCGCCGCGCCTACCTCGATCGCAATAACTGCCTGAATCTCGCGAAAAGGCAGGGCGAACGCGTCAAAAGGCCAAGACGGGGACAGTCCCCCTTGGTCTTATGTCGCACGTGTGCGCCCCGCCTGACACGCAGTTAATGGAATCGTGCGTCCGCGCGAACGGTATTCTCGCGGCGCGGTACTCCTCGAAGTTCCCGCGCTTCTGGTCGCCGCCTGGCTTGTTGACGCTCGGCCCGTTGTTCACCGCGTGCATCGGCTTTATGGCGCCTGCCAACTTCGCCGCGTCCACAGTGACAAGAGCTGTCACGGCCGGCTCGGCGGCGCCAAGCGAAAGCGACAGGCCAAAGGCGGTCACCAACGCGGCACTACTCGACAAAGCACATCTCATCGCAACTTTTCCTTTCTCACCTGTCATCTGATGAACATGATCATGCCCTTCGGCGTATGGAGGCGCACATCCGAGAACCGCCACAGGTAGTATGGAACGGCCGTATCGCCGCCGCCACCTTCGCCCCATGCAGCAAGACCGACATAGGCCGTTTCGCCATATTCGCCGTTCACGTCCTCATATTCGTAGTGCGTCACCCATCTCTGGTCCGTTGCCGCAGTCTTGTAGTCGCACGTAAACACATTGCCCTTGCGGCTCAGGCGCACCCATGTCGGAGACGCGGAGTAGGAACTGAGCGGAGCGCCAGAGACCTTGTCCTGCTCGCGCACGTAAGATTCCGTGCTGGCCGTTTTATGCACCCCGACGAGATAGAAATTGCCGCCAGTCCGCTTTACGCCATATGCACGCATCATCGACGTGGCGTCCAGCGAACTGCGCACCATGACTCCCGCCTTGCGCCCGTTCCATCCGCCGTCAATCGCAAGAGGCTCCAGTTTTGCCGTAATGGTGAAGTCACCTTTAACATCCTGCCACATGAAATCATAGCCAACTGTGCCCCAGGAGAGGTCTCGGCCGCTGTGAGCCACGTCGAAAGAGCCGTTGGCGTTGGCTTTGACGTCACCAAGCCAAGTGGAACCGGCTGAGGCATCGAACGAACGGGCGTTCACCCAACCATCGGGCAGAGCCTTTGGCGGGGCCGGGAGAAGCTGCGCCGCCGGAATGACCTCGTGCGTGACGCAACCTCCCCAAAGGATTCGACAATGGCCGACGCCGTTCTTGTGGACCCACTTGACCGTGATGTCATGCTCGCCGGCTGCCAGGCTTGCCGAGCCAGACTGGACATCCTTGTACAGCACCGGATTGCCGTCGATCCAGAGATACGCCACGCCAGACGCCTGCGCATCGAACGTGTAGCCGCCCGCGCACGGCGCAATCAGCTTGCCCGACCAACGGGCGAGGATGTTCTCCGTTTCGCCGCCGACCGAGGCATTTGCAATGTCGATTGCCGTATTCGTCGTGACGAGCGCCAGCATCTCGCCGCCTGTCGTGGCAACATGATTTGTCCACCATTCGGCGTGAAGCCCGGTGCCGCTGCCGGCGAGATACGGAACGACTTCGCAGTCCGCCGAATAGGCCTCGCTCGTACCGTTGACCGTCGTTATCCGGTAGGTGTAGCGCGTCCCGTCACAGACTACGGCAGTGTCCGTCCACGAAGACGTAGCGGCAGGGAGTGCGCTCGCAACGGACGTCCACGCTCCGCTGCCGGTCTTGCGCTCAATCGTGTAAGTGCCGTACTTGGCGGGAGTCCACGACAATGTGACCGACGGCGTCGTACCGTATGTCGTAGTGATGTCCGCCACACCCTGCGCAACCGCCGCCAAGTCGGATTCAAGCCATCCGTAGAACTGAAGCTCCGTCGCATTGCAGCTCCATCCGTTGTTCGACGGATTATGGCAGAAGAGATAGCGATAGGGTCCTCCCGCGCCATCACACGACGCTTCATACCAACGTCCTGCCGACGTATAGTCGAAAGGCGCCGTCAAATCGTCGAAATTTCCGGCGGCGTACCATTCGGCGGCATTGGACCCAGCCAAACGAACACCCGTCAAACGAGCCGGTTGCGCATCATTGACGAAATAGAACCGCAGGAATGCGACGTAACAAGCATCCTGGCCAAAATCGACACCGATGCTTGTCCTCACCGAATCAGCAGCGATGTCAGCATAATTGTAGCGCCCAAAACCGTTGTCAAACGGCATCGCGACGCTCTCCGCAATCGAATTGCCCGTCCAGTAGCCCGGACCACCCCTGTAAATGATGCTCACGCCCGAGCGGACATGCGTCATGTCGCTTGGATCTCGCTCCAACAGGCGCCAGCGGACTATCGACGCCACCGCGTCGTTCGTCATGGAGACGCTCGCCCCGCCTATGGGGTAGTTCGCCGCGACGCGATAGTAGGAAAAGACACCGGCCGGTGCTGTCGTGTCCTCATAACTGGAACCGGTTGCGCGCGCGATTTCCGACCATGGGCCGTTGGGGCCGGCCGACCGCAGAATGGAGGTGCTGGAAGATCCTACGCCCCTGCTCCAACTGAGCACGTTTGCGACGACAGGGTACGCGCCGCGCGTCACGGCGAGACCGGCAGGCGGCTGGATGTTGTCTGCGAGATATCCAGCGAACGAATCGGCATCTACGCCATAGAACTCAAGCTCGGCCACGTTGCCGGCGAAAGTGTTTTCAGATCCGACCTGCCTCTGGATTATTCGGTAATACCGGAAGGACCCGGCCACGTCAGGCACGACCTCGATCCATCTCTGGTTCTGGTACCAGTCGTCGGGGACGCTTTCGCTGAAGCGATGCAACACGACCGCGTCGGAGAAGTCGCTCTCGTTCGCGCCTTCGATGACGGCGGCCTTGAGACGCTCCGGTGTTTCAGCGGTGTTGCGCCCTTAGACGCGGATGCGCGTCACCACGCTGGTCTGGACAAGTCCATACCCCACCCAAGTGTCGCAGTTGGCGCTTTGCGGGTCGTAATATGTCGCCAGATTGCCGTCGAAAATCTTGTCGGCCTCGCGTCCGTCGGCCCATACAGTGGTCCAGTTGCAGGTCACGGCGGTCATTCCGTTTGCATCCTCGATGGCGTAAGTGCGCAGATTCACTTCTTCCGTCACGGTTCCCGTCCCGGCATTCGCGTAGAACTGGTCGTTGACGCGGTCGTAGAGTCCGCATGCGCCGTCCTTCTTTGCGGGCACGAAGTCGCGCACAAGCTGACCGCCGTCCTCGATCTTGAACGCCCTCAGCGTACAATCCTGGAGATACTGCCTTCCCGGAACCTCCATTTGCGCATCGTTCGCCGAGAAGTCGTAGTCGTCCGCAGTCCACAACGGCGTGCCGTTGACTGTGATCGTCTTTCCGCACTCGATCTGCAGACGCTGCCACACCGAATAGGCGCCAACTCCTGGACCATGAGCTGCAGTCCCGTACCGATACCAGAACTGGCCGGCTCCGCAATTAAGGATCCAGCATCCGGCGACACGCTGCCTCACGGCGAACAGGTCGAAATCAGCCGTAGTCTCCAGGCTAACGTCGGCAATGATGCGCGGATTGTCCTTGACGATGCAGCCTGTATTGAAATAAGCGCCCTGCGGTATGTGTATCGCCTCAAGGAGGCGATCGTACTCTTCCGCCAACGCCGCGAACGCGAGCGCCGTCGTTGCAAGCGCTGCCACAATGATACGTTTCATGGTTGTCGTTCCTTTCGGTTGGTTTGCCTGTCAGTTGATTCTGTACAGCGCCGGTTCGTTCGGCGCGAGCGAAATCCTGAGCGTGCGTGGCCCGGTCTTTGCGGCAGCCGGGCCGAATTCCGCCGCAATGCGCGCAAAGTCTTCGCCAAGCGTGATCTCGGCGGAATCAGCCTTGTCCTGTGCGTTGACGGCGAGGAGCCACGTCGTGCCATCCTTGCGCCACACGCGCACGCCCCACTCGGACGGCGCGCCCGTCACTTCCGGCGTCGGCTCGACCGACAGCAGCACGGGAATGTACCTGCGCACCTCTTCGCCAACCTTGCAGATGTCGGCCCATGCCTTTGCGAACGGCAGCCCGTGGGTCTGCTTCTGTATGGCCGCGAAGGAATAGTATATGAGGCCGTTGGCGCCGGACGCGATGCACTGCCATGACATCGAACGCATTTCATCTACCGTCGGCATCCTGTTCTCGGGCGAGCCGGGCCATTCAGAACGATATCCGCCCCAGTCGAACGCCTGCGGAACCTGCCACATCGGACGCAACGCGAAGTAGGCGCGGTCGGTCTGGCGCGTCCAGTCCGTAACCATCGACAGCGGCTTGTCCGGCACAGGATACGGGTCGGTGCCGATGATGTCGAACGTCGGCGCCAGCTCGCGCAGAAACTGAAGCTGATAGACGACCGACCATGTCGGATGGTCAGGGTCGGCTTGTTCCAGAAAGTCTCGCCTGTGCGTGAGCGCACCATGCCATCCATCGCCGACGAGCTCGTCGTTGACGTACCAGGCGAGTAGCCCTGGATGGTTCTTGAATGCGTCAACCTTAGCCCGGACGTACGAGTCTGCCGCGTCTTCGCTAGTCACGGAGGCCGGCGCGTGGTTAGCTCCGGCATAGACGTCCTTCACCGAATATATCACCCTCACCCCGTTCGTCCAGTAGAAGTCCATGCCGACGGCGTCTGGCGCTTCGTAGGGCATCACACAGTTGAACGGACCCTTCACGTATTCCGCGCGTCTGCCGACGTTACCCGCGTACATGCCGAGAGGGAAAAACGGCTTGCCATCGACGATCGTGCGGCGATGCTCGTCTATCCACACGCGGCGCTCCGGCAGCTTGGCGACGCGATTGAAAGCAAGCTTGGCAGAGCCCAAGACGGAACCGTCCGGCGCATTGAGGCGGAACGCGACGACGCTCCTGCCGGACTTCATTTCGGCGACATCGACCGCAAACCGCGCCATGTCGCGCCCAAGCTCCTTCGCAGGCGCCGTCTTGCGACCGCCGTCCTGCTTCTCGTATGAGAATTCCGCCTTCAGGTCTTCCAGCCGGAACCTCTCCGGCACGACAAGACCGACGACGAACTCCACGCTCCCGGCCGCGGCAATGTTGCGGTACACCGATGAAAGCATGTGCCCGACCGGAGGCTTTTCGTACGGGACGATCTCAATGTCGTCGAAATAGGCCTTCCCGACGCAGCCTGGCGTGCAATAGGGTATGAATACTATGCTTGCCGTCATCTCGCTGATCTCGGAGGTGACGCCCTCTATGCGAGTCCAATCCGAGTCGCCTTTGAGGTCTCTCGAGTATGTGCCTCCGAGATGCCGCCCGTTCGCATCGCTTCGTTCAATGCCGAGCTTCGCGCCGCCTCCCTTCGCAGACTTCAGGCCCTCGGTACGCACCCATGCGGAAAAACGGTATATCCGCCCTGTCTCGAGATGAATCTTCAGGGAGGGATACGCATACGGCAGATTCGGATCCGAGTTCTCGTACACGAGCGCCGCCGTGCCGTTCATGCCCGCGCCCTTCCTGACGGAATACGCCGGCGGCAGGGTCCACCCGACGCTGCCGCGCTCGAAGTCCAGGTTCTCTCCAACGCCGTCGGCATGGACGACGCCCGAAGCAGCAGTCATCACAAATGCCGCGCATGCCGTTTTAAACAATCTCATGGCTGTCGTTTGCATCTTACCACTTTGCCCTTTTGTGCTTCTGTGCGTATTATACCATTTGTAACCCGTTCTTTTGCGAAGGGCTTTTCCGAACTATTGCGCAACATCGGCAGACTATGGTATAATGCGGGCGATGTGCGCAAAAAGGAATAATCAGGACCCTAAAAAGGCGATTGTCACGATTTCCCTTCGGTTCGCCTCAAGCCGCGATGTGCTAATGGGGCTGTTCCGTCACATCGAGTCTTCGTCAAACTGGACGCTCGACCTCATGCAGCCGGAGGACAACCCGCTTACGGTCGCGAAACTCCATGCAGCGGAGCGTGACGGCACGAATGCCATTGTCATCACCGAGCCATGCTCGGAAGAGCTTATGCTTGCTCTTGCCAAAACGCCAATTCCCGTCGCTTCGATAGGCATAAAGCACCCGCACTTCGACTCGCGAAAAGGCACCATGGTCTTCGTCCACAACGACAACGCCGCGATTGGCGACATGGGCGCCAGGCACTTCTTCAGCCACGGGCGGTTCAACTCCTACGGGTTCGTGCTGGCGGGGCCAAGCGACAACTGGGCCATGGAACGATCCAGCGCATTCTGCTCCCGCATCGCCGCGTCCGCCCCGAACGCCGTGGTCCGCGTATTTCCCTCCACGCCCGATTCCGGCTCGGAGGCGAACATAGGCGCGCTCGTGAAGTGGATCGTGGAACTGCCAAAGCCCGCCGCGATAATGGCCGCCTGCGACATCAGGGCAATCGAGGTCCTCGACGCCTGCGGAAGGGCCGGCATCTCCGTGCCCGACGCGGTCGCCGTGCTCGGAGTGGACAACGACGAGCTTCTGTGCGCCCATGCCTCCACCCCCCTTTCCAGCATTCTGCCTGGACACGTCGAGATGGGGCGCATAGCCGCCGAGACGCTTGAGAAAATGGCAAGGCGCAAGTCCGCTCCGCGCCGGCACAGCATTGTGTCCGTCCCGCCGAACAAGGTCGTGGAACGCGAATCGACGCACCTGCGGCCTCCGTCGGCCATCCTGGTGGACCACGCGAGGCGATTCATCCAGGACCACGCCACGGACGGAATCAGCGTACAGGACGTGGTCACCCATCTGCGCGTGTCGAGGCGGCTTGCGGAGATGCGGTGGCGCGAGGCTACGGGCGGGACGATCCGCACAGCCATCGAAGACGTGCGGATGGCGAAGCTCAAGACGATGCTGACGTCAACGCGAATGCCCGTCTCCGCAATTGCGGCGGAATGCGGCTACCGTGATCCCGATGCGCTCACCCACCTCTTCCGCAAGCGGTTCGGCATGTCGATGCGCGAATGGCGCGCAAGACAGAGAAACGACTAGCCCGACTTTCCACGTTCGACCCGAAGACCCCGTCGCTTGATAGGTTTTTAACGCGGCAATGTGAAGTTACGAAGCACAAAACTGTGTCATAATATTCTTCTGGGACCAATATCTTGTTGCAGATTCGACCGGACTTGCTGAAGATTCTGCCGAAATAGATCTTGATAACGTTATTATCTCTATCTGCCTTGATTTTTGTAACGGAACCAAACTCGGAATAAATTGATTTGCGCTGCGACAACCTCCTGCCCAGGGACAAAATATGGCCAAATGCAGCCATGAACTGCAACATTCCCTCAACAAACTTTGTTCGCATCAAATTGCTTTCTACCAAGCTTGATGTGACTCCTTTACTGTAGACAACGTATTCCCATGATGTACGGCCTCCCTGAAGAAACGCATAGATGTAGTAACTAAGAAACAAAAACACCACGTAGAAGACATAAGCTCCGAAAAAGCACTTTACATCGGAAACAGTGAACCGAAAGTCATCCACTATCAGCACAATTAACATAAAACATAAGGCAATCCCACTGCCATGCAACAGGGTTTCAAAGGCAAGCTAAAGGATAGCGCATTAGGCGTTTTTCTGCCCGTGTACGCATCGTTTGATAATGGTGTACGCGGCGTTTGCTAGGCGTGTAGGGGGAGTTTTGACGCCATTATACCATAGATATGGCGGGCCACATTGTGTGCTGCCCCTATGCAGACTTGCAATGTTTTGCGTTGGCGCTAGCGGAAAGTCACTTCCCGCCAGTCACGTCTTCGGCGATCCAGCTGATGTTGTTGAGCTTGTTGGTGGGGATGGATGAAAGCGATTCAACCTCCTTATGCGCCCACTCTTTAATTCGAGGATTTGCAATCGAGGCTTCCACATATCGTAAGGCCAACAACCTTTGAATGCTGTTTGAATAAGCCGGGATAATTTTTGCAAGTTCGCGATCCTGCCAAGCAATGCTTCGCGTCGTATGCATGATAGAGAAGTATATATATTGTGCGACACGATTCGTCGCCGCCGGCTTCATCTCGTCCGGCATGGTTTTCAACGTCTCGAACATAATGTAAACCACATCAAACCCAACATTGCAAGAAACATTCGTTCGAACACACAAAGATCGCATGTAAGCCATCACCTCAGGCTCAAGATTGGTGCGGTAAAGCATGGCTGGAAGAGTGATGCCCTTCAGCTTGCTTGTATCATCCTTATCATTAAACTGTCTGAAAAAGTTGGTTACAACCGGCAAAGGGATCTCAGAAAGTTGTTTTGCCGCCATTCTTGCCGCGCGCTCTTTCCGCCTGACAGACCAGTTCTCCTCGACGACATTGTTCGTGAT
>JAEEZC010000335.1 GCA_016288465.1 Verrucomicrobiota bacterium | reverse complement strand
TCTCAAGGTAAATGAGATTCGGACAACTATAAAAGGCATAGTCTGCGATATATCTCACGGAATTCGGAATCGTGATGCCGTAGCACTTCGCGCCGCGCAACGCATTGTAGGCGATCCGGGTCACCGGGATGTCGTTGATCGTCTCGGGGATGGTTAGCATCTCCGCGTCCTTGCCGGCGTTGGTGAGACCGGTCACTTTCGCCTCGCCGTTATCCAACTTATCATAGACGAACTGATCGTATTCGAGGGCGTACGCCGAAGTCAACAACCCCAGCGAAGTCGCGAGCATGAGAAAAAGTTTCCGCGAATGGATAGTGGTCAGTCTTCCGCCATTCGCGTTTGTCTCGTTCGCGGTGACTTCTTTTTTACTCATTCTTTTCGTTCCTTTTTCTGTGAGTTGTTGTTTTGCCGCTCACGGTCGGAACGAAAAGGAAACCTCTCTTCGTTTTTTCATGCGAACCCTGAGATTGCCTTTACCGGAACACGAAGAGAGGTATGCGCGTTTGCGCTTCCTCTGCAATGTGTCGCCAGTAAAATTTCTCAGGTTTTGCTTGAACGACTGCTTGCAGCATTGCAAATTGCTGTCGGCGGATTTCTCCCGCCTTATCGTTTTAACTGTCTATGGGCTTGTTCCTTTCATTGTCAGTTTCCACGATTTGAGATTGATCTTACGCATATGCCATTTCGCGTGACGATGACCCCTTGGATGGATGGTTGCCAGAAGTTGCAACGGCAAACGGCTGGATTGTCATCTCAACCGAATATCCGCCCATGCGAACGGCTTTCACATGGTCTAGCATTCCGAGCGCATCATCTCCAAGAAATACCTCGCAGGTTTCCTCGTTCTGCATGGCAGGCACATCCACATAGATAGTTTCAAGGATGCCGCCGTGGCCGTCTGGAATTGTCACGGGCTCTCTCGATATGATTTTTTCATGCAACCCTCCAGTCAAGGCGGGCTGTGTTTGTGACTGCGCGAGTGCCAGCCTTCCCAGCATCTAGGATGGTCACCACTTTTTCAATCCATTCTGTCGGTAATATTCCCAAGTTGTTGCCTCGCTTTCCGCTTCAAGGGCATAGTACCACTATCGAAAGCATGAATATGGTATCAAAATATGCGCACAAAGTCAAAACGCAGCAGATGCGTTTTCAGCGGTTTTCGGCGTGTTTTGCACGGTTTGCGCCTTTGTGCAGATATGTGTAGATTCGTGGTTAAATAGACGAACCTCGTGCGACTGTCGCCCCCTACGCTCGCCATCAACTAAAGCCGAGGGAACGGCCTCCAGCGGTTTAGCGAGAGCCCAAACCATCGGAGTTAAAGCCAAAGCCGACGGAGATTCCAGCGGTTCACGCTCGTCTTGTCAGTTTCTGGCACGCCATTTTACGAGAGACATGCCCGTCGCCTTCGTGAAGACGGCGCGCAGGGAACGGCAGTCGCGGTAGCCGCACTTCAGATAGATGTCGTTTACGTTCAGCTTGCGGCTTCTGAGAAGCTCCTTCGCCCGTGCGACGCGCACGGCGATGATCTCGTCCCGGATCGAGCGCTTGGCGACTTCACGGAAACGCAGTTCGGCCGTGCGCACCTTGAGCCCCATCTCGCGGATGACGTCGGCGGCCGTGATGCCGTCGCAGGCGTGCTGGCGGACGTATTCGACCGCCCTCACGGCGCGCATGTCCACTCGCTCGGTCTTGCGGGTCGAATGACGCCTCTCAAGCGGCGCCGAGCCGAAGGAAAGGACGACTGGCTCGAAATTCGGTCTGCTGAAACGGCGCGCAAGCAGGGACGCAGCAAGCTTTCCGGAGCGCACGAAGTCCGGCGCGACGCTGGAGAGCGTCGGAATCGTGTTCTCGCAGACCAGCTCGTCGTTGTCGATGCCCATGACGGCCATCTCCTCAGGAACGGCGATTCCCAGCCGACCGGCTGCCCTCAGAACGTGCACGGCCATCTCATCGTTTGCCGCGAGTATCCCGCAGGGCTTGGGCAGCGACGCCACAAACGACTCCAGCCTCCGGCAGAACGCCGCGTTGTCCTCGTTCTTCGGATGGCACCACGAGTCGAACGACACGACGGCCTTGTCCCGCAGCGTCAGCTCCTGGCGGAAGATCGTCTCGCGTTCGACCGACCAGTCGCGATGCGTGCGGTAATGGACAAAGCCGTATGTCGCGAAATCGCGGGAAAGCAGCTCCCGCGACGCCTTCTTGACGACATCCGCCGAATCATGGCGAACGCCGAAGTAGCGAGCCCCGACAACCCCCTCGTCAACGTCGCAGTACACGACCGTCTGGCCCGCAAAGTCGCCGACCGAACATCCCCTGTGCCGGAAGACGCCGCCTTCGACGATCGCTCCGTCAGGCTTCCAGTAGTCGAGCACCGGGCAGATGCCGCGCGCGAGCTCGCCGACGTCGACGGACTCGACCTGCCAGCCCTCGTTCCTGGCGACGGCGTAGACGCCCGCCAGACGACGGCGCCACATCGTGAAGGCGCTTTCGTAAAAGTAAAGGATGGTCTTCATGCGTACCGCCTTGCCGTCACAGGAACCCGTTCCGCCATGACGAGCGAAGAGTCACGTTACGCAGAGTATTTTAGCATATTTCACGCGCCATGTGGCGCCGGACATGAAGACTCGCGGGCCCTGAGACGCCTCGATGCATCGGCGGAGGGCGGCTCATTTGTACGACTCGCGAAGATGCGTCACGGCAAGGGCTGCGCGGAAGGCCTCGGGCGTGACTGGCTTCTTCGGACGAAACACCAGCGTGCGCGTCTCGCCAGGCAGAAGCGTGAAGGAGTTGTCGTCGAACTCGCCGGGGATGTTCTTCACGTTGAGCCAGACAAAGAACGCGGGCTTGTCGGCCGAGACCGACACCGTGAGACCAGCAGGCGTCGACAGGGCAATCTTCGCGTCGGCAACCGGCACGTCCTTGTACGGTGCGGGATGCCAGTCGTTTCGGAACACGCCCTGTGCCGTCTTCAGCCTTAGAACGACAAAAGCAGGAGCCTGGCCATCGTCGCCGGAGGAATCACGTATGGAAGAAACCCGAGTGGACGAGTCCGGCGGCAGGACGACGTTCTTCTTCTCAGTCGACACGTTCACCCCGTCATAGGTCCATCGCTCGACCGTCAATTCGCCCGCCACGCTTTCGGCGGTGTCGTTGAACGCGAAAACCGCATTCCCGTCCGCGCAGGGCCTGACGGCGGCGGAGACCGGCGCGTAGAAGCGCCGCGCATGATGGTGGAGGTGCTTCCACTTGCCGCCGTATTCGAGGGAGCTCCACGAGGCGACGGGCCAGAGGTCGTTGAGCTGCCAGTAGAGCGTGCCCATGCAGTGGGGACGCAAGGCGCGCCAGCCTTCGACGGCGGTCTTGATGGCCAGCGCCTGCTGCACCTGGGAAAGGTACAGCACGCCGTCCATGTCCTTCGGCTCGCGGAAGTATCTGGCGAACGTCCTGCGGATGCGGTCGTTGCCGCCCACGTTCTTCTGATGCCACTCGAAGTCGAGGCCGCCGCTGTAGACGTCACATGGCCGGCAGTACGTCTCGGCGACTTCGCGCGACGAGAAGCTCTGGAAGCCGAACTCGCTGCAGAACCTGGGCTTGTAGTCGTAGTAGTTCGCAAACGGCTTGTTCTCGTGCCAGACAGTCCAGATGTGCATGTCGCCCTTCGAGTCGTCATGCCAGGCGTCGTGGTCGAAGTCGGCCTCTCCCGCGCACGGCGAAGACGGCCAGAACGTACGCGACGGATCTGCCGCGCGGACCGCCTCGGCCTGGACGGCATAGCGGCGCTTCGTCTCCTCGATGTAGGCCGGGCGCGCCGCCGCTGTGATGAAGTCGCCGAACCACCCGCGCGCCGCGCCGACGCATTCGTTGTCGCCGCACCACAGCGCGATGGACGCGTGGTCGCGCAGACGCTTGAGCTGATGCACGGTCTCCGCGCGCACTTCGGAGAGGAACCGTCTGTCGGCCGGATAAACCGCGCAGGAGAACATCTGGTCGTGCCAGATCATCAGCCCGAGTTCGTCGCAAAGATCGTAGAAGCAGTCCTTCTCGTACTGTCCGCCGCCCCAGACGCGAATCATGTTCATGTTCGCCGCCTTCGCGCTCTCCAGAAGATCGCGATAGCGCGCGGGCGTCTGCTCGTTGTCGAATGCAGAGCAGGGTATCCAATTCGCGCCCTTCATGAAGATCGCCCGGTTGTTGACCTTGAAGGCGAGCCCGCCGCCAGTTCTGTCGACTTCGAGCTTGCGGAGCCCGATGCGCCTGCGCAGCGTCTGCCCTTCGACCTGCACCTCGTACTCGTAGAGATTCTGCTCGCCTGCTCCGTTAGGCCACCAGAGCGGAGGATTGTCGATCCTGACGACATTGGTCACGACCGCGCCCGTCTCGAGCTCGGCCATCACGCTCAAAGTGCAGCACGTGAGGTCGTCGTTGAAGTCCTGCCTTGTATAGACGTAGTCGATGCGCTCTCCGTCGGAGGCGATGATGCGGACGGGGCCGCACGGACCGGTCGTCATCTGCGCGAGCCCCCAGTCCCATCCGCGATGGCAGGCCGGCTTGCGGATGAATGAGCCGTTGTTGAACCACGCGAACTCCATGCAGCTCATCGGATACGGCCGCCCGTTCGCCTTCGCCCGCATGTCTCCCTCGCGCCAGGCGGAGTCAAAGGCGATAGTCAGCTCGTTCGTGCCGGCCTTGAGCGCGCGGCGGACGTCGAAATCCCAGCGATTGAACCGATCGCTCGCCCTGCCGACCTCGACGCCGTTGACACGGACCATCGCAAAGGTGTCGCAGTCCTCGAGACGCAGAATCACGGTCTTGTGCGCGAGAAGCTCAGGAGAGACGTCGAATGTGCGCGAGAACGTCCATGTCCGCTGCCCGACCCACTGGACATGCATCTCGTTGCGGCCGAAGAACGGATTCTCCATGAGCCCCGCCGCCAGCAGGGCGGAATGGACGTCGCCCGGCACGGCCGCCGCGCACGAGACGGGCTCTAGGAACTCTCCCTGGCCGGAAAGGCGCCATGTGCCGGCGAGATCAAGCGTCTGCGCCTGAAGCACGAACGAGAAAAGACCAATCGCATGGACTATGCACCACTGAATCTTCACTGCGGAACCTCCTTACTTCCCAATCATTCCGGCGGACGGCTCTCGGACGACCTCGAAGTAGATCGTATGCGCCGACTTCTGTATCGTGAAGCCGCCGTCGGCGTCAACGGGCATTTCGCCCAGCCGTTTGCCTGTCCGAGGGGAGAGTCTGTAGACCTTGAACGGACCTTTCGCGTTCGGGAACGCCAGCGTCGCCTCAAGCGGCTCCGCAAGCACGGTGCGGCTCTTCTCCCAGCCAGGGTCGATGATCATGCGCCCGTGGACAACCGCCGCCTCGTTGCGCGAGTTGCCCACAAGACAGACGAGGACGCGCCGCGCGGACTCGATTGAGGAAGAGGGCTCGGCGTCAAGGCTCGTCAATGTGAGCGCGGCGAATGTCTCAGGCGACTTGACCGCCACTCCCGAGAGGACACGTCCGTCGCGTCCCATCGACGAGAGGTTGCCGAGCGCGAACTTGCTGCGCGGCGTGTCGAGGAGGAAGAGCCCGTCGCCGACAAACTTCTTCATTTCGCCCGTGTCGCTCACGAGCAAGCCGTCCGTCACGCCCCCAACGCCCAGGTCCGCGGCGACGGACTTGATCTCGTCCCACTCGCCGAGCCCCGCACTGCGCTTCATCGGCCAGCGCCGAAGGTCGGGCTTGTCAGCGACTTCGGTGTAGACGCGGCCCAGCATGAACATCCATGAAAGCTGCATCTGCCGCATCAGATACGGGGTGCCCATCTTCAGCAGTTCGTCCCGCGTATGGCTCACGGTGATGACGTTCTTCGACGGACGGATATCCCCGCGGCGGAATGCGATTGCACACGGCACCGTAAGACCCCACGTGCTAGGATCCATCCCCGCCCCGCACGCGAAGACGCCCGCAAGTCCCCATGTCCGGAGATGCTCCCAGTCGCCCCAGGTCATGGGCCCGTCGAAGGCGTAGAAGAGCGACATGTCCCATCCCTGCAGCGCCATCATCGCCGTCGTGAACGGCAGCCCTTCCGACCGGTAGTCGTTCGGATAGCAGAAGTTCCACTCGCCGAAGCAGTAGGGCTTGTCGGCGGGGCGCGCCCATGTCTGGCCGAAGAACGGGATTCCCGGAGAGACGGTCCGCACGACGGACGTATTGTCGTACGGCGTGTTGTAGTAGCCTGGAATATGCCCGACATAGCCATGCAGACCCGCGAAGTCCATCCCGTCGTCGATGGCTATCGCCGCATAGGCGTGCTGGACGATGTTGTTTCCGGTGACGAGCCCGCGATAGCCGAGCTCTTCCACGAGGAACGCGCGCTGCGACTGCTGGTATCCGCGCTGGACGTCAGCGGTGAAACGAAGCCTGTCGGGATTGCCCACGTCGTCCGCGATGGAATTAACCTCCGGACGGCCGCGCGTCGCGTTCCACTCCCGCCACTGCCGGTCGAGTTCGCCGTAGAATTCCGGATCGAGCATCTGGCGCGGATTCCCGTTCATGACGGTGCAGAGATCTGCCTCGTTCAGAATCTCTATGCAGGCGACCGTCGGGTCCTCGGCGTAGGAAAGCCCGGTGTAGGGGTTGACGTGACCGAAAAGAGCCCGCGCGTAGTCGCGCTCGCTTTTGCGGAACGACGGCATGAACACGGGGGCCCAGACCAGGCCCTTTTTGAAGGGCCACGGGCCTGCAAGCTGCGGAAAGGCGAGCAGATCCTCCCAGTCGATGTAGACGTAGATGCCGGACTTCTTCAGGATGGAGACGAAGTAGTCCATCCGGTCCTGGAGCTCGGGCAGAAGGACGCCGTCCGGCGTCATCTGCCGTCCGGGATGTCCGCCGAACTTGTGGAACCGCACCATGTTGACGCCCTGCCTCTTGAGGTTGTCCGCTATTCCCTGTGCGAGGTCTTTCGGCGGCGACGAGGAGTTGGATGCGAAGTTGACGCCCCAGACCGCCACCCGCTCGCCAGGCCGCCGCTCGAACTCGAGATGGTTCCCCACCGCCACAAGCCGCCCGTAGTCGCCGCAGGCATGCCGGTCGAAGGCGGCAGCCGATGTCGCGAGCGCGGCGGATGCATCGAGCGCCGTTCCCGCCGCGATCGTCCTGTCCGGGCCTCCCCAGGGAAGCTCGCACGGATACCAGCCCGACGTATCGACGTCATTTCGCGGCTTGTTGACGAACAGGTTCTCGAGCGCGCGGAACTGGCGGTCCGTCAGGTGCGCCGCATCAAGCGCCGTGACGCCAAGCACCATCGGGACGGCGCCGCCTTCGGGATTCCCGAGAACCGTCAAGCCGGCAACCGCCTTCTCGGGAGCGGGATTCACCCAGCGCGAATGGTGGAGCGCCAGAGAGGAGGCGCTGTTCGCTCCCTCCCAGGCGATGTAGCCGCACTTCGGTTCGACGACGCCGTGCCAGTCGTTGACGTCCTCGCCAGTGACGACTGGTATCTCCGCTGTCGTACCGTCAGCATAGCGGACACGATAGCGAAACGCCACGCTGCCGGGATTGCCCGCCCATGCGACGGCATGTAGAAAGTCAAGGCGACGAACGGTGAATCCGACCGAAATCTCGCGGGATTCGGCGGGGAAGTGCAACCTTTCACCGCCCGCGAGCACGATTGCGCGCGACGTGACCTTGAGCGGCACGAAGCGGCTCATAAGGTCTGCTCCCTTCGCAAGCGGCGAGAGATCGTTGCGTCCCTGGTCGGTCCAGCCGCCCTTGCCGTCGCCGTCGGTCTCGTCGGTGAGCCCGGTCGTGGCGGCGGCCGAGACATCCAACACGCGAAAGGCCGGGTGTCTCGTCGCCGTTCCCATGAAGTTCATCGACAGACGGCCTTTCCACGGCGCAAGCCCGGTGTAGGGAACGCTGCAGCGGAACCGGAAGCGCCCTGACCATGCGGCCTTGCGGAAATCCTCAAAGACCCAGGTGCCGTCGCTGCCGGCGACCGACGCCTCCAATCCGCCGAAAAGGCCGTTCAGCCGAAACACTCCATCCGCATCGGGGTGCCGCGTCTGCTGCGGCGGAAGCTCGTCGAACGACTCCGGAGGCACCTCCAGACAAAGGTTTGCGGCCGCCGGCTCCCCGCATGGCTTTATGTCGAGCGACCATGTGACGGTGAACGAACCGTCGCCTTGCGGCTCAAGGAACTTCTCGATGGAGATGTAGCGCCCCTTCCACGACGTACGCTGTCCCATCGCGTACAGCTCGGTCTTCATGCCAACATCGGTGTTCTCGATCTGCCGCGCGTAGTTGTTCGCAGAAATGGCGAAGATGTCGTTTCCAACCGCAAGCTGCCCACCCTGCGAGAACTCCACCCGTCCTGCTGCCGACAACGACGTCGATGCAGAAACTTTCGCAGCATTGGCGACGGAACACATGACGAGCGCCAGGACGGCGGCTCCAAATGCAAATGGCTTCTCCATGCTATCTTGCCTCCACTGTCTCCGCAACGCCGGCGCCGAAGCTGTACGGTCTGCCGGCCCCCTTGCCACGAAGCCTGTTGCCGTCAATGACGGCACGGCCCGAGAACGGCACCTTGAAGTCGAAGTACGTGTTGCGCATGTCTTCAAAGTCGTTGTCGCGAACGACGAGCGTGTGCGCGGGACCGCACTCGCCCCAGTATCCCGTGAGGTCGTCGTGGTAGATGGCGCTATTGCCGTTGCGGAGACGGTTGCGCTCAAACAGAATGTCCGCGAAGGCCGAAAGGCGGATGTGCAGGAAGTCGTGGAAATTGTTGTCGTGAATCCAGACTGCCGGAGAATGCGAGACGTTTGCAACGTCGCACCCGATCCACGCTTCGGGGATGTCACGGTCGAACACCACCTCCGCGCGCGTCGCATCACGCCCAGGCTTCGGGAAATCCGCGACAACCGCCCTTCCAAGGACGGATTTCCCCTGACCCTTGCCGCGCGAGAATTCGACCTTCTCACCTGCACGATACGGGAAATATCCGGCATAGTTGATGCGCTGGACTGCAAGCCTGCAGCGGCGGCCATCCGCCGATTCGAGTCGCGTGTAGTTGCCGTGGATGTTCATCACGTCATCGAGGCCCCAGCATATTTCGGAATCCGCGATCTCGATGCGCCCCTTTGTGTCGACGAGGAAAATGGCGTCGGCCGTGAGCGAAACGTGAGCGCCGTCGGCCGGGCGGACGTTGTAGCGCAGGATGCGGACGTTCTCGCACATCTCCGCCACGACGCCCATCGCGACTCCGCTCCGCACCTCCACGTCGGCGACCTCGACGTCGCGGCAGTCGGCGAACGCCATCAGCGAACGGCTGCGGTCGCTCGCGAGGAGCATGCATAGCGGCTCGCCAAGCGGGAACGAGCACTTCCCCGCGTTCTTCGGGTGGGGATCGTCGAAGTAGCGAAAGAACACCTCGCCGCCGCCCCGGTCCTCGGCAGCGACAGGGTAGAAGGTCGAGGCTAGCGTGTCCTTGTCGTGGCGGCAGCCAGGCGTCGCGATGTACTGGATATGGCAGTAGCGCAGGGCGTGGACGGAAATGACGCGCTCGCGAGAGTCCGAGCGCCCCTCGTCGAGGTCGAAGAAGATGTTGCCGCCCTCCACTTCGTAGGGCGCGCTCCCCTCGGCGAAGCGGCAGAGAAAGCCAGAGTCGTTCTTCTCGGCAATCGTGAACTCGACGAGGGGCAGCCTATGGACGCGCGAGGTGAATCTCCCGATCTTCACACCGTCGCACCGTTCCGCGGCAAACGGGAACGTGCTTCCATGGAAGACGAATGTCGAGCCTCCGCCGTCGATCTCCACGTCCTTCAGGCCTTCAAGGCGGAACACCACCTTCTTCTGGCCGATGGAGCTGCCTGCCGACGCAAGGAAGACATCCGCCGCGCCCTCCTCGAAGAAGTGGTACTCGCCCTTGGCGAAGCGGAGCGTGCCGCCGTTTCCGAGTCGCTTCACAGCCGCCTGCACGGCGGGCGTGGCATTGCCCTCCACCAACGGCACCTCGACAACGGCGCCGTATGCGGACAATGCCAGGCAAACTCCTGTCATGACGCAGGACTTCATCTCTTTCCCCTGGAATCTACTTGACGAAGAGCATGAAGCCCGACGAACTGACCTTCAGCCGCACCGGCGCGATTTGCGGGAGAACCGCGAGATTGGGGTCGCCGATGTGGACGCCTACGAGGAACGGACCTCTCCCGAGAGGTTCGTCTCCGACGAAGGTGTAGGATGCCGCTCCAGTCCAGGCTCCTCCCTCGACAGCCGTCATCAGCTGGTAGTCCTTGCCGCTCTTGACGAACTTGAAGCGCGTGGAGGCATTGCCCTCCGATGTCCACGGAATCACGTAGGACGATCCGGGCCCTGCCGCCGCCGCATCGTAGGCGTAGAAGCCGAGCGTGTTGCCGTAGACCCAGTGCCGCTGGACGTTCACTGCCGGCGCGCCGTCGAGAGCTTTGCGGAGATAGAGGTTCACGGTTTTGCCGGCGCCGGTTCCTGCCGTGAGGCCCAGCGAGGCCGCGGCCGAGCCGGCCAGCTGGAAAGTGGCCGTGAACGCCATCCCCGATTCAACAGTGAGGTAGTCCCAAGCGGAGGTCGGGGTGCAGCCGATGGCTGTGCGCGACCCCTGGCTTAGAAGCGGGCAGATGGCGAAGTCGTCCGCAGCCCACACGGTCTCGCTTCCGTCGCTAACCTCGAAGCGGTATTCGTTGTATCGACCGATCTCCACCGAATCGGTGACGAGCGAAGTCGCGTCGCCCGCGAGCGTCGCTACCACGGTCCACGCTCCGCCACAGACGCGATGCTTGACGGCAATCGCCGTAGCCGCATCGTTCGCGAGCGTCCAGCTCAGGGTCAGCGTCGTGTCGTCCATCCGCGCCGCCACGTTCTCGACGGGCTGGACAACCACCCTCGGCTGCGCCGCCTCCCACATCGATTCCGTGTAGCCCCAGAGTTCGAGTTCGCGGACAGAGGCATACCAGACATCGTATGCCATTCCCCAGAGATAGGCGCACCGCGTCCAATCGGTGGAGAGTCCGTCCTGCTCCCAGACCTGCCCGTCGGCAACGGCGCCGTCGAAGGTCTTGAGCACAGTGCATGCAGTCGGGCTGAACGCGCCTCCCCAGCTTAGGGCATTGGCATCGCTGTTAGGGAAGAGATAGCTGGTGTCGCCTGGGTTCTGCAGATACGCGAGATCGGGACTCACGCGAAGTGACACGCGGTTCCACGTGTTGTTGTCGTTTTTGTAGGCGACCACCTTCGCCTTGGTGATCTTGACCGGCTCGTTGAAGTTGCAGCCGATGTAGAGGTTCTTTCCCCATCCAGCCGCCTGGTCATACCAGAGCGGGAAAGTCGAAGTCGAGCCGTCGAAAGCCTTCTCCGCGTCCGAAAGCGGGACGCCGCCGGCGCGCTTGACCGCATAGCCGTAGGTCTTCGCCGCCGCACCGTTCTCGGTCAAGAGCACGCTTTGGACCGCAACTGGCTTGGTGCACGTCACAGCGCCCGACCGGACGCCTTCGAGGTTGACTCCGTGGTATTCGGTCACGTACGCGGCGCGGTAGAAGTACGAGACACCAGTCGAGGCGTCCTCGTCGACGAACGTTCCGACGCCCGGTGCGACCTCCGCAATCCGCGCATAAGGGCCTTCCGCCATGCGTGAACGGTAGAGGACGACCGCGACCGTCTCGTTTGGTTCGCCCGTCCAGGCGAGAGCACCCTCGTTAGCGGAAAGAGCCGGCGCGACAGACGCCGCCGCCTCGGAGTCCTTGGCAAGCGCCGCGGTCTTCAGGGACTCAACCGCGCCGTAGAACTCGACCTCGCGAAGGTCTCCATACCACTCGCCGCTCCTTGAGAGAAGCAGATAGAGCCAGGACGACGAGGTGTTCCCGCTCAGCACCTCAAACCAGTCGGCGCTGCGCGGCGAGCCGGTCTGAGCAAGCTGCGTGAGGTCTGTCATGGCTGTGATGGTACTGCCCGAAAGCGACACCGCGCCCTCCGCGCCGCCTGAAATCTTCACGCCGTCGACTCTTCCCATGCCTGCCGCCCAGCCGATCGCGGACCAACGCGAGGCCCCGAAAACGACGGGCTCGCTGAACTGAAGGCCGAAGGTCGGGCCGTAGTTGGACGTAGAAGCCTGAGTGTCAAGGTCGCCGTCAAACACCTTTGCAAAATCGTCCACGGCCTTGTTGCTTACGACCTGCGCCTTGTACGGCATCAGCGACTGCCACGGCGTGCAGGCCGCAGTCGCCACCGGACCGGCGACCGTCTTGCCTTCGAAGGAGTTGACGTAGGCGACCGCGTAGGTGTAGGCGACGCCGCCGACGGCCGACGTGTCGGTGTATTCGGTCGTGCCGAGCGGCAGGTCGGCGACGGTGGCGTAGCCAGGCTTTCCGGTCTGTGCGCGGAGGACTCGGATGCCGGACGCCGTCACGCCAGACGTATTTGCCCAGGAGAGCTTCGCCCGCCAGAGCGTTGACATGTCCGCTACGGCAGTCAGGGACTGCGGCGCGGCCTCCGGGACGGTCTTCAGCGTCGCGCCGATCACGCTGAGGCGCGTGTCTGGACCGCCGTTGCAGATGATGAAGGCATAGCGTCCGTCGGCGGTCATCTCGAGATTCCTGCATTCGAAGTCGCCGCTTGCGCCGTAGAGCGCCCGCATCGTCGCCGCGGCAATCGTCTTCTCAAGCGCAATGGTCCTGTTGGCGGCGTCGAACGCGTAGACGGCGACAAGACCGGCCTCGTTCTGCGCGACAAGGTAGCGTCCGTCCGCAGTGTCCGCCAGCTTCACGTTGGCGATGTTTCCGGTGATCTCCGGCGCGGTCATTACAGCGGACGCGCCGGTCGCCAGATTGAGAACGCCGAGCTTGCCGCCGCCATTGCCCTCGCCGAAGACGGCGAGTTCGGTTCCGCCAACCGTATATACGGCGAAGTTTCTTATCTGGTCGAGGCCGGCGACGGCGTAGCTTGTGACGACGCGCAGGGTCTTGCTGCTTCGGTCAATGGAGAGCTTGAATATCTTGTTCTTCTCGCCGTCGGCGCCGCAGTTGGAGTAGAGATAGTTGCCGTCCGCGCTCGACTCCAGCCCGCCGTTCATATGGAAGTAATGCGGGCTTCCAGCGCCATCGACGATGTAATAGACGCCCGCGCTGTCGTCCGCACGGTTCACCACGGCGACGGCATTGCCAGCGGCCGTGCCGTTCGCCCAGAAGATGAGGTCATCGGTCGCCGCCGCGCCCTTCCAGCAAAGCCCCTTGTCCTGCCATGGCGTGTATGCGTTCTCGCCGTATATCCACCACGATTTCGCGTCCGTCTCGCGGCTCAGGAGCTCTCCGTCGCCCTCTGCAAGGGCCTCCATGTCGAAGGTCATCGCGGGAAGCCTGCCGTCGTCGGTGGACATCGCCGCCAGGAGCGTCGTCCCCGCACGGTCGCGCGAGAGGAAGTGGGGGCGCGGATTCGCCGGCCACGACGCCGCGCCAGGATAGGCGATCGACTTCACGTTGGGGAAGTTCCACCAGACCTGCGCACCTGCGGGAACGTAGGCGGAGCGCTCGGACGAGGACAGTTCGTCTCCGGCGGCCGAAACCGCCGCGACACGATAGATGTAGGTGTTCCCGCGCTCGACCGTCGTGTCCGTGTATGAGCAGCCCGAAAGGCCCGACGCGACAGCCGTCCATGCGCCGCCGTCCGGCTTGCGATAGACTTTGTAGGAGGCCGCATTCGCGCCGGCGGACCAGCTGAGCGAAACCTGGTTGTCTACAATCTCCGCAGCAAGGCCAGACGGGGCGCCGAGGAGATGCGCCGTGAAATAGCCGTAGGCCTCAAGTTCGCAGAGCATGGGATACTGGCTGCTGCCGCCCCAAAGAAAACCCGTCCAGGTCGTATCGGCATACGAAGCGTGAACGGTGTAGGGCGTCCATGCGCCGGAGGCGAAAGTATCTGCGGCAGGCGATGCGGAAGGATTGCGGACATCGACCCTGTCCGAATTCGAATCGCGAAGCCCGTACAAGGTCTGTGACGTAGAACTGGAATAGGCATTGCTCGCATAGACGCGGACACAGGACACATAGGGTTTGCTGCCGCTGAATGTATAAAAGAATCCACCCCATCCTTCGAGGCGGGCGGCGGTGGCGACGTCTCCGTCATTCAGGTTCGCAAGCGAAAAACTGCCCCAGCTTGTGAGAGTCCCCGAATTGGTCCATGCGCCATTGGCTTTCGTCGCGACATTCTCGACCTTGCGGAAGGATACTGCGTCGGACTCGGAGCTTTCCCCTCCGGCATCCACGGCCACAACCGTGTAGATGCATGTCTGCCCGACAGTCGCCGAGGAATCGGTGAAACTCGTCGTTGGCGCGGCGACCGTGCCGGCGAGCGTCGGACGCTCGTTGGCTGCGATACGGCGATAGACCTTGTAGCCCGTCGGCGAGCCTTCCGAAGGCGCCGTCCATGAGAGCCTCGCCGAGCAGTCAATGTTGCATGCTGCTTGCGTGAAGTCGACCGGCGTCACGGTCAGCCCGCTCGGAGCCCCAAGACCGAACGCGGAGCAGATCAGTCCGAACACGGCCATCACAAGGCATCCAGTTCTCTGTAGAACAGTCTTCATCTTGCCCTCCTTAACATTGTTATTCCAGTGAACGCACGTATTATACCAAATGCCTCACCGTCATAAAGGAATATATCCGCAGAAATTTTAGGAACGACGCCGTAACGGCCACATTCACGTAAACCAAGCTCTGAAAGACCATTTATGGTATAATCGGAGGCATGAACATCGCAATCGCACTGGCGGCGGTCGCCATAGGGCACGCCGCGCCATCGTTCGACCTGCTGGCGACGTGTCCGGGCGAGGACTGCTCGCGGCAGATGAGAGTCGTCTGGCACTCGTCCAGTCCGTCATGCGAGCTTGCATATGCGCCGACGGACGGAAGCTCGCGGCCCGTGAAGGCGAAGACGGTCAAGACGCGATCTCCTGCAGTGTACACGGGCCAGACGAACTACTGGAAGTACGCCGCGGCAATAGACGGGCTCAAGCCGGGCTCGCGATACGCGTACCGCGTCTCCGCCGAAGGCGCTCACTCTCCGGCGCAGCAGTTCAGGACTGCCGGGGCAAACGGGGAGTTCTGCTTTCTCTGGATGGGCGACGTCCACTCGACGCCCAGCAAGCCGAAGAAGATGGAGTCCGTGAAGCTTCTCTTCGACAATGCGTCCAGGGCTTCGGCGCCGCTTGGCGGAATCGACTTCGTCCTCTGCACCGGCGACGCCGTGAAGCACGGGCAGACCTACAGATGCTGGCGCGAGTGGAACGGCGCCGAGCCGTTCGCGAAATGCATGATGGCGGCGGTGTGCGGCAACAAGGAGTACTACCGCGACGAAGGCAAGGCGCGATGGCACAACCGCTGGTTCCTCGCAGCGCGGAACAATCCGCCAAACGGAGCGGACGGGCTCGAAAGCACGTACTGGTTCATCTACAACGGAGTGATGTTCATCGGCATCGACACGCTCGCGACTGAGGGCAGGGAAATGGACGCAGCAGCCGTCAGGGCCGGGCGCAACGGACAGTTCGAGTGGTTCGAGAGGGTCGCGAAGGCGCAGCGCGGGCGCTACCGCTACCTCGTCGCGTTCCAGCACTATCCGTACTTCACCAGAAAGGGCCCTTCCGGATACGGAGGATACGAGAGGTGGCAGCCGGTGTTCGACAGATGCAGAGTGGACTTCGCGCTCTCCGGCGACTCGCATTCGTACGTGAGGTCTAAGCGGCTGCGCGGCGGACGCGAGGACGCGGACGGCACCGTGTACGTGGTGTGTCCCGAAATCGACGGGTACCTCGGAGACGCCGACCTCAGAGATGGCGAGGGGCTCGTCGCCGCATACGACGCGAAGAGCTCATCGTACGGAGCGTGCTGGTTCTCGGTCGGCAAGGACGAGATGACAATGCACTGGTTCTGCAAAGACGTCTCCGACATTGACTCGGTGACCGTCAAGGCGAAGCGCGCCGCGCCGTCTAAATAGCCGCGTTCCGGAAGAGACGGTGCACCGTGCGGTCCTGCACATCCCCCTTCTGAGCCAAGCTCACAGGGTCTTCAGAGCCCATGATGCGGTTCGCTTAAGCACCTCGGAGTCCTGAGCGTCCGCGACGATCCGCTGCAGCGCAGTCTTTGCCCCGGCGACCCTTCTCTTTCCGCAAAGCTGGGCGGCCATCACGCGAACCGCCGGAGCTGAGGACTTGTCTCCCACACTTGACACAAGCCGCTCGTCAAGACTAGTATGCGCGGCGGGGACAAGTCCCCATGGCCTTATGCTATGTCACATTGTATGCAGACCTTCGCTTGTCTTACATGGCTACCGACGCTGTGCAAGCGGAAAGTCACTTCCCGCCCGTCACGTCTTCGGCGATCCAGCTTATGTTGTTGAGCTGATTGGTACGCAAAGAAGATAGCCTATCGACTTCTTTCTGCACTATTGCACGTGTTCGCCAGTTCTCAGTTGTAGCCGCGACATGCCGCAAGGCTGACAGCCGCTGAACACTGTTAGAATAGGCAGGCAAGAATTTCGCAAGCTCTTGATCTTGCCATGAGACATCTTCCGGGGTGTTCCAGACAGAGAAATACATGAAACTCGCAACTCTGTTAGTCGCTGCAGGTTTTAGTTCTTCTGGCATAGTTGACAGCGTATCAAACATATAGCGCATAACCATAGGCACTGTTCTACTATACATGTTGGTTCTAACACACAGTACACGCAT
>JAEEZC010000042.1 GCA_016288465.1 Verrucomicrobiota bacterium | reverse complement strand
AGAATCTCGGGCATCGCCTTGCGAGGGCGCGACAGCTGGTCGCTCTCGGACCAGAGCCGATAGCAAACGCCTGCCCTCACGCGTCCCGCCCGGCCTCTGCGCTGCTCGGCGCGGTCCTGCGAAAGAGGCAGAGTGACAAGCCCGCTCATGCCGGTGCCAGGCGAGAAGCGCGGCACTCGCATAAGGCCTGAGTCGACGACGCACGAAATGCCGGGAATGGTGAGGGAGGTCTCGGCGATGGACGTGGCAAGAATCACCTTGCGGCGCCGAGAAGGCTCGAAGACGCGGTCCTGGTCCTCCTTCGGAAGGCTTCCGTAAAGAGGCATGACATCCGCGCCCGAAGCGCCGGAAAGCGCCTCGGCAGCGCGGCGGATCTCCCCTTCTCCCGGCAGAAAGCAGAGAATGTCGCCGTCGGTCTCGGCAAGCGCCTTCGTGACCGCCGCCGGCATCGACATGTCGCCAAGGTACTTCGTCTCGACGGGATACATCCGGCCCTCGGCATGGACGACCTCGGCGTCCCCGAGATGCGCCGCGACCTCGTCCGCGTCAAGCGTGGCGGACATCACCAGCAGTCGCATGTCCGACCTTAGCGCGCGGCGGACCTCCAGCGCGAGCGCGAAAGAGAGGTCGCACGCGAGCGAGCGCTCGTGGAACTCGTCGAATATGACGAGGCCCACGCCTTCCAGCTCAGGGTCGCCGAGAATGCGCTGGGCGAGCAGTCCTTCCGTGACGATCTCGAGACGCGTCTTTGCGGAGACCTTGCGTTCAAGGCGGACCTGATATCCGACTGTTCCTCCGACAGGCTCGCCGAGGCGCCGCGAGATGTAGGCCGCGCAGTTCCGCGCGGCGAGGCGGCGAGGCTCGAGCATGACGATCTTCTTTCCCTCAAGCCACGGCTCGGAGAGAAGCGCGGGAGGTACGCACGTCGTCTTGCCGCTTCCCGGAGGCGCGGTCAGCACGACGTCTCGGTTCGCCGCCAGAGCCGCCCGCAGCTCGCCAATCCGCTCTTCAACGGGAAACATCGTCGGACCGTCTTGCCGCGGACGGCGTCAGTCGAGTATCTTCGCGGTCGGGCCCGCGCCAGAGTACGAGTCGAGTCCGCCAAAGCCGGCGTAGGTGTCGGAATCTCCGCACGGCGAAGCGCCGTCGTCCGAGTCGGCCGGAGCCGCCTTCTTAGTCTTGGGCCTGTCGCCGAAGAGCACCGTGCCGAGCCTGACCCAGGTGGCGCCTTCCTCTACTGCGACCTCGTAGTCTCCGCTCATTCCCATCGAAAGGCGCGGCAGACCGACGCCGAGACGGTCCTGTACTTCGTCCCTGAGCTCGCGCAGGCGTCTGAAGTACGGGCGCGCGTCTTCCGGGTTGTCGCTGAACGGCGCCATCGTCATGAGGCCTTCGACCGTTATGCGCGGACAGCTCCCCATTATGTGCTCGATGGTCGGCTGCACTGCGTCGGGGCTCATCCCGCTCTTCGACTTCTCCCCCGAGACGTTGACCTCGAGAAGGACATGAGGCGCGGCGCCCAGTTCGTCCGCAATGAAGTTGATTCTGTCGGCCAGCTTCACGGAATCGACCGAGTGGATGAAGTCGAAGAGCTCCAGGGCGTGGCGCACCTTGTTGGACTGCAGGTGCCCGATGAGATGCCATTGCGGGCCCGACACGCTGGCGGGCTTCTTCCACGCGGCCTCCTGCACCTTGTTCTCGCCTACGATGCGAAGTCCGGCGTCCCAGGCCTCCTTCACGACTTCCGCACCGTGCGTCTTCGTCACGGCGACGATCTCCACGTCGTCCGGGCTGCGCCCGGAGCGCTCGCATGCCGCGGCGATTCTGCCGCGCACCTCTTCGACAATCTCGCTTACATCGCGCATTTCTCGACCTCCACTCCCGCCGCCTTGGCGAGCACCATACCATAGTTTACCACAGGCACACCGGCCTCCTTAGCGAGGGCAATCCGCCTAAGCACCTCGCGCCGCGTAAGCATGCAGCCGCCGCACTGCACGACAAGCGCCGCTCCGGAAGGGTCGAACGAAGCGCCGCTCGCGAATGCGAACGAGAGCTTCCTGCCGCCCGAGAGCTTCGCAAGCGCCTTCGGTATCTTCACCGTTCCGATGTCCTCGCACTGGCGACGGTGCGTACAGCCTTCCGCCACAAGCACGCGGTCGCCGTCCTTAAGGGACGAAATGGCCGAAAGCCCCTCCTTGTACGCGGCAATGTCGCCCTTCTGCCGAGCGAAGAGAAGCGAGAAGGAAGTAAGACGCGCCGACGCGCCCGACAGAGTGCGGGAGACCTCGCCGAACGCCTGGGAGTCCGTGATGACGAGCGTGTCGCCGCCGCCTGTCCGGGCCAGCGCGTCGGCAAGCTCTCGCGGCTGGCAGACCGTGCAGACGAGACCGCGGTCGAGGCAGTCGCGTATGACCTGCACCTGCGGAAGGATCAGTCTGCCCTTCGGCGCGGATCCGTCTATCGGGCAGACGCAGACGACGCGACTGTCCTTGCCGACGAGCCCGTCCAGAAGACCGGGCGCGATCTCGCCGATCTTCACCGCGGCGATCTTGTCCTTCAGCTGCTCGACGGAATCTCCGCGGTGAAACTCGATGACAGGCACGGAAAAGCGGT
>JAEEZC010000334.1 GCA_016288465.1 Verrucomicrobiota bacterium | reverse complement strand
GGCCTGGACGAAGACGCCGCCGTTAACGAGGTTCAGTCCGCCCGAGAAGGACTGTGCGCTTAGGAGCCACGCCTGTGCGCCAAGTTCGGGACGGGACTGCTTCTCGCCCGCGATAGTGAGAGCCATCGGCGTATTCGCATCTGGATCGGCAAATGGACCGTAGAGGCGCCTCCATTGACCGTAATTGACAGCATTGTTATTGGCAACGCTGCAGGAACGCTTGCCGGCCTGATAGCAGTCGCTATAGATGAACATGCCGTCTTTAGCGCGGGTGGTGAAGGCGCCGCCTCCAGCTACTCCCATGCGCACCAGTCCTTCGTGCGGGCGCTGCGAGACGATCATGCCGGACTTGATTTCGACATTGCCGCTGTTCCGCACAAAGCAATCCACGCCAGGCGAGAGTGGCAGGATAATGCTGTTGACGGCCGACACTTCCGGTGCATTCGCCTCGGTGATGCTCCCCGAAGGTTTCCAGTTCACGTCCGCTCCCGGCGTTGCAGAGGTCGTGACGAGCGAAAGCGAACCGTCCGCAGCGCGCTGGAAGAGCGTCGGACTGCGATACGCATTTGCAGGTCGATCTCTGTCCGCATAGACGAGGCCGTTCACGACTGGGCTGGACGAAGACGATGTCGCCGTCGAGTCCGTCGCCGTAAGCGCAAGCGCAAGGCCGTTCGTGTGCGTGACGAGGGCAAGACCCTGTTTCACCGAAAGCGAGCCAAGGGTAAGCTCCGCCGTGCCAGAATCCCCTTCTGCGCGAATCTGGGCGACGCCGTTCGTTACGTCCAAGCGGTTAAGCGAAGAGGTCGTCCCCATGACTGGGCGCAGAATCGTCCCCTCTCCCATGCGCAGGACGGAGGCCGACGTAATGACGCCGCCTGCAGTGGACAAGGCACCTTCGAGAACTTCAAATTCGCCATTGAACGCATTGTCGCCGGTCAACCTCAAGACGCCGGCGCCGGTCTTGCGGATCACGCCGCCTGCATTCGAGGCGAGCGTCGCCGTCGCCGTCGCACCGGATCCTGTCGCGGACGAAATCGTAACAGTTACACTGTCGTTTGCCGCATAGCCTTCGCCGCGGCATGTCACGACGATGCGGTTGATCGTGCGGTCCTTGTTCATGATTGCGTATGCCGTCGCGCCAGAGCCGCTGCCGCCGGATATCGTCACCTTAGGCGCCGTGACATAGCCTGAACCTGGATTCGTGAGAGTGATTTCGGAAACGCCATAGCCAGTCGCCTTGCGGAACGAGGCAGACATGGACGCTGTCAGACCGGAAGGAACTTCTATACTGCCGCCCTTCGGGTAGACGACGATTTCACCGGCCGCGGAATCCAACGCACCATTGACATCTGTTGTTTTAGGATGCTTGACGAGGGCGAGGGTTCCGCCGTCGAAGTTTATGCCGCGGCTGTTGCTCGTGTTGCCGTAGGTAGAAAAAGAGCGCGTCAATTCAAACCGACCGCCGTTCAGGTTGATAGTTGCTCTGTTGCCGCTTCCACTGCGACCCATGATCGGGAGGTACATGACCGCGCGCCCGTCGCCATCGATTGTGAACGTGGCGCGTCCGCCCGTGGTTCCGCTGGCGTTCCAGAAGCCAATGTCGAGTCGCTCGTTCCAGAAGTTGAGGCATCCGCCGTCGATGTAGATGTCCGCCGCCTTGCTCGAACCGACGGCGAAATGACCAAAGGGATTTGCCGCAGCTCCTGTTCTGCGCGTTGAAATCGTTCCGCCGGAAATGTGCAGCGAGCCGTAGTTGTCGCCACTTCCAATGGAAATGAAATCGGCATCCCCAGCTCCGAGCGAAACCACGCCGCCATTGATTCGGATGTAGCCGTCCTGGCTAGCGGTGCCGCCCGTCTTGAATACGCCGTTCGACACGGCCAGCGTTCCACCATCCATCCAGATCGTTCCTGGCCTCGTATTGCCCGCAATGGCATTGCCGACGTTCACCGACAACATGCTCGGCTCTTCCATGAACAACGTCGCTGTCGAGGTTGGATAATCATTATGCAGCTGCCCTATGCGCAGATGCTCAGCCGTCGTAGTGAGCGAGCCGCCGTTACGAAGGATGAGCTTTGTTGGACCTATATGCCCGATATAGTTTTCTGTCCCCGCCCACTTCACGGCGTTCTCGAAGACGACGTTGCCCTTCATAACGCGGCAGTTGCCGCCCGCCGTGATGGTGGCTCCCCTGAAAATCTGCCAATAGGGGGAGACGTCGTTTTGTCCAGGCCAGAAGTTTCCAATCGAGACAGGAGATGCGATGTTCCATATCTGGTCGCCGGTCTGGCCCGTCGTGCGCAAGTCGTTTCCGTACGCCGTCGAGTACGTGTACTCTCCGCCTTCGTTCGGCACGGCGGCGACGGCGGCAAGCGGCAGGACTGCTACAGCCGCGGCAGCTATTGCGAATCGATTTCTGTTCATCGTCCTTCTCCTTTCGCTTTGACTTCTGAAATTTCCCTGGCAAACTGCTTGCGGAGATCGGCGATCTCCTTCGCCTTCATAAACGTTCCTTCCGTTCCTGCGCCGATGACGCGCGCACCTGGCCAAGGCGCGGACGAGACGACGCTGTCGTACTTCTTCAGCTTCTTCGCAAGCGCGGCCTTCTCGGCGGCGGTCTGCGCGGGCGGCAGTTCGAAGACGTCGTAGAGGAGCCCGTTGTCAACGCTCCACGCCTTTACGTACGCTTCGAGAATCCGGTCGGCGGGGTTGAGCCAGCCTTCCCATCCGGAGCCCTGCGCGCAGCAGATCGCACGTGCGCTGTAGGGGCGGAGAACCGCGAGCTTGGCGACGGGCTTGGCGGAGGGAGGCGCGGCGTGGACTTCGGCGAACAGCTCCTTCGCGTACGCCCAGCTCTCGGGCTCGCCCTTCGGGAACGTCATCTCGGTGTCGGACTTGCCGGGCTTCAGGTCGAAGCCAAGCCACATCATTCCGTCCGGCGCGAACTTGAGGTGCTGCGCCCACATGCGCTTCATGTCGGCCGGCTTTACGTTGCCGAGTCCGCAAGGCACGTAGGCGTGGGCCTGCATCCAGGGAATGATGGGCTTGCCCAGGCGCCGCGCAAGGCCGCTCATGTAGCCCATGTCGAACGGAATGCTCTCGGTGCTGTACGTCTTGGCAAGCGGATAGGGATCGAGATGGAGGAAGTCCAGCTCCTTCGAAAGGAGCTCCTGTCCCGAGCCGTCGTGGTCGTTCTGCTCGCACCACGCTCCGCCGCGCGTCGTGTTCCGGAATATCTTCAGCGTCGGCGCGACGGAATGGGCTCCCTCGACGAACGCCCGCGTCAGCTCGGCGCACGCCTTGTGATAGGAATAGAGCGCGTGGCCGTAGGCCTTTGCGCCGTAGATCTCGGGATGTCCCCAAGTGCGCGGCTGGACGAGACCTGGCGCGGCGGCGGCGAACGCGGCGCGTCCGCTGGGAGAAAAGCCCCAGATCGGAAAGCTCGCGGCCTCGCAGTCGAGCCAGCCGGTGAGGTTGAAGCACTCGTCGCCGAAGCGCATTGCGATGATGTCGTCGGCGGGGAACTTGCCGCCGTTCGCAAGCGCCCACATCTGCGCGCGCCATGCGGCGGCCGACCGCGCCGCCTTCCGGGTGTGCTCGGAGAAGACCGAGAGCTGGCCGCGCTTGCGGACCTTCCAGGCGTCGCCATCGGTGTCGCTCGCCCAGTAAACGGCGATGCCGACCTTGTCGAGCATCATGCCCGCGCAGTCCGAGAGGTCGAAGCGAAGGCGCACGAGGCGGCGGTTCTCGATCTCGGGACCTGACATGTCGGAGGTTACCGTGTCGTTCTCGGGCGTCATCCCAGGCTCTACCGGAAGAACCTTGCAGCGTATGATGCGCACGTGCGGCGCGCCGTCGAACGGCTTTTGGGGCACGACGATCTCCGCGTCGCCCACGGGCACGTACGCGCCGAAGTAGTGCCCGCTCTTCACGACGACGGTCTTGCCGTCCGGCCCCTTCTTTCTCGACGTGTAGCACTGCCGCACCGAATAGACCGGCGGCTCGACCACTATGTCGTACGCCTTGGGCTCGAACGAGAAGAGATTGCGGTCGATGGCCTTGCCGCGGTACGCGCCGCCGACAAACACGGCCCGCTCGACCTCGCGGTCGCCCGCAGAGTCGGGCACTCTCTCGGACGTATCATCGCCGCCGTTGGTGAAGCCCTTCACCTTGTACTTCCGCAGAAGCGGCAGGACGCGCGCGCAAATATCCTTGTTCCATGTAGGCACCTCGACCACGTCCACGCCCTGCTCGGCGCAGATGCGGATGGTGTCCTCGGCCTGGTCGCGCCACACCGTGCTCATCCATACTTTCGGCAGCGAAGCCGTCTGCGGCGTGCCTGCAAAAGCCGCAACCGCACCGAAGGCGCACGCCATTCCGCACGCCAATGGCTTAATAGTAAGCCCAGTCTCAAGTAGTTTTCCCATAGCTTGCTAACATTATATCAGATTATGGGATTCATTTCTTCTGTTTTTGTCTACGGATAGTTATGTTTTTGTCCAACGGGTGTTCCGCAAATGTGGTATAATAGTAGCGACATGGGTCCGCAGAAGAAGTACAGAATAGTTGTCGACACGCGCATGAACCTGAAGGCGGTGCGAGAGCGCTGCTCCGGCTTCCTGCGCTACGCGACCGAACGTTCGCTTCCGTGGGACATCCAGTTCTCCGACTACTGGGAGTCAGAAATCCGCAACGAGATCAACACCCGCGTCCTTAAATGGAAGCCAGACGGAATCTTCCTCAACTCCCACTACTACGCTCTTAGCGACGGACTTCTCCAGGGCATACCTAACATCGTCGCGTTCGGAGAACCTGTCGTGGACTCCGACAAGCAGATGCCGGAAAGAACGGCGTTCGTCGGCATCGACAACAATCAGATCGTCGCCGAGGCGTTCCGCCTCCTGGCTCGGCGAGGGCTCATCCACTTCGCCTACGTCCACCCGATGGCCCGCAGCGACAGCTCCGAGCTCGGATACTCGAAGATAAGGGCGAATGAGTTCAAGCGCCTGGCGGAGGAGTCGGACTTCGACTGCACCGAATGCGAGATAGAGGCGCACAAGACGGGCGACTGGGCGGTGTCCGTGGTCGCACTCGCGAAGATGCTGTCCTCTCTGCCGCATCCATGCGGCATCATGGCCTACAACGACAAGTGCGCGCGCGAAGTGATCGACGCCTGCAACCACGCGAGGCTGAGGATTCCGGAGCAGATCCAGATTGTCGGCGTGGACAACCAGGAGGAGATCTGCGAAAACGTGATGCCGCGCCTGACGACGATCGAGCCGGACTTCTTCGGCGTCGGGCGGCTTGCGGCGCAGAGGATGGAGGAGCTGCTTGCGACGGGACACGCGCAAAGTCCCATAACCTGCGGAGTCCTGCGCACGGTCGAACGGGAGACGACGCGCGACCTCTCGGGCTCGGCGCGACTCGTGACCGCCGCCGAAAAGCTTATCCACACCCACGCATGCCAGGGACTGCCGCCGTCGCCAAGGGGACTTACCGTGGCAAGTCTCGCCGCCGCGCTTCACGTCTCGCGCAGCCTTCTGGAACTGCGCTTCGGCAATGTGCGAGGTGAAGGCGTAGCCGCGGCAATCAGGCAGAGAAAGCTGGACGAGGTCTGCCGCATGCTCAAGGAAACCGACCTTCCGATAGGCGAAATCGCCGAGCGCTGCGGCTTTCCGGTCCAGACCCATCTCAACGCGCTATTCCGCCGCACGTTCGGCACCACGCTCCGCGACTACAGGGCGTCGTTCCAGAATCCGCCCCCGTCCTACACCTCCACCCATGTCGGTTCGTAGGCTATCTCGTAGCGCTCGTCAAGGCGGGAGACGTTGTAGATGCGGCTCGACTCGAAATCCACACCGCCGTGCCGGCCTGTGTGGATGTGTCCGCAGAAGACGAAGCGCGGACGCTTCGCCATTATCGCCTCCGTCAGCTCCGGCGAACCGAAATGCTCGGAATCGGTCTGAAGGGAACGGTCGACGTCGCTGCCGGGAATGCGCGGCGGCGAGTGAGTGACAAGGACGTCTATTCCCGTAGGAATCTTCGAGAACCAGCTGACGAGCGTGTCGTGCTCGCCCTCGAACGCCCACGAATAGGATATGATCGGGACCCAGGGCGTCCCGTAGAACTTGACGCCGTCAATCTCCGTCCCCCTGTCTCCGAGGAAATGCACGTTCGGCGAAAAGTCGAACTTCCAGTCGATCTCACCTTCCTTGAAAAGTATGTGTGCAATCGGGTAGAAGTCGTGGTTGCCGGGAATCACCACGAACTGGACGTCCGGATACGACGCGGTCCATTCGCGAAAGCGTTTGTTGATCCACTTCTTCTGGTCGTTGACGTGCCACGACCCGCGACCTCGCAGCGGCGCAATGTCGCCGGCGAGGACGACAACATCCGCCCCCTTGGGGTCAAGTCCCTCAAGGTTGCCGTGCAAGTCCGACGTCGCCATTATCCGCATAGTTCCCCGCCTTTCACAGTGTCTACAAAAAGATGTTCTAGCCTGGCGTATACATCACCTGCAATGCCGCCCTTGCGCCAGGGATGGACCGCTATCGAATCGTATCTGTCCACCAGCAGACCGACAAGCCTTGCGTCTGGGACAATGACATCAGATTCGAGCGCAGTTTCCTTTCTGGCGAGTACTTCACGAATTGCATCTAGCTCGTCCGAGGCAAGCGACACAGATTCGAGGACATCGGCGAATGGCGTTGGCGGCATCTCCTCGACAGCCATTGCGTACTTCAGGCAGAGAGCGGCGCGGAGCGCGTAGCAGAGCTTCTTGATGCGTATCGTACCGTCCTCGTTTCGCGCCTCCATCGCCTTGCGGAACATCGAGGCGTAGTGGTAGGCTACGTGCGCGGGGTTGAAGCAGCCATCTTTCAGCGAGTTCAAGGCGGCGATCAGCCCATCGTCCCTGTAGACTATCGGACTTCCAAGCCACTCGAGGAACGATGCGTTGGACTTCGTCATCTGAAGAAGCGCCTTGCGCAGATCCCAGAGCGAGACGTCTATATCGCAGGGAAGCTCCTCGACAATAGTGTCGGGCACATCGCTCCTCAGCTGGAGATACCAGTCGAGAGGCTTCACGAACACGCCCCGGACGTCGTAGTCGCTGTCAGGCGACGCGAAGCCCCACGCCCGCGAGCCGCTTTCCACGGCGAACAGGACACGACACCCGTGCCGCGATTCAATGTCGCGAAGCGCGGCAGATACTCTCGCCTTTTCGGCATCGTTCATGACACGCTAGCCTCCTTCATCACGGACGCGATAAGCTCGTCGACCTTCCCCTTGTCGCAGTCGGGCGGGAGATTTCCCTTGCCAGCCTCGATGACGGACTTCTTCTCGTCCGCAAAGGCCATGATCTCGTCGAACTTCCACTCGCCGCGCCGGATCGAGAGCAGCGTCTCAAGCCGCTCTCCGTCGAAACGCACGATAGGCTCGCCCGTCTTGACGATGTTCTCGCCGGAAAGCAGAAGACGGACGAGGTGCATCATGTTCTTGGCGTCGTAGTCCATCTGGCCGCGCT
>JAEEZC010000333.1 GCA_016288465.1 Verrucomicrobiota bacterium | reverse complement strand
GGGGCGAGCGACCACTCGCCGCGCCGGTCCATGAGGTACGCGATGTTCTTCACGTGGTCGTCGCAGTTCCACGCCAGCACGTTGAACGCCATGCGCCGGAAAAGCTGCTCGTTGGCGCGCGCATCGTTCACGACCCGGCGCGTGACGTCAAAGGCGTCCTCATAGGAATAGAGCGCCGGATTGTTGAAATCGTAGTGCGCAAGAGCTCCGAGCGTCTGCGCATGCAACTTGCCGCCGTCCGGGAGTCTGTCGAATCGGCGCGTCATGAAGTGCCGCTTGTTCCAAAGACGACACTCGGTCATCTCGATTCCCGCTGCGCGGGCCATCAGATGGTAGGCGTATTCGACGCGCCCGTAGCCCCATTTGTCGTCGCCTTCCTTGTCTCCGTTTCCCGTGAGCCCGTCGAACTTGATGAGCCAGTAGCCGAATCCCTCGGGAAGCGCGACCTGTCCGGACCTCACCTCGCCCGTCGCCTCGTTCCACCCGATGAGCGCCTTCGCGCGCGCGCCGCCGGCGGAAGAACCGACCTTGAGAATCGAGGCGTATTCGCTGATGCCCGGCACAAGCGACGCCTTCGCGTCTTCGCGCATCTTGAGAACCCTGTCAGCGAGTTCCGAAAGCGCATCAACCGTCAACCTTTCGCTTGCATCTTCCTTGTCGACAAGCGCCGGCTTGTATTCAAGCGCACCTATTCCGCGCCGCCCCGTATAGCAGAGCCTGTCCACGGCGTTCAAGTCTTCCGGACGCTTCCCTTGTTCTCGCAACCATGCGGCAATCACCTTGTTGCCGAACTTGTCCGGCAGCGAGTCCGACAAGAGTCCGGGGAGGCCGTGAAACGACTTGACGGGCAGATCGGGAAATTCGAACACCGTCGACGAAAGCGGCATCCTGAGCGGAGACACCTCAACGCCCATGTCGAGGAACTCATCGGAGTACTGAAATTTCGCAATCGGACTTTCATCCTGAACTAGCACGGTCCCCACATGCGTTCCCCAAAGATAGACATTCGCGGTATTATGCATCTCGACTCCTCATTTTCATTGCGCAGACTGACCATCGCCCCACGTGCGTACTGTCTTGGCACGAGCTGTCCGTACGCGCTTTGGCATTTTCATCGCATGTTTTTCCAGTTCCGCAACCTGAAGCGGCGTCGGAGATGGTTCTGGCAGTAGGATCGACAGCTTGTTCAAAACATTGAGGCAGCGAAGAACCGAAAGAAAAGAATCGAGACGAATGCCGCCTGCGCCGTTCTCAAGGCGAGAAAGCGCATATCGCGACAGGCCGGCCTTTGCGGACAGCTCCCCTTGCTTCATCTTCGCAGAAATGCGCAAATACGCAATTCGACGCCCAACCTCCTTCAGCAGGTCTTCATCTGATATGTCATCTATTCTATTCATTACGCCTTACTCCTGTGACATAAACCACATCACTCACACTTTACGCCTTGTAGATGTGACATATTAAACCATATTTCCCCTCGCAATGCAAGGTCATCTTGAAGTTCTTGGCAACGGAAGCAGAACTAGGCACCGCAAAGGTGTTCACTCGCGTACTGGGAAGTCGAAGTAAGTGTCGGGATAGGGCTCGTTCGCGAGCGTGAAGTGCCACCACTCCTCGGCGAGCGGCTTGAAGCCGTGCGAAAGCATGATTTCGCGGAGGAGCATGCGGTTGGCGTACTGCTCCTTGGTCACGCCCTTGTAGTCGGGATGCGACTCCTCGCCGAACCAGTCGAATGTGCCGCCCATGTCGACTTCCTTGCCGGTCTTCATGTCGAAGAGCGTGAGGTCCACCGTGCTGCCGCGGCTGTGACCGGACTTCTCGGCGATGTAGCCGCGCTCGAACAGCACGGACTTGTCGAGATCACAGTAGAAATACGGCTTCATCCGCGTGTCGCCGACATCGGCCGCCCAGCGCACGAAATGCGCGACCGCGCGCCGCGGACGATAGGCGTCGTATATCTTCAACCGGTAGCCGCGCCTGACGCAGTCGTCGCTCGCCGCCTTGAGCGCGTGCGCTGCCTCCTTCGTCAGAAGCGCACACGGCTGCTCATATCCATCCACGCGTTCGCCGACGAAATTGTACGTAGAGTAGTAGCGGATCTCCAGTATTGCGTCCGGCACCGCCTCGGATAGCGACACGAAGCCGTTATCCGTGCCGACGGCCACGTCCATCTGCACGCATCCCGCGAGCATCGCCGCGACGAGACAGAGCATCACGGCCATCGGCTTCTTAGTAGGCATAGTGGGCATAACCAGATTTCCTCGCTGTGCATTCAGGATGTCCGCCGGAATCATCTCGCTACTGGTAGTTCCTTATCCGCACTTCGATTCCGCTTCCGGCGAGGAGGTCCGAAACCTGCTTGATCGGCGTTTGCGAATAGTGATAGGGGAACAGCACCTTCGGCTTGACCGTCTTCGCCGCCTTCGCGACCTGTTCCGGCGTCATGGTGTAGGGCTGGTTGCAAGGCAGAAACGCGACGTCGATGTCCTTGAGCTTCGCCATTTCCGGAATGTCCTCGGTGTCTCCCGCGATGTAGATGCGGAGGCCGTCGATCGTCAGCACGTAGCCGTTGTCGCGTCCTTTAGGATGGAACTGGGTTCTTCCGGGTGTCGTGTTGTACGCGGGAACGGCGTCAAGCGCTATGTCTTTGCCGATGGTGCGGCTCTCGCCGTTCGCCATCGCCGTGCCGGAGCCTAGCATCTTGCGGACGGAAGGGTTGGCGACTACCTGAGTGCCGTCCTTCGAGAGCGCGGCGATTGCTCCACGGTCGAAATGGTCGAAGTGCTCGTGCGTCACGAGAACCAGGTCCGCCTTTGGGAACTTCGAGTAGTCGGTCTCCGGGGCGAACTGGGAAACCGGGTCGACCTGGATCTCAAGCCCGTCGTACTGCAAGCGCAGGCTCGCATGCTTGATGGCGGTTATCACCACGTCCTTACCGCTTCTGGTCTTGAAGGTGTCGGACTGGAATTCCGCTGCGGCGGCGCTCGCGGCGATCATGCCGGCCATTACAACGGCATCGGCAATTCGGCTCTTGTTCACAATATTCATGCGGGAAGTATAGCAAATCCTTCTCTTCGACGCAAACATCGCTTAGGGGAAGGGCATAGCCTTTGAAGCGCTATCTTCGGAATAACGGAATGTGCCTGGTGCCAAAGCTGCGTATTCACGCATTTTCTCTCTTTCCCGCTGCGTTCTGAGCGGTTACTGCCTGTGCACGCAGCGTTTCCTAATGGTGGACGCGGCATTTCCTAATGGTGTTCGCGACATTTCCTAATGGTGCACGGGGGAGTTTTGGCGTCATTTCACCATAGAAATGGCGCCATTTCACTGGTATAATGACGCCATTTCACCCCTGAAATGACGTCATTTCACATGCGTGCACCGTTAGGGAATGCCGCTTACACCACTAGGAAACGCTGCGTGCACCGTTAGGGAAAGCCTCGTACACGCGCGGAGCACGGTCCGTTCACTCACGCCGAAACCGCCGCGGGCAGTACAGAGAAGCCTTGGAGACAGGAGGCATTTGCCCCCTTGGCGCGATACATACTTGTCTCCATGCGCAGGTCCACAAAACCGGAGAGCGTACAAGAAGTCGGCCTTGGCTTGATTTTCTCCCACGGGTAGTGTATAATATGCGCAGTATGAAAATTTGGCTTGCTTTTTGGTATGGAATCTTTAAGAACAACCCGACCTTCCGTCTGGTGCTGGGGTTGTGTCCCACGTTGGCTGTAACGACCAGCCTGGAGAACGCCCTTGGCATGGGGCTTGCGGCGACGTTTGTTCTTGTGTGCTCCAACGTTCTCGTGTCCGCGCTTAGAAAGCTGATGCCGGCAGCGGTGCACATACCGTGCTACATCGTCATCATCGCGACGTTCGTCACGGCCATCGACCTTCTGATGCAGGCCTATCTGCCCGCGCTTTCGGCGTCGCTGGGCATATTCATTCCGCTGATCGTGGTGAACTGCATAATCCTCGGGCGCGCCGAGGCGTTTGCGAGCAGGAACGGCGTGGTCGCGTCGTTTGCCGACGGCCTTGGCTCGGGCATCGGCTTCACGCTTGCGCTTGCGCTTGTCGCGTCGGTTCGCGAGATATGCGGCGCGGGCACGCTGACCGTGTGGGGCGACATCGCGTTCAAGAACCTGAATCCGTGCCCGGCGACTCTGGCGATACTGCCGGCGGGCGGCTTCATAACGCTTGGTCTTCTTCTGGCTCTCATAAACAGGCTGGGCGAGTGGAACGCCCGTCGCCTCGGCGCGCCGGCGCCGCTGCCGGTGAGCCTGGACTGCAGACACTGCACGATGTGCAATAACGGGAAGTAGGCGAAGACGATGAAGTGCCCGAAGTGCGGAGTTGACGACGACAAGGTACTGGACTCGCGCCCGGCGCGCGAGGGTGCCGCGATACGCCGTCGCCGCGAATGCGCGAAGTGCGGGCACAGGTTCACCACGTTCGAAGAGGTCGACCGCGACGAAGTGCAGGTCGTCAAGCGCGACGGCACCCGGCAGACCTTCGAGCGGCAGAAGCTCGAGAAGGCCATCCGCCAGGCGTGTGGCAAGCGCAAGATCACGAACGACCAGATCAAGTCGATGATCGACCGCGTCGTGGCGAAGATCGACGGCGACGAGGTGTCGTCGTCGAAGATAGCCGAGCTCGTCATGGACGAGCTTCACAAGGTAGACGAAGTCGCGTACATCAGGTTCGCGAGCGTCTACCGCCAGTTCAAGGACGTCGCCCAGTTCCTCTCGGCGATAACGGAGATAGTACGAAAATGAAGCCCTCTGAATGCCAGCGACCGCCTGTCAGAGTGGCCCTGATGGGGCTGGGCCGTTCGATGTTCGAAGACCACTACCCCGTCTTCAAGGCGCATCCCGCGCTCTTCAAGGTGGTGTGCGCGTGCGACATCCGCAAGGAGCGCCGCGACAGGATTGAGAAGGATTTCCCCGACTGCAGGATGTTCCGCCAGTTCGCCGACATGCTCGACGAGCGCGACATAGACCTCGTGGACATCGCGACGCCGTCCGTCAGCCACGTGCGCGACGCCGTGAAGGCGCTGAGCCGCGGGTTCTGGACGCTTCTTGAGACGCCGATGTCGCTCACGCTCGACGACGCGATGGTGCTGAAGGGCGCCGCGGTCAAGGCGAAGAACAGGCTGCTCGTGTTCCAGAGAGGCTACTTCGATCCGGACTTCCTGCTGGCGAGGCAGGCTATGGCCGACCAGCGTCTTGGCGCGATATACCAGATACAGATCCGCAAGGAGGACTTCATCCGCCGCGACGACTGGCAGTGCGTCAAGCGGCTTGGCGGTGGCGCGGCGTACTATGCGATGACAGACCTCATTCTGCAGGCTCTCAAGCTTCTGCCGGTGCCGCCGATCCAGATGTGGAGTGAGCTGAAGCGCATCGCGTCGCTCGGCGACGCCGAGGACTTCGCGCACGTGAACCTGAAGACGCGGGAGCAGATCTCGGCCGACATAGAGTTTTCGGGCGGCGTCCTTGCGGAGGACCGCTCGCCGTCTTTCGTCATCCGCGGCGAGCGCGGCACTTTCAAGGTGCAGCCCGGCGCGACGGAGGGCGTTCTCACCGTGATCGACCCCGACTTCAAGTTCCCCCGCCGCCGTTCGTCCGTGCGCACGCCCGAGCTGACGGACATGCATGAGAACGTGCCGGTCAAGACGTTCCCCGTGACTCTGCCTCGCGGCACTCTGCACGGCCCCTCCGCCTTCTGGAGGAGCGTCTACAGCACGGTTCGCACGGCTGCGCCGTTCCCTCTGACCATTGACGACTCGATCGAGGCCGTCAAGTTCTCCCATTTGATGAAGAAAACGAGCCCGTACGGTAAATGAATGCGATTACGCAGAGTCTTGAAGACTACATAGAGGCAATATATCTACAGCTTGCGGACGGCAAGGCCGCGCAGGTGCGAGGCGTCGCGAAGGCGGTGGGAGTCAAGATGCCGTCCGTCGTAAAGGCGATACGCGAGCTGAAGAAGCTCGGCCTCGTCACGCAGGAGCCGTACTCCCCCATCGAGCTGACGGAGAAGGGGACGCGGCTTGCGAAGCACATTCTGAGCCGGCACATGCTGCTCAGGGCCTTTCTCGAAAAACTTGGGGTTTCGCGTCGGAATGCGGATGCCGATGCATGCCGGATGGAGCACATCCTTTCGGCCGAGACTCTCGACAAAATCCGCGAATACACCGAAAAGAGCAGAAAATGAAGAGCCAGATCAACATAATGCGCCAGCTTCAGGAACTAGTGCTGACGCGTGACGAGCACAACCAGACCGGAGACGGAAGCCATCTTGACCAGCTTAACGACTCGATAGACGCCCTTCAGGCGCAGCTGGAGCCTCAGCTGGCGGCCGTGTACCAGCGGCTGTACAAGAAGAGCCACATCGTCATTTCGGCGATGACGAACAACTGCTGCGCGGTTTGCGGCATGCAGGTCCCGATCGCCCAGGGCCAGCAGGTTCGTCTCGGGCAGCATCTTGTCACGTGCTCGAGCTGCGGCAGGATACTTTTCGCGGACTCCGAGGACGCCGCGCACAACGTCGCCGAGCCTGTAAAGGACGACGAGCAGAAGACCGGCATCTCGCGCTTCAGCGCCGAAGAGCTGATGGTCGTGGACCTTGGCGCGAAGGATCGCGTCGGCGCGATCACGGCGCTTGCCGAGGCGATGGAGAAGAACGGCTTCGTGTCCAACTCCGACAGCCTGATCTCCGCGGCCATGGACCGCGAGAGCGTCCTTTCGACGGCGATGGAGGGCGGCATCGCGTTCCCGCACGTCCGCGGCGTAGAGGGCGGCGGGCTTACGCTTGCGATGGGCGTTTCGCGCGAGGGCATCGACTGGGACGGCGAGAACACCGTCAACATCGTATTCCTCTCGGCGATTCCCGTGGCTGTCTCGGCGTTCTACCTGAGGCTTATGTCCGGGCTGGTGCAGGCGTTCTCCAAGGACGCCAACCGCAATGCGATTCTGGAGGCCGAGGACCAGGCCGCGCTCTGGAAGGCGCTTTGCAAGGCGACTCGGACCACCGTGAAGTGAGAGAGGCTCTTCTCGCCCTAGCGCTGATTGCGGCTCTTGCCGCGCCCGCCGCGTCCCGCAGGGCCGCGCCCTACGTGGGCGCCGTCTCTGCGGACTCGACGGGCAGGGTGCTCTTCTGCGACAGGGCCGACAGCGTTGCGTACCCTGCAAGCGTCACAAAGCTGATGACGGCGCTCATCGTCGTCGAAGACGTCCGCGCCGGCAAGTACTCCTTTCTGGACAAGGTCGCGGCGACGCCCGACGCGTCGAAGTGCGAGCCTAGCTGGGTCGGGCTCAAGACAGGCGAGCGGATGTCGGTGAGGGACCTTCTCTACGCGACGATGGTCGAGAGCGCGAACGACGCGGCGATAGTGCTGGGCGTGCATTCCGCCGGCTCCTTCGCCGCGTTCGTGGCGAGAATGAACGAGCGGGCCGCCGAGCTTGGCATGACGGCGACGAGGTACTACAATCCGAACGGGCTGCCGCCGAAGAAGCAGTATCCCTGGAAGGAGTTCAACGTTTCGACCGCCGCCGACCAGCTGAAGCTCGCCCTGCAGCTCGTGAAGTATCCGGAGATATTCGAGTTCACGTCCGTCAAGACCTGCGACCTTATCAAGACCGCCGACGGCTACCGCGTGAGCGTCACTCGCGCCGTGAACCGTCCTCAGCGCGAGACGAATCTCGCGCCCGGAGAGAAGATCGTCAAGCAGCTGCGCAACCACAACAACATAATGCGCGTCGACAAGCTCAAGATATTCAATCCCGACGGGAAGGAGTCCGTGGACGGACTGAAGACCGGCTACATCGACGCTGGCGGCAGCTCGATCGTCCTGACCGGTTCGCGCGGAGGCAAACGCGCCATCGTCGTCGTGCTGGGCTCCGGCAACGAGCTTGACGCCAAAGGCCGCACTCTGAAGAAGAGCTCCGCCGTAAGAGACGAAAACGCGCGCCGGCTTCTCTCCGACGCGCTTGGCTCTCTCGTCTGGTAGTGAGGGGTCTTCCCCTACATGAAGCGCAGCCGCAGCTGCTTCAGTATGTCGGCAGGTCTCACGGGCCATAGCCGCGTCGGCAGCTCCGCTTCAAGCGGGTCTTGTATGAACGCCGGCAGCTCCGGGTTGAAGTCGTAGCCGGAGAGACGCTCCAGCTCGTCGATAGTCACGATCTCCCTCGCCGCCCACGCATTCCATGGCGCGTCCTGCCTGATAAGAACTGCGAGCGCGCGGACGTCCATCCCCTCCTGCGCCATTATCACCTGGAAGAAAGCCTCGGGAACGTCGATAGAGGACGATCCGAAGCGCTCTCCGCTGCGAGACGGTATGCAGCCCACGACGACCCAGATCTCTCCGTATCGGGCGGTCCAGAGGTCCGCGATGCGGTGCTCCACGTCGCGCCATACGCCGCGGTTGAGCTGCGGAGTCTGCGGCGCGATGTTGGTCATGAGGAAGGTCTTGCGGCGTTCGTCGTCTCCGTAGCGAGACACTATCGCGTGATTGGGCACCATGTGGCCGCGGTCATAGCCGCTTTTAGTGTAAGCGTCTGGACGCGGAGCGGCCGACACCGCCTTGTCCTGCATGAAGCTCGGCCTCTTGCCGTCCTCGAATTTGGCGGTGGGCACGACGTGATATGCGCACCAGGCCGGATGGCGGAGCTTGTCGGACCACCCGATCGTGAACTCGCCGCGTTCAATTACGCGTATGTCGTCCGGGGCCGGACCGTGCGTCCTCGCCGGCGTCCCCGCGAAGGTCACGGCTCCTTCGGGCGCGGGTTCGTCATATTCGTAGACGACGTCGTGCCCGGTCCATCCGAGTCCGTCGGTGATGTCGGCGACCGGATTGCCCATCCATTCCAGAACCGTCGGCACCGGGCTTGGCAGCGACGCGCGCTTTTCTGCCAGCCAGTCTCTGGAATGGTGGACGTACCAGTCGCCGGCCGCACCGAGTGCCGCGATCGCCAGCGTGGACACTGCGAAGAGCCACGCCGCTACGCGACGGGACGCGGACGGCCGCTTGCCTTTTCTCTTCCTTTTAGCCATCGCCCGCCGTGTCGCGGAATCAGAAGTCGCCGAGTTCGATGCGAATGGTCCGGCTTTTCATGGCGCGCACCGAGTCCGGATCGACGTCCCCCGCCTTGTGGCGGGAGACGTCGTCGGCTCGGTTGTCCGGTATGATCAGCTTTGCGCCGCAGGCCGGGCACTCGGTTTCTTCGCCGATGAGATCGGGCGAAGCCTCGATTTCGCTGTTGCACTTGGCGCAGACGAAGCTTGTGAAGCAGTCTTCCATGTTTCAGAGGCCCAGTATTGTGGCGCTGCGCCACGCGTAGTACTTCTTGAGCTTGAGCTTGGACGCGGACTCCTCGTCGCAGAAGATCCAGCAGTCGTTGTGCTCCTGGAGCGCGGACGCCGTGCAGAACTGCGTCACCGGCCCCTCGACGCATCCCTTGACCGCGTCGGCCTTGCCCTTGCCGAACGCCAGAAGGATGATCTTCTTCGCCTCGACAATCGTGCCGACGCCCATGGAAAGCGCGCGAGTGGGGACTTCGCTTTCCTTGCCCTTGAAGAAGAGCCTGGCGTTGTCCTTGATCGTCGAAGGCGTCAGGTAGACGCACCTCGTGCGGCTCTTGAGCGAGCTGCCGGGCTCGTTGAAGGCGATGTGGCCGTCGGAGCCGATGCCGAGCACCTGCAGGTCGATTCCGCCTGCGGCCTTGATCTGCTTCTCGTACGCGGCGCACTCGCGCTCGAGGTTCTTGGCGAGCCCGTTCAGCACGTGGGTGTTCTTGATCTGGATGTCGATGTGCGAGAAGAGGTTCTCGTTCATGAAGCGGCGATAGCTCTGCTCGTGAGTTCCGGCGAGACCGACGTATTCGTCGAGGTTCCAGCTCTTCGCCTGCTTGTAGGAGACCTTAGTCGCCTTGGCTATTTTGGCCATCTCCTTGTAGAGAAGAACCGGCGTGGAACCCGTCGCCAGGCCAAGCACGATCTTCGGATTGTTCAGCACGGCTGCGGAGACCATCTCGGCCGCCAGCTTTGACGCTTCTTGCTTTGTCTTGCAGATTACGACTTCCATTTTTCTGATAGCTCCTTTCTGGTTTAAAAGCTGTGTGATATTATACTATTGAAGTCAGTCGATGTAAAGCGGCGGTATCTCCTGCGGAGTCCTCGGCTTCGCGCTGGCAGGCGCCGCGGAATCAGGCGCCTTCGTCGGCTTTTTGGCGTCCGCTGACTTCGGCTTCTCCGCCTGCTTCTTTGCCGGCGCCTCCACCACCTGCTGCGGCGTCGGGTTGTCGACCGCAGGCTCCTTGGACGACGTCGCGCGGTAGAGCGCGCGAACGCCTGCCGCCAGGCCCCAGAGAACGAGCGCGAGCAGCGTGACGACTACGGCCCACCTGAACGCCGCCGGCGCGAATCGCGGCAGTTCTCCGGCGTAGTCGCGTATCGGCGTGGCGTACCGAGAGATGACGGGCCGCCCGTCATCGTCGTCGGACGCGGCTGCCGAGGCCTGGGAGAAGAGCTCTGACTGCGTGCTGGCGAAAGGCTCCTGCGCCGGCTGCGAGAAGAGTCCGTGCAGAGGCGTCGGGTCCGGCTCGCGAGCGGCGGGCTCCGGTTCCGGCGCAGGCTTCGGTTCAGGCGCGGGCTCCGGCGCGGGCGCCGCGGCCTGCATGGGCTTCTCTTCGGCTTTGGGCTCGTACGGCGGCT
>JAEEZC010000041.1 GCA_016288465.1 Verrucomicrobiota bacterium | reverse complement strand
AGGAACCGACATGATTTTGACGACACGCGGTAACAGGCGAGTGCTATGCACGAGCGTCAAAATCACGTCGGGTAGTGTCCGCGAAGTGCGGGTCGGGCGACTCTCCGCCCGAAGCGAGATTTCTACGTATGTTTTCGCCGCCGCCTCAGCAGCCGATTCCGCGCCTTGTCCCGCGTCTGGGGTGACCGCAGCGCCCGTCAATCGCTGCTCAGGCATTCCCTCGGCCCTCCAGTCGATTGTTGGAGCGCTTTCACGTGATGGCGAGCGTAGGGGGTGACCGTCGCACGAGAGGTAGTTCGAGGAACCGACGTGATTTTGACGATACATGGTAACAGGCGAGTGCTATGCACGAGCGTCAAAGTCATGTCGGGTAGTATCCTCGAACGTACGGTTAACGCGAGCTGCCACCCACGGAGCTCTCGCTCCGTTTAGTAAACCCAAACCCATCGTGTAGGCAAGTCAAAAGTCCGTGTAGGTACAACGGCTACCCCGTGTACCCAGCCCACTGACGTCAACTTGAGTGGTCTTGTCCCCTGACCTTTACTTTGTCGCTCTCGCTGCGCGTTAACTGGCGCATGCCAAGCGACACGTCATATGAGAGTGTCGCCATGTCGTTTGAGAAGGCGGAAATCAAGCGCGCCGGTAGTCCCGCGGGGAGACGCCGGTCGCTTTCGAGAAGAAGTGCGAGAAGTACCAGGTCGAGTTGAAGCCGAGGGTCTCGGCTATTTCCGCGATCGGGATGTCGCTTGAGGCAAGTAGGTTCTTTGCGCGCGCGAGGCGGATGCCCAGCTGGAACTGGAGCGGAGACTCCCCGGTTTCCTTCGTGAAGAGGTGGCGGAACGTCCGGTATGGAATGCCGAGACTCTCCGCCAGCGCCGCGAAGTCCACGATTTCGCAGACGTGCTCCGTGATGTATGTCTGTGCGGACTGGATCGCTTTCGACTCTGTGCGCGACGTGCCTGAGTGTCCGTCATCCGTTAGCGCCGCGATGAGCGGCGGAATTTGTGCGGCAGCCGAATACAGGCTTGGCTTCGCGCCGCTGAGGATATCCGTGACGGTGTCCGCAAATAGCCGACAGAACCTGTGCTTTGTGCCAAGTGCCCTGACTTCGCCGTCTGGGTTGAATCCGGCACCGCTCGCGAAGCGTGTTGCGAGGTCGCCGCCAAAGCCAAGCCAGTACGTAGTCCATCCCGTCTCATTGTCTGGACGGTAGCGGTGCCAGCAGCCTGGCGTAAGGACGATCAGCGACCCCTGGCTTACGGCGAATCGCCTCTTCCTGAACTCGACGGTTCCTCTTCCGCCCTCGAGCAGGATTATCTGCCACTCGCCAAGGATGCGTCCCTTCTCCCACGTGAAGAAGTACTCGTCTGGGTGGGCGCGCGACGGGAACTGCGCCAGTGGCTCCGTTCTGTTGTGCCCGGCGCAGGTGGCGTACAGTCCCCACTTGCGCTGCGTCTCCGACACAGGAAAGTACTTGTACGAGTGTTTCATGGCAGTAGAATACCATACCTTGCCAAAAAGTGCAACTCAGCCAAAATGAGGCGTTGCTTGATTTGCCCCCGTTATGGTACGATATCAACATCGATTTTACGGGAGATAAGGCTGATGGACATGAAAGTGGCTATGGCAGTATCTGCGTTGTGTTGCACGTCGGTGGTTGCCGACGTCCATCACATCGAGCGTCGCAAGCCGCTTACGGCGAACGTGGGCGTCGTGTCCGTAGGGCTCGACACATACTGGAAGCAGTGCCCTGGGCTTTACGACGACATGCTCAAGAAGGCGGGTGTCTTCGAGAAGCGCGTTGAGTCGCACGAGGTGAAGGTCGCTTCGTTCGGCATCTCCGACAATCCCGAGAAGGCCGCGTCGCTCATCCCCGCGATGAAGGCCGCGGACCTCGACCTCCTCTTCGTCGACATGGTGACTTACGCGACGAGCTCGACGTTCGCGCCGTTCGTGCGCGAGCTCAACTGTCCGATCGTGCTCGTCGCGCTCCAGCCCGATTCGCGTCTCGACTACGAGCGCGCGACGATCTACAAGCAGCTCCTGAATGACGACCTATGCTCCGTCCCCGAGTTCACCGGCGTCGCGATACGCTACGGACGCCCTGTCGCTGACGTCGTCATCGGCAAGCTCGACGGCGACGCGAAGGCCGACGAGGAGATTCGCCAGTGGTGCGCCGTCGCGCACGTTCTCCACGACCTCAGGCGTGAACGACAAGGGACTCGTCACGCAGGACCGAACTACGCCAAAGGACGCCTACTTCTTCTACAAGGCAAACTGGAATCCCGAGCCGATGCTCCATCTCTGCGGCAAGCGCATGGCTTCGACGACAAATTCCGTTGCCGATGTAGTCGCGTTCTCGAATGTCGGCGCGGTGAAGCTTGAAGTCAACGGTGCGGAGATTGCAACGGCAGCGCCGGATGAAATCAACGCCGTCGTGTTCCGCGGCGTTTCCCTTAAGCCCGGCGCAAACCGCATACGCGTAACCGCTTCAAATCTATCCGATGAATGCACATGGAGACTAAGGCAATGAGACCATCGGAAACCTTAACCCATCCACAACCACGACTCAACCATAACTTCGTGCGCAAACGGATAATCAAATAATGCTATAATGCTCTCGTGAACTTCGAGAGCGATAGAGTCTCCGTCCGGGAGAAGATATGCTACGCAATGGGCGACGCAAGCGCGAACATCGCGTGGCGCGGAGTCGCGGCGTTTCTCTTCATCGTCTATACTGACGTGTTCGGTCTCAATCCCGCCGCCGTGGGAACTCTGATGCTCGTGGCTCGGCTCGGCGACGGCATATCGGATGTTGCGATGGGAGTAATCGCCGATCGCACGAATACGCGTTGGGGCAAGTACCGTCCGTGGATGCTCTGGAGCGCGCTGCCGCTTGGTGTGATGCTCTCGATGCTCTTCACCTGTCCTGAGTCGCTTTCCTTGACAGGGCGACTCGTATACGCATACGTAACCTATATCGTCTTTACGCTCGTCTATACCGCACAGGGGATTCCCTATGGCGCTCTCCTTTCGGTGATGAGCGCCGACGACAAGGAGCGCACGTCCATCGGGAGCTACAAGATGGTCGGTGCATTCGCGGGCGGGATGCTCGTCCAGGGGCTGCTGCTCGTCCTGAAGGAATACTTCGACTCCTACACGATCCCGATCTACATCCTTTCGGCTGTTCTCGTCGTCCTAATGCCGATCACTTTCTTTGGAACGCGCGAGCGTGTTGAGCCACCGAAGGACCAGCGGAATGACGTGCTGGCCGACCTGAAGCAGCTCATGGTAAACGTCCCGTGGATCGTGCTTCTGGTCGTCTCGCTCCTCTACAACGTCTACAACTCCGTCAAGCAGGGCATAACCATCGTCTACTTCACGCACTACATGAACCGCGAGCTCCTCTGCGCGACGTACATGACGGCGCTCATGCTCGCATCCGTCGCTGGCGCGGCGATCACGTCGCCGCTCGCGCGTCGCTTCGGCAAGCGCAATCTCTTCGTCGGTGCGCTTGTCGCGTCGGGCGCCGTGAATTCGCTCCTGTGGTTCTGCGGCGCGGCGGACGTGACGGCGATCTTCGCGCTGGGCGTCGTGTCGGAGCTCTTCGCGGCGATATTCCCGACGCTCTGCTTCGTGATGCTGGGCGACGTCGCGGACTACTCCGAGTGGCGCAACGGACGCCGCGCGACGGGCCTCATCTATTCGGCGACGTCCTTCGCCATGAAGTTCGGCGGTGGCATAGCGGGGCTTCTCATCGGCGTCGTCCTCGCGCGATACGGCTATGACGGAAAAGTGGCGGCGTCCATTCCCGGGGCGATTCCAGGGATCAAGATGCTCATGAGCTGGATACCGGGCGTCATCGCTGCCGCGACCGCCGTTGTGATGGCGCTTTATCCGATAACGACTTCGAAGATGGACCAGATAACCGCCGATCTTTTGGCGAGGAGGAACAGGGAATGAAGACAAAGGCAATCGTGTACGATGGAGTCGACCAAGTGCGGCTCGGCGAAGTGACGCTCCCCGAATGCGGACCGAAGCAGATCGTCGGGAAGACGCTCTTCACGTTCGTCTCGCCCGGAACTGAGCTGCGCGTCCTCGGCGGACACTACGGCGCGGAGGGGAACTATCCACTCGTGCCGGGGTATGCGGCGATATCGAAAGTCGTCGAGGTTGGCGCGGAGGTGAAGGGCTTCCGCGTCGGCGACATGGTTTCTTGCCGCAATTCCGCGCGCTTCGCGGACATGAACGTGATGTGGGGCGGCGAGGCGGGGATGCACGTCTACGACACCGAGTCGGAGGACTCGCCCGTGCTGCTTCCGCAGGGCCTCGCGGAAGACGCGTATCTCCCGTATTCGGCGGCGGAGGTCGCGGCGATCTCGCTTCGCGGCGTCGAGGCAGCGGACCCGAAGGAGGGCGAGACAGCTCTTGTAATCGGACAGGGCATGATCGGACAGTTCAGCGCGATGTTCCTCAAGCTGCGCGGCGCGAAGGTCGTTGTCGCGGACATTGACCAGAACCGGCTGGACGAATCGCTGAAGGCGGGCGTTTCGGCGGCGGTGAACCTCTCGGAGAAGGGCGCGGAAGAGCGCGTGGCGCGTCTCGGAAACGGTGGCTTCGACATCGTCGTGGAGGCGTCGGGGTCGATTCCCGGCGTGGAGCTCGCCTACAAGATGATTCGCCGCAAGCCGCAGAACTATTCGAAGGAATACAAGGTGGAGCCGATCCGCTTCTACGGGCACGACTGGCCGCGTCTCGTAATGCAGGCGAACTACATCAAGGAGGTTTCGAACAATCCGTTCTCGTTCTTCTCGGGCGAGGGCGTGACGATCCTGACGCCCGCCGACAGGGGCGTGGAGGAGCGTCAGCGCGTGGTCGAGTACGTGCGCGCGGGAAAAGTCGACATGACGCCGTTCCTCGGCAACGTCGTGAAGTGCGACGACATGCCTGAGCAATACCGCAAGCTGCAGAAGCGCGAAATCGTGTCCCTCGTGGGAGACTGGAGGTAATGGAAATGGCAAGGCTGAAATGGGCGT
>JAEEZC010000332.1 GCA_016288465.1 Verrucomicrobiota bacterium | reverse complement strand
TCCTGATTAGTCCGTTGATAGTGACGGACGTGACGGGGTCGAGCCCCGACGTCGGCTCGTCGTAGAGGACTATGTCCGACTCGCGAACGATGGCCCTCGCAAGCCCCGCGCGCTTCTGCATGCCGCCGGATATCTCGGCGGGGTACTTGTCCGCGGCGGCGGTGAGCTCGACGGACTCCAGCGCCTTCGCGACGCGGTCCGCAATCTCCGCGTCGCCCAGCGACGTGCATTCCTCCAGGGGAAGCGCGACGTTTTCCGAGACAGTCATCCACGCGAGCAGCGCCCCGCCCTGGAAGAGGTATCCGATCCTTCCGCGGATGCGTTGGAGCATGCGGTCGTCGCACTCGGCAACGTCAACGCCGTCCACCAGGACCCTGCCGGACGTCGGCGTCAGCAGCCGGACCAGATGCTTCAGCGTCACGGACTTGCCGGTTCCGGAAGGCCCGACGACGCAGAGCACCTCGCCCTTCTCGACGGCGAACGAAAGCCCGTCCAGCACGGGATGGCCGTTGAACTTCTTTACTACATTCTGGAACTCTACGAGAGCCATAGCGGGACCTGCGGAGAAAACGTCACTTCGCGCCGAAGGGCTTCGGCTGCGTCCAGCGGTTGATAAGCGGAGCTACCGCGTTCATGATGAGGATCGCGAATGAGCACCCCTCGGGGTAGGAGCCGAACTGACGGATGAGCATGCAGAGAAGTCCGCAGCCGAAGCCGAAGATGAGTTTCCCCTTTGCCGTCGTCGGAGAAGTGACGTAGTCCGTCGCCATGAAGCAGGCACCGATCATCACGCCGCCAGCAAGGACCTGCATGTACGCCGGCGCGCCGCCCGCAATGAGCGAGTAGACGAAGACGGTCGCGATGAAAGCGACGGGGATGTGCCAGGTGATCACCTTGCGCCAGAGGAGATAGATCGCGCCAATCGCAAGCGCAATGGCGGAGACTTCGCCGATGCAGCCGGGGATGCTGCCAATCGCCATGTCCCAGAGGCCGGGGAAGGCGGAAGCGGAATGCGGAGTCGCGGAGGCGGTAGCCTCGACGGTCTTCTCGACGAACCATGTCTTCATCGTCGCAAGCGGCGTTGCCGTCGTCACCGCCTCGGGAGTCTTCCACCAGAGCGGCTTGAGCCACGTCGTCATCGGTCCGGTGAAGGAAATGAGCATGAACGCGCGCGCGGCGAGGGCGGGGTTGAAGGGGTTCATGCCGAGTCCGCCGAAGGCCTGCTTCGCGACGCCGATTGCAAACGCCGAGCCGACGACCGCCATCCAAAGCGGGATTCCAGCGGGCAGGTTAAGCGCAAGGAGGAGTCCGGTGAGCACCGCCGAGAGGTCGCCGATGGTGTTCTCGCGCTTCATCGCGAGGCGGCAAAGCGCCTCCGTGACGACGCACGTCGACACGCACGTCGCGATCGTCCACACGGCCGGCATGCCGAAGAACCAGATGCCCGCCGCGGTCGTCGGGAGAAGCGCGATGATGACGTCGAGCATGATGCGCGACACACTGGTCTTCGCGTGCGCGTGAGGCGAACTGGAGAGGATGAAGTGTTCAGCTGTGTCTTTCGGTTTCATATGGTGGCTGATTTGTAAGACGTGTAGGACTTGTAGGACGAGCAGGACGTTAGCCGCTTTTCGTTCGCCGGTCATTTTGCTGCCGCGGCGGCGGCCTTGGCCTTCTCTGCGGCCATGCGTGCGCGGATAGAGTTCTTCGCGCGGCGGCAGAACTGGGTAATCGGACGGTACGCAGGACAGCTGAAGCTGCACGCGCCGCACTCGATGCAGGTCATGACGTGCAGGTCCTCCGCCGCCTTGACGTCGTCCGACTCGACAGCCTTCGCGATCTCCGCCGCGTTGAGGTTCATGGGGCACGCCCTGACGCAGCGTCCGCAGTTGATGCACGCCTGCGACGAGTACTGAAAGACGCGCTTCGACGAAAGGAGCAGGAGCCCCGAGGTCGTCTTCGTCGTCGCTATCTCGGGCGTCGAGACGGCGAAGCCCATCATCGTGCCGCCGGAGATCAACTTCGCGGGCGGAACCTTCTCCCCGCCGCAGAACGCAATCAGGTCCGAATACTTCGTCCCGCTGGGCGCAAGGACGTTCTTGGGCTCCGCGACCGCGTCGCCCGATACCGTAGTCACGCGCTCGAGAAGCGGATCGCCCTTCTCAACCGCATCCCCAATCGCCGCGCCCGTTCCCAAGTTCTCGACGACGAAGCCGACGTCGATCGGGAGCGCGGGCGGCTCCGGGACGACGCGCCCGACCGTGGCGAATATCTGGTGCTTTTCGCTGCCCTGCGGATAGAGGACGGGCAAGACCACGATCTCGACGTTGCCCTCAATGTCGGCAAACGCCTTCTCCATAGCGGCAATCGCCTCGGGCTTGTTCTCCTCGATCGCAATCCTGACGGCCGGTCCGCCCAGAATCTTGCGCATGATCTCGACGCCGACGCGGATGCGGTCCGCGCGCTCGAGCATGAGCCTGAAGTCGGCCGTAAGATACGGCTCGCACTCCGCGCCGTTCAGAATCAGGTACTCGCAGCGCTTGCCGGGCGGAGGGTTGAGCTTCACGTTCGTCGGGAACCCCGCGCCGCCCATGCCGCAGATGCCGGCCTCCTCGACGCGCTTCAGGAGCTCTTCGCGGGAAGCGGCCTTCCAGTCGAGCGGCGGCAGAATGGGAGAAATTGTTTGATTGTTTGATTGTTTGATTGTTTGATTGTTCGGCTCGGCGGGTTCCCCTTCGGGCTTCGCCGTCGTGTCGAAGATCACGGCGTCGGCCTTGCCGCCGGCGGGCCCGAGGCGCTTCTCCACGGCGACGACCTTCCCGTCGGCCGGGGCGCGGACGCAAACCGAGATGAAACCGTTCTTCTCGCCGATGAGCTGCCCGCGCTTCACGAAGTCGCCCGCCTTGACAAGGCACTTCGCCGGCGCGCCGAGATGCTGCGACATCGAAACGACCAGCTCCGCGGGGACCGGCATCCTCTCGATCGCCTTGTCGCGCGCGAGCTCCTTGTTGTAGTCGGGGTGGACCCCGCCCTTGAACTTAAACGGACTCTTTACTGTGCGCATGTGATGTTGCCCGGTTGATTGTGGTGAAATTAGATGACTACTTGTTCAGCGCATACACGACCTTGACGGCCGCTTCGACCTCGATTTTCCTCAGACTGACGGCGACAAGCGCCTTGTCTTCTCCAAAGCCGCCGCTGCACTTGTACTCGCAGCTGGACCACGAATAGTCGCCGTCGTGGTCGATGTCGCCATAGGTCAGTCGTTTGACCGCGCCAAGATCGCAATTCAGATAGTCGCTCAGCTCCTCGGCAAGCGCCTTGGCGTTGGCGACCGCCTTGCGCCGGGCTTCGCGCCGGGCCTTCTCAAGCGTCTCAGGACGGAGCTCGAACGAAACTTCGAAATCCTCTCCCGCACGAGACGCGGCAACGGCGGCGTAGATGCGTTCGCAACGTTCGATCTCGACAGGAAGGACGACCTTGAATTCCACCACGGTCTTATATCCCTTGAACACGCGCTTCTTTGCCTCTTCGTCCCATTCGTTCTTGTCGTAAACGGAGAGCCCGCTCGTCGTAATCTCGTTCGTCGAGACACCGGCCTTCTGAAGCGCGGCAATTGCCGCGGCGCTCTTCTCGCCAAAGAGCCGGCGCGATGTCGCCATGTCCGGGTCCGTCGCGGAGACTTCGAGCTCGATGACCATCAGCTCCGGATCGTAGCTGACGGATCCCTCTCCCTTGACCACGATCTCGGGCGACTCGGCGGTCTTGACGCTGGCATCAACTTTGAAAGGCGGAGTGGGGGAGAAACTAGGGATGCCGTTGCTTACCTCAATCCTATCCGTCTCGCAGGTTCCGGACAGCGCAACAGCGGCTACCGCCAGAGCAATCAGTTTCGTCTTGCCAATCAACATTTCAATCTCCTTGACCTTAGTGTCCGCTCTCGAAGTGTGAATCCTCGACCATGCACTTGGCAGGGCATTTCGCGACGATGGCGCCGTCAGTCGGCGGATTGTCGTAGTTCACCTTGGCCAGGAAGCCCTGGAACGTGAAGTGGCCCGCCTCCTTGCCTCCCGAGTTCTTCTCGCAGAGATGGCAGCCCATGCACCCGACGCCGCAGACCTTGCGGACGCTCGGGCCCTTGTCCGGGTTCGCGCACAGGACGTGGATCGTGGCGCTTGCCGGCACAAGCTCGATTATGTGCTTCGGGCACGCCCTGACGCACTTGCCGCACCCGATGCAAAGGCGCTTGTCGACCTTCGCAAGACCGTCGTGGACCGATATCGCGCCCTTCGGGCAGACGTTCGCGCACGCGCCGTAGCCCAGGCACCCGTATGTGCAGCCCTTGTCGCCGCCAGCCGTCATCGCCGCGACGTTGCAGTCGCAGATGCCGTTGTAGTCGCCGACTCGTATCGCCTCGGATCTCGTGCCGCAGCACCTTACGAGCGCCACGCGCCTCTCGGTCGCCGCGGCCTCCACGCCCAGTATCTTCGCAACCGCCTTCGCGACCGCGTCGCCGCCTGCCGCGCACGCCCCGTTCGGCGCCGTCCCCGCGACAAGCGCCCTCGCGTAGCCGTCGCATCCCGCAAAGCCGCATCCGCCGCAGTTCGCGCCCGGCAGCTCGGCCGTCACCATGCCGATTCGCGGATCCTCCTTGACGCTGAGATACCTGTCGGCGACGGCCAGCGCCACGGCCGCGACCATGCCTATTCCAGCGATGATCAGAATTGCTGTTGCCATTTTAGCCTTCCCCCTCTCAGTACGGCAGCTTCACAAGCCCCGAAAACCCCATGAACGCGAGCGAAAGAAGCCCGCCGGTCACAAGCGCCACGGCGATTCCGCGAAAGCACCGCGGCGGATTGGCGTGGGCGAGCTTCTCGCGCATTCCCGAGAACACGACCAGCGCGAACCCGAACCCGAGCGCCGCCGCGAAGGAGAAGAACACCGACTCGAAGAAGCCGGTCCCCTGCTTGCAGTTTATCTCCGCCGCGCCGAGAACGGCGCAGTTGGTCGTTATGAGCGGAAGAAATATGCCCAGCGCCGCGTGGAGCGGAGGCGCAAAGCGCTTCATCGCTATGTCGATGAACTGCACAAGCGCCGCGATCACGAGAATGAACGCAAGAGTGTGGATGTACCCGAGGTCGTTCGGACGCAGAAGCCAGTGGTCGAGGCACCACGTGACCGCAGCCGCCATCGTCATCACGAACACGACCGCGCCGGACATCCCAAGCGCGGTCTCGGTCTTCTTCGAGACGCCGAGGAAAGGACAGCACCCGAGAAAGCGGCTCAGGACGAAGTTGTTGACCAGAACCGCGCCGACGAGTATCACAAGATAATAGCTCATGGGCGTATATTATGGTATTATTGGCGCGTAATGTCAAGTGCAGCCAAAAGAAAAAGATCCTGCGCCGGGATTTGCAAGCACTCGGCGCAGGATCTGAGGGGTGGGACTCAAAATTCGGCTTCGCCGGCTCCGGCTATCGCCTCGACGCGATAGAACTTCGCGCCAGCCGCCGGATCGTCCGGCTCGGCGCCTTCCCAGATCGCCGTCACGGCCTCGCCGTCGTCCTTCACGTCGATGACTCCGCCCGCAATCTCCTTCGCGTTCGCGAAGTCGATCGACGAAGAGCACAGCACGCGGTACGTCATACCTTCGACGTAGCCGGTGAACTTGATTCGCGGCAGCTTCTCGGGCGTGAAGCCGAATCCCGTGATCGCCGG
>JAEEZC010000331.1 GCA_016288465.1 Verrucomicrobiota bacterium | reverse complement strand
TCATTCTTATCGGCGCTGCATTCGGTCTCAGGTGCTGTGATATAGCAACCCTAAGGCTGGGTGACATGGATTGGCGCTATGGTACTATTTCAATAGTGCAAAGCAAAACAGGATTGCCGGCCATTCTTCCCATTCTTGAAGGTGTGGGAGAAGCTCTCAAGGGGAATGAAGGGTCAGAGCTTATTGATACAGTAAAATTTATACAGTAGCCGAGTTTTGGTATAATGTCCACATGAGAAAGAACAGGGTGATCGAGCAGAACAGGTGCTATCACCTTGTCAGCCGGCTTGCGCACCGGGCGTTCTTCCTTGACGACGAGGAGAAGGACCGCGCGGTTGCGCTGATGCGTCGCGTAGAGGCAGGAGTAAAAGCTAGCATGAGTTACTGTATCAATAGAGCTGTATCAATAAGCTCCGACCCTTTTGACCCCACGCGCAGATTGCAATGAAGGCCCTGAAAGCGGGCAAGCACGTCATTGTCGAAAAGCCTGCGGCCACGTGCGTCGCCGATGCAAAGAAGATGGAGGCGCTTGCGAAGCGAAAGGGCCTGTCCATTACCGTCAACCGCATGATGGTGAACAACGCATGGAACATCGCCGCCGCCAGGGCTGTGCGGTCCGGACGCCTCGGTGCGGTCGACGACTGCTGCTTTCACATGGAGTTTGCGTTCGGGTACGATCCGAAGGAGGCGGTGACGTGGCGCTGCTGCAAGGTTGAGGAGATGGGAGGTCCGATCGGCGATGTCGCGAGCCACTGCTTCTACGTCGCGGAATTCGTGCTGGGAAAGAAGATTGCCAAGGTCGCGGCAGTCTACTATCCGAAGATCATGGACATAAAGTCGGAGGACGGCGCGTACATAAAGTTCTTCTTCGAGGACGGAACGCAGGGCAGCGTCAGGGCTGCGTTTTCCGAAAAGCGCGGAGGTCTTGCCGGCACGCTCACGAACCTTGTATACGAAGTCTACGGCGAAAGGGCGGTCATGCGCGGGTACGGCACGATGTTCCAGCTTTCGGGCTACGACGACGAGCCGATCCGCATACGCCTTGAGATTGACGACGGCAGGACGTTGAAGGCTGTAAAGCCGTCGCGGATCCGAAACATCTATCAGGCCATAGTCGAAAAGCACGCCACGAGCGTTGCCTCGGGCAAGCGCCTTTCGCTCGACGACGCGATCCACAACCTCGCGCTCTGCACCGCCGCGCACAAAAGCGCCAGCCAGCGCTAAATAGCGCGTGCCATGGGGTCAGACCCCATGGCGAGCCGCGTTCGCCGGACACCGAAAGCAGCGTGAAAGTGACCTTCGGGAATCTCGATGGTGAATTTGCCGCTTGACACAATCTGCGATTATTGTGTATAATAGGTGGCGATGAAACGAGAAAAAGGTTTCAAGCCTCCGTTTGCGGTGATGCGGCAGATAGGCACGAGCATGGAAGACCAGCTCGTGAGCGGGTTCGCGCGCACGATCAGAAGCGGCGCGTATGCGGACGGGACGGTGCTTCCGGGCGTTCGCAAGCTTGCTGTGATGTTTGGAGTGAGCGAGATCACGATCCGCAACGCCGTGAAGCGGCTCTGCCGCGAGGGGCTTCTGGCGGCGCGTCCGCGCGTCGGGCTTACGGTCTGCGCGTCAGGCGGGCGTTCCTGGCGCGGGTCGGTGCTGGGCATCAAGGCGGGCCCGCCCGGCATGTACTTCACGAGCGTCCTCGAAAACAGCATGGGTTCGGTACTTCGCCGCAACGGGTGGCTTTATGCATCCGTCGAGGTCTCGGCACGACTGGAAGATGCGGACGTGACGACGGTGAACATGATGCTGGACGCCTCCGTCAAGCTCATTGTCCTCTTCGAGACGCCGCCGCAGGTTGCCGCACATGTCTCCAGGTTGGGGATTCCGTTCGTCGAGGTGAGGTCGCACAGTCCGTCCAAAGAGTCAATCTTTTCCGTCGGCGACGACTTGACTGGCGCACTGTCGGAGCTGGCGCGGACGCTGCGGTCGGCTGGCGTCAAGACGGTTCTTTCCGTCTATCAGCACCCTGCCGCCAGGAATTCGTTTGCAGGCGAGCTTGAACGCGCTGGGTTGAAGGTTCGCAGCATGCCCATTCGCCCGATAGGCGGCAGGAACGTGCAGGAGTGCATCCAGCGAGCAGGGCTGCAGATGTTCGAGAAGATGCTTGCGGATGGTGGCGTCAAGGAGGACGTAGTCGTATGCAACGACGACTATCTCGCTGCGGGCATCCTGTCGGCGATAGACCGAAAGGGCGTCCGCATGCCGCAGGACCTTCGCTTCGCCACGATGTCGAACAAGGGTTTAGGACCAGTTCATGCGCAGAGCCTCACGCGGGTCGAGTACGATCCAGCTGAGTCGGGCATCCGCATCGGCGAGGCTGCCTCGACATATCTTGACACAGGCAAGGTCGTTCCTTGCTCCATAGCCATCGCGTTCAAGCGCGGGGAGACGGTGTAGGATGATTGGGATTTCATGGCGCAGGTGCGGCTTCCGCTACTGGCTGGCGGCGGCGTTCTTCCTTGCCTGCTGCTGCGCCACTTTCGCTTGGGACGTGGAGCACGACGAGCTTGCGCAGCTTGTCGGCGAGACTCTTCCCGAGGAGATCAAATCGTTCTACACCTTTGACGACTTCGGCACGTTGCTAGAATATTGCCACTTCCCGGACATGACGGAATGGGAGCCGCAGCGCTTCCGCACGCTGGACGACATAGAGGAGGTCGTCGGCAGGCGCGACCGCGATGTCATCGCCTCGCGTGGGTTCTTCACGAACTGGATGCACACAGAGGACGGCAAGGCGACGTTTATGACGCTTCTCTCTCGTGCGTTCGCCAGGGGAGAGAGCCACAAGGCTGCTTTCTACCTCTCGGTGCTGACGCATCAGGTCGGCGACGAGTCGGCTCTGAATCATCCGCCGCTTCTGGACTTTGTAAGGTTCTGCCGCATTGAGGGTGTCGACTGCGGTGCGAAGAAGGTCGAGCACGGCGCTAAGAACGACTTCGGCTTCAGAAGCGACGGCCTTGTGGTCAAGCTCGCGCGTGAAAAGCTGCGCGGATACCGTCCGCGCCTTCCGCCGGCGGAGGGCTTCCGCGAGCAGGTTCTCTGGCACTGCCTGCAGGTCGTGCCACAGCGCTCGTACGCAGCCGAGAAAGAAGCTGAGATCGGCTTCGCGAAATGCGACAATCCGTCGGACGCGCTCGCGGATCTTCTGGCGATGCAGGTAAAGGCGCTCGTGGATATCACTTGGACGTGCTGGGTGAACCGTTCCGCCGAGGCGCCGCTTCCGGCGGAGGACTTCAAGGATCGGTTCGACAGGAGCGCGGCGGAACTCGAGGATAAGTGCGATCCGGCGAAGCAGGCCGTGTTCGGCGATTTGTTCGACATGAGCCGCAACCCTTCCAAAACCAAAGGCATGGTCGGCGTTATCTGCGAGTCGCTCGGCTCGTGGGATGCTGGAGCGCAGTCCTATGTCGGACGCATTGTCGCGGGTGCGTGCGGACGAACCCTGCGCGACAATGGCTGGGCTGTGAAGGGCATCTCGCTGCGCGGTTTGAAGGATGGCGACCTTTCGGCCTCCGATACGCCTGTCGTAATCGCTGTGCTCGGCAACGATGCGCCCACGGCCGAACAGGCCGCGGCGATCGTCGCGTTTCGCAAGGCTGGCGGGCGGCTCATCTACATATCGGGGCAGAATCCAACGGCGGAGCATGACCGCAAGGCGTCGGGCCGTCCGCTTGTCGTCGGGAAGGGCGATCCGCTGAATGTCACAGGACTGGCGGACTTTCTTGTGGACCGGGCCTGCGAAGAGGTCCCCGCTTCGCCGGGATGGGCGAGCGAGGGCGCATGTCGCGACTGGCGGAAGATGCGCCTCGACTACGCCGGGAAGCGCTATCCGCTCCGCCACAACGCAAACTGCAACGGAAATGGCAAAGCCGTATGCGCACAGGAAGTTCAGCTTGCGGAAGGCATCGAGCCAATCGCCTATCTCGACAATGGAAAGGACCGCTTCTGCGTCGCAGCGCGGCGCGCAAACGTGACGTGGCTTCCGATCTACATGCTCTCGCCGTTCCTCTTCTCAGAGGACACGTCGCTCGATTTCGGCGCACTTCGTCTTGATTCCTTCGCAGAGCGCGTTCTGTTGAACGAGGTAGGCAGATTGTCAGAAGGCCGTTCGCTCGTTGCGCGAGGCGGCGCGGTCTATGAGACGTTCTTCGGATCGATTCGCGCGCCGGAGATTCCCGCTCACGATTTCCCAACCGCCGCCTATGGGGCGATTGGGGACGGCAAGACTGCGAACACGGAGGCCTTCCGGGCGGCCATAGACGCATGTGTTCGGGCGGGCGGCGGCCGCGTGACGGTCGCGGCGGGCGCCTATCTCACAGGCCCGATCCATCTCAAGAGCAACGTCGAGCTTCATCTTGCCGAAGGCGCAACGATCCTCTTCTCCGACGAGAAGTCCGACTACCTGCCGCCGGTGCGCGTGAACTGGGAGGGCACTGAGTGCCTCAACTACTCGCCGCTCGTCTATGCCTACGGGGCGACGAACGTCGCCATCACGGGGCGCGGCAAGCTGAAGGCGCGTACAAAACGATGGTACGCCGGCTACTATTCCGACAAGGCCGACGGCTCTCTCGACCGAAAGGTCAACACGCTCCGCGCCTGGGGCGAGGACGACACGCCGCTCTCGGCACGTGACGCGACGCTGGGGCCGGGCACGCTACGGCCGCATCTCGTCCAGTTCAACCGCTCGGCGAACATCCTTGTCGAGGGTATTAGTTGGGTGGACAGCCCGTTCTGGTGCTTTAATTTTGTCTGTTGCGAAAACGTCGTCTGCCGCGACTTGACGGGGCGTGCGCACGGCCACAACACAGACGGCATCGATCCGGAGGGGACGCGCAACATGCTCGTCGAGAACGTCTGCTTCGACCAGGGCGACGACGTTGTCGCGATCAAGGCGGGGCGCGACCGCGACGGACGGCGCGTAGGGTGCGCGACGGAGAACTTCGAGATGCGCAACTGCCGCGTCCTCAACGGTCATTCGCTCGTAGCTTGCGGGTCGGAGCTTTCGGGCGGCATCCGCAACGTCTGGGTACACGACTGCCATGTCGTGAACGCGGCAGGACTCTGCTACATGAAGTCGAATCCGGCGCGCGGCGGAACGGTCGAGGACATTCGCGTCTCCGACATCATGGTTGACAACGTCTATGTCTGGCTGTGCGGGCTCTCGCATGCGTACAGCCCCAATCCCTACGCCATCGAGCGCCACGGCGTACATCACACGCGCTTCCGCCGTTTCACAATGGAAAACGTCCGCGCGAAATATGGCGCGATCGGTATTCGCGTCCTTGGGACCGAGGATAATCCCGCGGAAGACTTCACGTTCCGCAACATCGTCGTCGAGACGAGCGCACCGGAGGCGTCGGTCGAGATACAGAAGACGAGCGGCGTCACGGTTGAAGGTGTCCGCTTCGGCAAGTACCGTCCCGTGGCCACAAACGGAGTCCTGTGCCTAACCTTCGATGGCGCGCTTGACGCTTACCGTCCGCTGTTGCCGGTATTCAGGCGGCACGATGCGCACGCTACGTTTTTCGTTCGCGGGACTCTTGACCGGGATTCTGTTTCCGCGTTCACGGCGGAGGGGCACACGGTCGGTCTGAACGGTCTAGCCGGACTCAATGCGGTCGATTTCGTCATGCGCCAGGGCGGTACGCCAGAGGAATATATCGCATGCGAAATCGAGCCGCAGCTTGCATCGGCGCGGACGGCGGGGCTGGAGCCGAGGCACTGGGCCTATCCTGAGGGCGATTGCAACGACGTGACGGACGGGCGCATCGCCTTCTGGCATTTCCGCCGCAACCGCTCGGAGACATCCGACCTTGGATCGGCAACCATTGGAATGGGCGATCTGCCGCAAGGCGGCGCGTGGATGCGGACGCTGTACGGCTACCGGCTGGATTCTAAGTCGATTGACGCAGCCGTGGCGCATCTCCCGGAGGTCGCTCGCACAAACGGCGTCTTCACGACAGTCGGCGGTTCGTTCGCCGAAGTCGAGGCTCTGCTTGGGCCTGCTCGGCGTCTCGGGATGAGGGTGTTGGGCTTCGACGAACTGTCTGCGGAAGAGCCTGAAAAGAAAGGAACAGCACCATGACAACAGGGAAAACACGCTACAGAGCAAAAGCACTAGTTGCAATCGTTGCGCTTGCAGCATTTAGGCTGCTGGCCGAGACGATGCCGCCGCTGCCGGAGGGGGCGTTTACGTATGCGGTGATTCCCGACACGCAGAGCTACGACGGAGAGGGACGCCACACGAAGCGCGGAAGAGCTCCTGGCGTAGGCCCCACGAAAAACGCACAGTTGGACGCAATCGTCGATTGGCTCGTCGCGAACGCCGAGAAGGAGAACATCCTGTTCGTCTCGCATACGGGCGACATCGTCGACGTGGACAACGACTTCCAGTGGCGCTTCGCCTCAAACGCGATGTCGCGGCTTGACGGCAGGCTTCCCTACGCGGTCGTCCCCGGCAACCACGACATGAAGGCGTCCAGCGGCGACACCACGCTCTTCCAGAAGTACTTCCCCGCCTCCCGCTACGCGGGCAACGCTTGGTACGCGGCCACGTTCCCCGGCTTCACGAACTCCGCCGGACTGTTCGTCTCCGGCAACAACGCGAACACCATCTGCCTCTTCGCGCAGGGGCGGGAGAAGTTCGCGGTCGTGCATCTTGAATGCAACGCGCCGGACTCCGTGCTCGCCTGGGCCGAGAAGGAGCTTGCGAAGTATCCCGACCGGCACGTGATTGTGGCGACGCACCAGGACCTTGGCGCGATCGAGTCGAAGAACGGACGGACTCTGCGGAAAGAGACGAGCGAGCTCTCGAAGGAGGAGCTTGAGAAATTCGAGCCGGACCTTTCGATCTACGGCAGAATGAAGTGGCACAAGTGCCACAGCAAGGACGGCAATTCGGGGCTGGACATCTGGAACAAGTTCACGTCGCGCCTGAAGAACGTATTCCTCGTCGTCTCCGGCGACCAGGGAATGATTGGCATCTCCCGCGTGGACGAGAGGGGCGTCCACGGGAACATGGTATATTCGCTCATGCAGGATACGGGCCGCGGATACATCCGCATCTTCCGCTTCATCCCGTCCGAGAAGGTCGTGCGCTGCTACACGATCGACCCGCGCAACGGCGGCGAGCTCGTACATTCCTTCTATGTCTGGCGCGATGACCTGTGGTTCAATTTCGAGCTGCCCTATCCCGGCACGGAGGGCGAGAGACCCGCACCGCCCAAGATGGGGGCGGAGGCGGGGGTCTATATTCCTCCGGAAAGGGGAAAACTTGAGGCGTGCGCCGCAGTTCCGTCGGACGATCCGATCGCCATGCGAAAGGTCGAATGGAAAGGAATGGGCAACGTCCGCGATCTCGGCGGGCTGCCTGGCCTTGGCGGACGGCGCGTGCGTAAGGGACGCATCTACCGCTCGTCCGGGCTGAACGAGAATGCAGACTATCGCGTCCCCGGCACGAAGAATGCCCGGCCGAAGAGCGAGTGGAAGGGACCGGGCGCGACCCGCATCAAGCCGGAAGCGGCGAAATATGTCGTCGAGACGCTTGGCGTCAAGACGGATCTCGATCTTCGCGGGGATGGGGAGACGTTCGGGATGACCGGTTCACCGCTTGGCGATAAGGTGCGCTGGGTGAACATCCCGTCCGCCGAGTACGGCGGAATCTTCAAGAAGAAAGGGCGCGAGGCGTTCATTGTGGACTTCAAGGTGTTCCTTGACGAGACAAACTATCCAATCGTGTTCCACTGCATCGCCGGAGCGGACCGCACCGGGTCGCTCGCATGCGTCCTGAACGGACTCCTTGGCGTGGACGCCGATCTCCTGCACCGCGACTGGCAATATACGTGGACGGGACGGAAGAATCCGAAGAATGCGCCCGAAAAGTTCTGGGAGCAGCTTATGGTAGGCTTCTCGGCCTTTGAAGGCGCAACGCTGAACGCCAAGATCGAAAACTTCGTTCTCTCCTGCGGCTTCACGGCGGACGACATCGCCAAGTTCCGTAAGCTTATGCTGGAGTAGAATCTGGATTCTTCAAACAAGATTATAATTCTTACACACCAAGAAAGGAAGAACACCATGACAACCTGCAACAAAATATTTACGGCGCTTGTTGCGACAGGTTTTTCCCTGTCCGCAAGCGCGGCGACGAAAAGCGTCTCGACCGTGGCGGAACTTATTACCGCCGTAAGTGGCGCTTCGGCAGGCGATGAGATCGTCGTTATGGCATCCGGTTCGCCTTACGAATTTGAATCCACTGACGGAGACGGGTACGGGCATCTCTACGCCGGGGTGCGCATCACATTGCGCGGCAGCACGGACGACCCCGATGATGTGGTGCTTATCGGCAACGCAAACCGAATTCTCTATCTCACGCAAGCTGGAAACGCCGTCAGCAACCTGACATTCAGGAGCGGCAATGTCAGCGGGCGCGGAGGCGCAATATGCAGCGGGAAATCTGCTGACGACGCGACAGTCATACAAAACTGCGTTTTCAAGTCGTGCAGCTCGACTGAAGGTGGTGGCGCGTGCGGAATATCCGCCTCAAAAGGATATTGCGGACAGTTTATTGATTGCACGTTCTCCGGCAACGAGACGGTAGGCAGCGGCGGGGCAATATTCAATGCCTACTCTATCCAGGGCTGCACATTCAGGAACAACAGCGCGACGTCAGATCAGTCTTTAGGCGGTGCAGTGCGTGGTGCGCATGAAATCACACGCTCTACTTTCAGCGGTAACTCGCTTTCAGGAATTGGCATAAACAGTTCCTACGGCGGCGGCGCGGTTTCTCTGCCTGCGACCGACAGATATCCGACCGCGACGATATCGGACTGCACGTTTGCTGCGAATTTCGTGAACAATCAGTATGGTGGAGCAATCAGGGGCGGGCATGACGGACTCTCCGTCGTCAATTGCGTATTCGCCGGAAATTCCACGTCATCCGGATTCGGCGGCGCGGTATGTGATGTCAAGACCGTGGCATCCTGCGTGTTCACAAACAACTTCACGACGACCGGCAGGGGCGGTGCGCTGGCGCACGTGGATATGGCCTCGGGCTGCTCCATTGTCAGCAATGCGGCATCCGTCGCTTACGCATATGGAGGTGGCGCGTTCGACTGCACGTTGACGGGGTGCTACATTGCAAGCAACTATGCCTACCGTTGCGGTGCAGCTGCGGATTGCAGGCTGTACTCCTGCACAAACGAAGCAAATTCCGCCGATGGAGTTTATGAGCTTGGGAAACAATCCACCGGGTGCTATGCCGAGGATTGCACATTCCTGAATGCCGGCGGGTTAAAACGCAAAACAATATTCGCACAAGCGGGATTCAATAGATGCAGATTCCTCAATACAGACAGGGGATATGTGTTTTCGCAATCTGTTGCAATGACAAACTGTCTGATATATGGATCAGGTCCAGACGGGACGAGTAATACCATATTGTTCTTCAGTCTGAATACCGATGCCTCTTCGATGGTCAACTGCACGATTGTGTCAAACAATTACAAGTTTGCGGATGAGTGCAATACCGCAAATATGATGAATATCAAGAACTGCTTCTTTTACGGCAACAAGATTAATGGCGCGACTATAGATATTGACGCGTCATATCCATTTGTCGCCTCAATCAAGAACAGCATCCTCTCTGTCGCCGATACCAGCTATATCCCCGACTATGCCACATCCGACAATCTCAACATCTACGGCACGGCGTTCAAGCCCGGTTTCATGGGCGAGGAGGACCCTGAGAATCCATTCGCCCTGTCGCGACGTTCTCCGGCGGTCGCGAAAGCGGGCCTCGTCGAGGACTGGATGGCCACGACAACCGACATTCGCGGCGAGGGCTTTCCGCGTCTCCGCGACGGCAAAGTCGACATCGGCTGCTACCAGTGCTGGGAAGCCATCCCAGGCTTTAGTATTATTATCAGATGAGAAAAGCAAATCTTGCGCTTGCCGCGGGCATGTTCTTGTTCGCGGGGCCCGCTTCGGCTGCGGAGGTCGGTGAGATTACATGGCGCGGGTTGATGCCGGGCGACCGGGTCCTCAATATGAGCGACCCGAAGGCCGGCATCGACGAGATGGTCAAATATGGCTACAATGTCATGTACCGTTTTGAGACGACGAAGGACTTCTGCGTGTCGAGCAACTGGCCGCGAGTTAGGGGGATATACCAGTATGCGCGCACCAAGGGAGTACGGGTCTTGATCGTCGCCCCTACGGCTATCTGGCATCGCAACAACCTACCGAAGAGCGTTTCGTACAGCGATTGGCCGTGTGTGAAGCACAGCAAGGGGTGGACCGACCATCTCTACTGCTGGGGCGACGACCGGCAGACGGAAGCGGCGGCCAATCGCTGCGCCGATCACCTGATTGGCGAGAGCGCGGAAGACGCAATTGTGATGATCCACCCCGTCGATACGGGCGGGCTGAAGGATCCGGAACTCTGGAGCAAGCGCTGCGCTAAGTGCCGCGCGCGCTGGAAGGACGACGAGCGCTGGAAGGCGACTGTAAACCAGCTCAACATCTGGAACCGCGTCCTCAAGCGGCGCTGTCCGAAGGCGATAGTGGGCTCGTGCATCTATCCCTATAAACTCCAGCATCTTGTAAGTGAGCATGACGCCAACTGGCAGCAGAACTTCTACGACTTCTGGCGGCATGTTGACGAGGGGGTTAAGGATGACAGCTTCTTCTTCGGCAGCTGGAACTATTCGGATGCAGTCGCGAGTTCCGGCGAGGTGCGCAAGCTCGTCAAGCGACGTCCGCTGCAGATTCACGACTTATATCCGGTCGTGTGCGGCGTCTTTTCTACGCATGGTCGCCGTGCGGCCCTGACGATGGACAAGCAGCCGGGCAACATCTTCTGTTCGTATATGGACTGCCCGTCCATGTCGTGGGAGACGTATATCTTCCAGGCCGCTTATCTGAAGAGGCAGACGCTGCCGGGCTCCGTGGCATACGACGGCATGGTTTACTACGATCCGACTGCGGATCACGACGGCCCGTCCGAATGCCGTCCAGTGCTCGCGATGGTCTGCCGCAAATTCTGGGGCGAGAAGATTGCCGGTGACATGGAGGACTTCTGCTGGAGCGGCGTCATGCCGCGCTACATTGAGAACCCCGGCGAGATGGTCCGCCAGTGGAATCGTGCGCGGAAGTACACGCAATACGACCCGACGGGAGGCGCAGGGAACGATATATCGCGCACGTCCTCCGCCGAAATTGTCGATGATACGGCGTTCATGCGCGACCAGGCGAAGAAGGCCGAAGTTGCGGCGGCGGCCATCGACCGTGCGCTTGCGAAGCTCGGTCTTGGTCCGAAGAGCACAGCGAACGAGTGGGCGGCGCGGATGCCGAAGGTCGTGCAGCGAGATTGCCTGAGAATGCGCGCGAGAGACTGCCGCTACTGGCTGGCGGCGGCGCATGCCCAGGTGGGCCTGCGCACGTTCGACGACCAGTTCCGCGCCGGCGATCCTGCGGCCGCCGCGACGCTGGCTGCCGCCGAACGCCAGTTCGAAGACGACTACGCCGTGGCCGAGGTCTGGGGGGCGCCGAGGCGGAACGACTGGAAATTGCCGCGCGAAACGCTCGCGCGCGAGTTCGCGAAGGCGCGGCGATCTTTGGATATTTCGGCGCAGCCGGATGCCGCGCGCGCGGCGGCGATGAAGTTGTGCAAGTGGGCGCTGCCGGCCGATCCGCAGCCGCTTGTCGATTATCCCGTCAAGGGTGCGACGACTGTGACGTGGGAAGGCGAGGTCGTTGTTGATCGCCAGATCGACCTCGTAAGCCGCAAGCTGCGCGTCCTGCCGGGGACGAAGGTGCTGTTCAAGGGCGAAGGGCGCATCAATCTCCAGAAGGGCGCGCTTACTGCCTGGGGTGCGACGTTCGAGGCCGACTCGGCGCTCACGAACGCCTTCCGCGTCAGCATCGACGGCGGCACGATGCACCTCAACGGCTGCACGTTCCGGAACATCCGCACGCAAAGGTCGGCGAACTGGTCGCGCGGGATGATGCACGCCGGCGTCAAGGACGAGAGCAGGGTAGAGAACTGCCTCTTCGAGAACTGTTCGCCGATCGTGCTGATGCTGTCGCGGCGGGCGACTTTCGCGAACAACCGCGTCGTCGGAGGAGACGGCGGCGTCTTCGTCTCGAGTTCGCACCAGATGTGTGTGACGGGCAACCGGTTTGAGAACATTCGCGGGCGGGCCGTCGATTTGCAAGGCGGCGACGGCGTCATCGTCGCGGACAACGTGTTCATCGCCTGCGAGGAGGGGGTCGGCGGCTACGAGGGCGTCGGCGGCTGGAAGCCGGGCGTAGGCAACTGCATACTCGGCAATGCCTTTTTCGGGCTGGCGAACCCCGTGCGCTTCAACAAGAACCCGTTCCTTTCGGGCGTGATTGCGGGCAACTGGTTCGATGGCTGCGCCGCGATCAATGTTCTTGATGATGCGAAGCGTCCACACCGCGCCTACAACAACGTGTTTGTGAAGTGAGGAGAAATTGCAATGAGGAAAATCACCATTGTTCCGATTGCCGGCGGTTGTGAAATTTGCCTTTCTGGGATTTTCCCCATCGTTGATGGATTGGAGTCCGAGTTATGACAGTCGCTGCCATAGGCCTTGTCGCGTCTCTGTTGACAATCGCGGATGCGCCGTTCGGGAAGTTAGAGGTGACTGTGCCGGAGTTCGCCGCGCGCGACTTCTCCATCGCCGACTTCGGCGCGAAGCCGGACGGGTCTAAGTGCACTGACGCGTTCGTCGCCGCGTTCGCCGCCGCCGAGGAGGCGGGCGGAGGGCGCGTTGTCGTGCCGAAGGGGACATGGCTCACCGGCGCGGTGCGTTTCCGCAGCAACTGCTGCCTCCATCTCGAACAGGGGGCGACGCTTGAGTTCACGGATGATCCGCAGGCGTATCTGCCGGCGGTGCGGACGGCATGGGAGGGGATCGAGTGCCTGAACTACTCCCCGCTCGTCTATGCATTCGGCGCGACGAACGTGGCGATTACGGGAAGCGGACTCCTGACGGCGCGAACAGACCGCTGGGCGTCCTGGTGTTCGCGCGAGTGGGGCGAGGGGCAGAGGGCCGCGCAGCGTCAGCTGATCGCATGGGGTGCGGCGGACGTGCCGGTAGCAGAGCGCGATCTGACGCGGATTCCGGACGCACGTATGCGTCCGCAGTTCATCGGGTTCAATCGCTGCCGTGGTGTGCGGCTTGAGGGATTCAGGCTGCGCCAGTCTCCGTTCTGGTGCATCCACATGCTCCACTGCGAGGACGTGGTGCTGCGGCATCTTGATGTGTATGCGCGCGGCAGCAACACGGACGGCGCGAACTTCGAATCGACGCGCCGCGTTTTGGTCGAGGACTGCGTGTTCGACCAGGGCGACGACGTGATCTGTTGCAAGTCCGGGCGCGACAGAGACGGACGCCGACGCGGCGTCCCGACCGAGGACGTCCTTGTCCGCCGATGCGAGGCGCGGGGCGGGCACGGGCTCTTCACGATGGGTTCGGAACTTTCGGGCGGCGTGCGCAATGTGACGATGGAGGACTGCACGGTGACGGGGCCGTTGCAGACGCTACTTAACGTCAAGACTCGCCCGACGCGCGGCGGCTTCGTCGAGAATGTCGTCTTTCGCCGCGTTCGCGCGGCGGATGTCGGAAACGCGATGGTCAATGTCTCGACGCGGAATGTGAAATGGGCGCATCTTGAAGAGGGCTTGGAGCGCATTTTGACGCGCATCGACGGCCTGACGGTCGAGGATGTGCGTGCGAGACGGGTCGGGCGCGTCTTGAATGTGCAGGGCGATCCGGCGCTACCGATTTCCAGGCTGTCAGTGCGCGCGGTCTCGGCGGAGACGGCTGGAAGCGCGGACGTCGTCGAGAACGCCGCACTTGCGGTTGCGACGAACGCGCCTGCATGGGAGGATCACACGCGTCTTTCCGAGGGACGCCTGCCGCCGCGTGCATGGTTCGGGAGCTTTCCCGATGTCGAAAGCGCGAGGGCGATCGTGCCCGAATGTTCGCCGCGCCACATGTCGCTCGACTCCGAGACCGACTGGCGCTTCTGCTGGTCGCGCCGTCCGTCGGAGCGTCCCGCCGGCTTCCACGACCCGGCTTTCGACGTGTCGTCGTGGCCTGTCGTCAAGGTGCCGTGCTCCTGGCAGGCGATGGGCATCCGGGCCTCCGGCGAGCGCTTCGGCACCCCGATATACGTGAACCATCCCTACATCTTCACGAGTTGCCTGCCCGTGACGTCGAATGAATGGCCGAGGGTGACGGGGCTGCCGACTGGCGAGGGATGGACGTTCAGCCCGGACGACAATCCGGTCGGCTCGTACCGCCGCGACGTCGTCGTGCCGACGGACTGGATCGGCGACGACCTCATACTGCAGTTCGACGGCGTGGAGTCGTTCTTCTACCTCTGGGTGAACGGCGAATACGTCGGCTTCTCAAAGAACTCTCGCTCGCCTGCGGCTTTCGACGTGACGCGGCTGATGCACGCGGGCACGAACACTGTCGCCGTCGAGGTCTACCGCAATTCGGACGGGTCCTACCTGGAATGCCAGGACATGTTCCGGCTCTCGGGCATCATGCGCTCCGTCGGCCTGACCCGCAGGCCGAAGGTCCGCATTCGCGACGTCCGGTACACAACCGTCCCCGTCCGCAAGGGCGTCTATGACGGCGACTGGGCGCTTGACCTCTGCGTGGAGACGACGGGCGAGGCCGAGGTCAGGGCGCGCGCGTACGACGCGGACGGACGGAAGATCCCCGTCGCCGTCGGGCGCACGGTATTTCCGCGTCCGCTCCTCTGGAGCGCCGAGGAGCCGAACCTCTACACGCTCGTCGTCTCGGTCGAGTGGAACGGGCGCTGCCTCGAGGCGGCAGGCTTCCAGCTGGGCTTTCGCGAGGTGGAGATACGCGATGCCGCAGACCAGAGGGACCGGACATTCCTCTTCAACGGGCAGCCGATCAAGCTGAACGGCGTGAACAGGGGCGAGACGGATCCCATGTACGGCCATTTCGTGCCCCGCAGTCGGCTTGAGGATGATCTTCGGCTCATCAAGCGCGGCAACTTCAACCACATCCGCAACAGCCATTTCCCGCAGTGCGGACTCTTCTACTACCTCTGCGACAAGTACGGCATCTACGTGATGGACGAGGCGAACCTCGAGTCGCACGGCTCGCAGTACGAAGAGCATTCCCTTTCAAGGGCCAAAAGCTGGGAGTCTGCGCACGTCGAGCGCCAGGCTTCGATGTACGAGTGGAACAAGAACTTCCCCTGCATCGTCATCTGGTCGATGGGCAACGAGGCGGGGCCGGGCGACAACTTCAAGGCGTGCTACCGCTATCTAAAGGAGAAGGACCCGACGCGTCCGGTGCAGTACGAGCGCAACCCGTGGCTGACGGACATGGGCTCGCGTCAGTACCCGTCTGTAGAGTGGATGCAGCGTTGCGCGGCAGGCGATCCGACGCTGACGGACGGCGTGCAGACGAATCTGCCGGTCCGCTATCCGTACCATGTCAACGAATACGCCCACAACTTCAACAACGCGTGCGGGAACCTAGTGGATTTCCAGGCTGCCATCGAGAGCTCTACACGCATCATGGGCGGCGGGCTATGGGACTTCGCCGATCAGTCGCTTTGGCTGGAATGGAAGGGCCGCCGCGTGGCGGCCTGGGGCGGATGCTTCGGCGAAAAGCCTGAGCAGGGTCAGGGGATCCTGGACGGGCTGGTGACGGGCGACAGGCGTCCGGAGCCGGTCTACGAGGAGGCGCGGCACGTGTTCCAGCCGTTTGCCGCCCGCCTTTCGGGCGACAGTGTCGAGCTGCGCAGCAAGCGGTATTTCAGGGACAGCGCCGACTGCTCTTGCCGCTGGACGCTACTCAAGGACGGCGTTGCGCAGGCGCGAGGCACTTTTGACATAACGCTTCTTCCTTGCGAGACTCGTCTTCTTCCGCTGCCGGAGGAGGTGCGCCGCGTGCGAATGGATGCGGCAGGCGGCGAGTGGGCGCTGCGCGTCGAGTTCGTGCAGAAGGCGGACGAAGGCTTTATCCCGTCCGGGTGGATCGTCGCCGCAGACCAGCTGCCGCTCGGCGGCGTCGCAGAGCCGCCGCCGCCGCTTCCGGGTCGCCTGTCCTATGCGTTCTCGCAAGATACCGGAGAGCTTGTCTCGCTCCGCCGGGACAGACGCGAACTCCTGAAGGCGCCGCTGACGCTCGACTGCTTCCGCGTCCCTGTCGGCGGCGAGACGAAATACCGCGAGGAGTACATGAGCTACGGGCGCGAGCGGCTGAGGGATGGTTTGCGGACGATGCGTCCGACAAAAATGCGCTTCGAGGACCGGCCGCTTCCGGACGGGCGGCGGGAGGTGCTTTCCGTAGTCTCCTACCGCGGCGTGCGCAAGGAGGATGTTCCGCGGCTCGGACACGTCAACGAGATAGAACTTTCGGACCTGGGGCCTGTCGAGGCCGATGCTCCAGGCGTCGAGGTGGAGAGCACGTGGACAATCGAGCCGAGCGGCAGGGCGCACGTCCGCTCGGTGTTCCGTCCTACCGGTCGGCCTGTCGAGTACCAGCGCATGGGATGGCGGTTTGTTCTGGACGCGCCGCGCACGGCGGTGGACTATTTTGCGCGCGGTCCGCACGACAACTATCCCGACCGCAAGACCGGCGCGCTGCCTGCGCGTTATCGCGGCGACTCGACGGGCTTCGGCTTCAGGTTCACGACGTCACAGGACAATGGCGTACGGGAGGAGGCGAGGTTCGTCATGCTGCCCGAGGCCGGGATCTCCGTCGTCGCGCAGAGCGGGCGTACGTTCGCCTTCGCAGTTTCGCCGTATTCTCCGACGGAACTGCTCCTTACGCCCCATCCCGAATGCCTTCCGGATCCGTCGAAGACGGAGTTCGGCATCTATGCGCGCGTTCGCGGGCTGGGGTCGGCGAACTGCGGCCCCGGGCCGCTTCGCCGGGATTGTTTGGCCGCAGGCGAGACCTGGGAGATGTCCTTTGACCTGAATTGAGAGGAGGTACGGAATTATGATACTCGCTTCCATGGCTGTTCTCGCGTCGCTGTTGACGATAGCTGATGCGCCGTTCGGGAAGTTCGAGGTGACTGTGCCGGAGTTCGCCGCGCGCGACTTCTCCATCGCCGACTTCGGAGCGAAGCCGGACGGCACGAAGTGCACTGACGCGTTCGCGGCGGCGATAGCGGAGTGCGAAAAGTCCGGTGGCGGTCGCGTGGTGGTGCCGAAAGGGACGTGGCTTACCGGCGCGGTGCGTTTCCGCAGCAACTGCAATCTGCATCTTGACGAAGGCGCAACGCTTGAATTCACGGACGACCCAGCCGACTATCCCGAGGTGTTCACGACGTGGGAGGGGATCGAGTGCTACAACTACTCTCCGCTCATCTACGCATTTGGCGTCACCAACGTCGCCATAACGGGTAAGGGAACCATTGCGCCGCGCATGGATTTCTGGCGCACGTGGTTCGCGCGTCCGCCGGAGCACATGAAGGCGACGGAGCATCTCTATTACTGGTGCTCCACGAACGCGCCACTCGAATCGCGGCGGCTTCTCGCGCTCGACCGCGCACACATGCGCCCGCACCTCATCCAGTTCAACCGCTGCGGCAACATCCTTCTGGACGGCTTCAAGATACGGGAGTCGCCGTTTTGGATGATCCACCTCTACCACAGCGAGAACTGCGTCGTGCGCAATCTCGACACGCGTGCGAAAGGGCACAACAACGACGGCGTTGACATCGACATGACGAAGAACGTGCTTGTCGAGAACTGCCGTTTCGACCAGGGGGACGACGGGATCGTGCTAAAGGCCGGACGCAACGCCGACGCATGGAGGATAGGACGCTGCACGGAGAATGTCGTAGTAAAAGACTGCGACCTCGTGAACTGCCATTCGCTGCTTGGCATCGGCTCGGAACTGTCGGGCGGCGTAAGGAACGTGTGGATGACGCGATGCACCGTCGGAGACACGTATTCGATGCTGCGCATCAAGACGGGTCCGAGGCGCGGCGGTTTCGTCGAGAATGTCTTCATGGACCACTGCCGCGGAAGGCGGATGAACCGCGTCTTCAACATATTCACCAGATACACCGCGCAGTGGGGGCGCTTCCCGGACTTCGAGCTGCGGCGCACGAAGATACGGAACATCAATATCTCGGACTGCGAAGCAGAGCTGGCAGACGTCGGAGTGGAGATACACGGCGACAGGCTGATGCCGCCGAGCGGAATCCGGGTGCGCAACGTCAAGGTCGGTCGCGTCGTCAGCGCGCTGTCAGACATCCGCAACTGCCTTGACGTGGACATCGCGGGCCTTTCGCTTCTGCCAGGTGGCGAAAGGCCGACAGACATCAAGCCGAGGCTTTTCTTCGCCGGCGACTCCACGCTTGACGACAACGGGCAGAGCCTTGCCGGTACTTTGCGCGACCCGTACAGAAGCTGGGGTACGACACTTCAGGAATTCATGGCGGCGGGTTGCACGGTCAGGAACTATGCCAAGAGCGGCGCCTCGACGAAGAGCTTCATGAAGTCCGGACAGTGGCGCACGATGATCCGCGATGTAAAGCCCGGCGACTACGTGGCAATCCAGTTCGGGCACAACGACCAGAAGCGGTCAAGCGACTTCTACCTGAACGAGCGCTGGTGCGACCCGAAGGGCCTGTTCCGCGAAAACGTCCGCGACATGGTGAAGCATGTGCGCGACGTGGGCGCGACGCCGATTCTCCTTTCTCCGATATGCCGGGGAACGTTCGACAAAGAAGGCAAGCGGCTTGTTGACACAACCCACGCCTCAGACGACGTGTGCCTCGGCAGCTACCGCGATGCGATGAAGGAGCTTTCGGTCGAACTGGACTGCGACTACGTCGACATGAACGGCCTCACGCGCGAGCTGATGGAGCGAGTCGGGCGCGAGGAGTCCATGAAGTTCTTCGTCATATCGACAGGCATGGTCATGGGCAAGGACGGCGAGCCATCCAAGGATGTCACGCACCCGGTCCAGGCAGGCGCGGAGGCGTTTGCCCGGCTGTTCCTCGACGACGTCCTGCGCCGCGGCCTGTCGGTCGCAGAGATGTTTGAGAAAGCGACGAAATGAGATTCCGCCGCTTATAAGGGTGTTTTGTGGTTATAGTTGACATCAACGCGCTTATTTTCCCATGATTCCGCCCGAAATACACCCTAAACCTATAAATGACAGTCGATTAAGCCACAAAGAACACAAAGTTCACAAAGGAAATATTGATATGACGGATTTGGGTAAACGCATGGCGAGAGGAGGGCGACATGATCGGACGTAAGACAATCATTCTGGCAGCGTTGCTGGCCTTTGGAGCCTTCGCGGGCGAAAATGCGGTCGTCCTGCCGGAAAAGTATTCTCGCGATCCCGGAGCGGAGTTTGCGCTCGTTTTCGTGACGGATCTCGCGGAGCCGACGGAGGCTCTGCGCGCCTTCGCCGACGAGTACCAGGAAGCGGTGCTGGTCTGCGCGAAAGGGGCGGACCGAGGCCGGTTGCTAGCAGATGTCTGTGACCGATACCGCGTCCTTCGCTTCCCACGCGGACGCATAGACCTCACGTCATCAGACCTCGCGAAGCCCGAAGCGAAGGCTGCGCTAGCGAACTACGTACGGTGGGGACGCTATCAGACCGAAACGCCGCGCATGACGCGCTACGGCGCGCGCGTCTATCGCAAGAAACGTACGGCGGGCCCCGCACCCGGAGTGAGCCTTCCGTCTCCATGGCGGCTCGTAGATGGCGACGATGGCGCGACCGGATGCGACAGCAGGCTTTACTACTTCACGATTGAGGCGGACGGCGAGAACCTGCCGGCGCCGACGGTGACGGTCTCGTGGCCCGGCGTGAAGATCGCGTCCGTGGACGGGGCCAAGGACGTGCAGACGACTGCGGACGGCGTCGTGCTGACTCCGACGGCGCGTTCCGGCGGCGCCAACTACCTCACGATGGTCCGGGAGGGCGCGATCGAGT
>JAEEZC010000330.1 GCA_016288465.1 Verrucomicrobiota bacterium | reverse complement strand
CGCTCGATCTCGTCCTTGGAGAGGCCACCCGCCGCGGTGATCGTGATCTTCTGCTCCTTCTGGGTGCCGAGATCCTTCGCGGACACGTTGAGGATGCCGTTCGCGTCGATGTCGAAAGTGACCTCGATCTGCGGGACGCCGCGAGGCGCCGGAGGAATGCCGTCGAGGTTGAAGTTGCCGAGCGCCTTGTTGTCGCGCGCCATCTTGCGGTCGCCCTGGAAGATCGCGATCGTGACGGCGGGCTGGTTGTCGGCGGCCGTCGAGAAGACCTGGGACTTCTTCGTGGGGATCGTCGTGTTGCGCTCGATGAGCGGGGTCATGACGCCGCCGAGAGTCTCGATGCCGAGCGTGAGAGGCGTGACGTCGAGAAGCAGCACGTCCTTCACCTCGCCCTTGAGGATGCCGCCCTGGATGGCCGCGCCCATAGCGACCACTTCGTCGGGGTTGACGCCCTTGTGAGGCTCCTTGCCGAAGAGGCTCTTCGCCTTCTCCTGGATGAGGGGCATTCTCGTCTGGCCGCCGACGAGGACGACCTCGTCCACGGACGAGAGGTCGGCGTCGCCCATGCACTTGCGGCACGGATCGCTCGTGCGGTTCACAAGGTCCATCGTGAGAGTCTCGAGCTTCTGGCGCGTGAGCGTCGTCGTCAGGTGCTTCGGGCCCGTCGCGTCGGCCGTGATGAACGGCAGGTTGATGTCGTACTGCCCGGCGGACGAAAGAGCGCACTTCGCCTTCTCGGCCTCTTCCTTGAGCCTCTGCAGGGCCATCATGTCGCTGCCGAGGTCGATGCCCTGCTGGGCCTTGAAGTCCTCGATCATCCACTTCATGATCGCCTGGTCGAGATCGTCGCCGCCGAGATGCGTGTCGCCGTTCGTGGCCTTGACCTCGAAGACGCCGTCGCCGATGTCGAGAATCGAGATGTCGAACGTGCCGCCGCCGAAGTCGTAGACCGCGATCTTCTCGTTCTTCTTCTTGTCGAGGCCGTACGCGAGCGACGCCGCAGTAGGCTCGTTGACGATGCGCTTGACGTCAAGGCCGGCGATGCGGCCCGCGTCCTTCGTCGCCTGGCGCTGCTGGTCGTTGAAGTACGCCGGAACCGTGATGACGGCCTCGGTGATCTTCTCGCCAAGGAACGCCTCCGCGTCTTCCTTGAGCTTGCGAAGGACCATCGCCGAAATCTCCTGCGCGGTGTATATCTTGTCGTTCACCTTGACCGCCGCGTCGCCGTTCGGAGCCGCGACGACCTCGTACGGGACCATCTTGATCTCGTCGGTCATCTCGGTGAACCTGCGCCCGATGAACCTCTTTATGGAGTAAATAGTCGACTTGGGGTTCGTGACAGCCTGGCGCTTCGCCGCCTGACCGACGAGTATCTCGCCGTTCTTCGTGAAAGCGACAATCGAAGGCGTCGTGCGCGCACCCTCCTTGTTGGGGATGACCGTAGCCTCCCCGCCTTCCATAACAGCCATGCAGCTGTTTGTCGTACCAAGATCGATTCCAAGAACTTTTGCCATATCTACATCTCAACTTTCTGCCCGTCAACCACAGACGGCGACAATTGTCTTGCAAAGGGCGTGCCAGCGCCTCCAGGCGGCTAATCTGAGCACAAACTGTGCCATTGTGTCGCGTCACAACGTCACAGTTTGAGCCATGGCACAGCCAGGACGCCGCTCTTTGGCACCATGGCCATGAGCCGCAGCCAGACACCCCTAGATCACGAAGGAGTTGCGCAAACAAGCGCCGAAACCAGCGCCATGAAGCCGAAAATGGCGACAGAAGCCAGGAACGTGAAGACGAGGCCCTTGCCTACGTCGCGACCGTCCGCACGAACGAGCGAGCGGAAGCGGGATATCGTCTCGTCGCTTTCGGGTTGAGTCGCAAACGTCGCGGCAATCCATGCGAGCGACGTCACCGCGATCGTCCACAGCAGCTTCTGCCAGAAGAGCAGAGGCGTCGCAAACACACGGGGCCAGACAAGCTGGAAGAACACGGCGCAAAGGAACGAGACCGCCATTGCGGCAATTTCCGTCCAGGCATTGATGCGCATCCAGAACCACCTCAGCAGAAAAACGAGCCCGGTGCCCGCGCCGATCTGCACCATCATGTCGAACCCCTCCTTCGCGCTTTCGAGGAGCGGCGCGAGCACGCAGCCAAGAACCATAAGAACGACCGATGCCGCGCGTGCGACGAGAATCATTTCGCGGTCGGAGGCGTCCTTGCGCACGAAGCGCTTCCAGATGTCGTTCGTGACGTAGTTCGCGCCCATGGAGAGATGCGCGGCGATAGTGGAGAAAAGCGCGCCCATGAGCGAGGCCGCGACCACGCCGATCCAGCCGTTCGGAACCACCTTCACGAGCGCGGGATACGCCATGTCGTCACCGACAAGCGCAGGATTGACGCCCGGGAACGCGGCGCGGATGGAGTCGAGGTCCGGGTAGATCAATACAGACGCGAACGCCGCTATGTACCACGGCCACGGCCTGAGAGCGTAGTTGAGCAGGTTGAAGAGGAGCGTCCCGCCAAGCGCGTGGTTCGGCGTCTTCGCCGTCAGCATCCTCTGGACTATGTAGCCGCCGCCACCCGGCTCGGAGCCGGAGTACCAGACATTCCACCACTGCACGGCGACGGGTATGACGAATACGGCGATCAGCGCGTCCGTCCTGGAGAAGTCCGGCAGGAACGACGTCCGCGACATTACGGCCGGATTCGCCATCATCGCCGACCATCCGCCGACGGACGGATGCCCGACGGCGTAGTACATGACGGCGAAGGCGCCTGCCATGACAACGGCGAAGAGGTAGATGTCGGTGTAGATCGTACCGCGGATTCCGCTCAGGCACGAGTAGACAAGCGAGGCGACCGCAGTGACCGCGAGAATGGTCCACGCCGAGACGCCGAACATGACGCAGCCGATCTTGATGGCGCCGAGCAGAACGGCCGCCATGACGACGAGGTTGTAGATGACGCCGAGGTAGAGCGCGCGGAAGCCACGGAGAAACGCCGCAGGCCTGCCGGAGTATCGCAGTTCGTAGAATGCGATGTCGGTCGTCGCGCCGGAGCGCATCCACAGTCTTGAATAGACGAACACCGTCAGCATCCCAGTAGTGAGGAATGCCCACCAGACCCAGTTACCGCTCAGTCCGTCGCGCCGGATTATCTCCGTGAACAGATTGGCGGAGTTCGTCGAAGTCGTCGCCGCGACCATCGAAACGCCGATCAGCCACCACGGCATCGAGTTGGCGCCCCTGAAATACTCCGCCCCGCCGCCATTGCGCGTCTTCAGCGACGCGACGACGGGTATGGCGACGAGAATTGCGAAGAAGGCGGCGATGACCAGATAGTCAGTCCAGTTCAAGAGCATGTCCGTCCTCCATTGCCATGTCGAAGCACGCCTGCGGCATACGGGTGGAGCCCGCGCCCATCCAGCCGCCGTTGACATCCATCATTCCTCCATTGATGACTACTCCGCCGGACACGGCGCAGTTGACGGGCCTGATGCGGCCGCCCCATCCCCGGCACTCGGTGATCGAGCTGTCGCCCATCCATGGCAGCTGGTTCTCGCGCTTCGCGCCTTCGACGAGATACGGCCCCTCGATCATCGGAGCGGGCGCGGCATACCACTTGTCCGAGCCCGCGACCTTTATCCCGTATTCCACGCCGTTGCCGCCCGCCGCCGTGAGAAAGCCGCGCTCGTCCCTGGCCTCCAGCCCCAGCACCAGAGCGCGGCTCGCGGCCTGGCCGAAGTTGTGGGTGAAGCGGTTCGTCGCGCAGAAGTATTCGAGCAGATCGGCAGCGTTGCGGCACTTGAGGGCATACGGCACAATGGCTCGGGTGAAGAGGGCGTCGATCGCCTTCTGGCAGGAGTGCAGCTCGTCGCCCATCCGCCGCGCCTCGGCGAAGAGGTCGCGCATCGGGAATCCTCCCGCGTCCTTCAGAACCTCGACAAGCTCGGCGAAGAGAGAGTCTCGCATCCACCTCAGGTTTGCCGCGATGTCCGCAGAGTAGACGCCCCATCCGCAGAATCCGCCGCCGAACCTTCCCTCCGCCGGGAAAAGCCCGGCCCGCGAGCCGTAGTCGCGGTCCTCGACGACGATCAGCGGCACGGACCTCGTGATGATGCCGTAGCCCGAGCCGTCAGTCGCGTAGTCGTACGCCGCCTCGCACTTCACCTCGCCGCGCGAAAGGAGCGCCTCGGCCTCAGCGACTGTCTTCGCCCATCCCTCGAACAAACACGCGTTCACCATGCTGCGGCGGTGACCGGAGCACATGCGGGCATACTCGATCGGCGGACCGGAATGAAGGACCGTCTTGTCCGCGAGACCGAGGAACTCCTCCGCCGACTGCATGTCGACCCAATACGGATTGCCCGCCTCGCGAAGCATTGAAGTCTTCATCAGGCCATCTCCTTCAAGTGCTCGGACACCGTGTGCAAGGCAAGGAACAGTCTCTCCGGCATGCCGCAACCGACTTCGCAGATGAGCTTTCGGGCGATGGAGACGGGCTCCTTCTCGACAGGCACGCCGTCCTTGACGTACGCTTCGACGCGCTCGCCGTAGAGCCTGACGCGATCTTCGCTGTATCGGATTGCCGCGGCAACGGCATCGCGCCCGCGCAGGACGGAGCCTATTCCGTCGTAGTCGTGTCCGCAGACGAGGTTGTCGATCTTCTCGTCCGCGAGCCTGGCAAGAGTCCGGCGATAGGCGGCGAGATCGCGGTAGAAGGCGATGCCCTGGCAGACTGTGCCGTTCGCCTGCAGCGAGTCGCCGGAGAACGCGGTGCCGGTGAGCGTGTCGAGCCACACCAGGCAGTCGTCGTCGTGTCCGGGCGCGGCGATTGCGCGAAAGCGCCCCTCCAGCAGCTCCCCCTCCCCGATGACGAGGTCCGGCTCGACGCCCTTCAGATGCGACTGCGGAGGCGGCGAGTTCTCTGGGAAGCGCGTTCTGACGCGGACGGCGACCTTCACCGGGTCGCGCAGGGCGTCAGCAGACGAGCCGAGCGTCGCCACCTTCACTCCGTACCTTTCGTGAAGCGCGTGATGTCCGCCGATGTGGTCGCCGTGCACGTGCGTGCAGAGCAGCCAGTCAATGTCCGACGGTTTCATCCCGAGGTCTGCAAGCGCGGGAATCAGGAACCGCTCCGGCTCGATATGCGAAGAGTCCACAAGGAAGTTCCTTTCGCCGCGGACAAGCGCGATGCCCGTCCAGACAGGGCCGAACGGCACCTTCAGCAGATACGTTCCGTCCAGGACCTTCTCGAAGGCGGGACGCCTGGCGAAGACGCGCCGCGTGGCGATGTCGAGGTATTCCGTGTTCTCCCTAGACGTGTCCGCGTTCTCCGCGACAAGGACGCGCGCGTCGCGCGAGACGAAAATGTTGTGCCACGCGCCGGCGCGGACGTTGTAGAACTTGAGCGGTTCCATCCTGACCCGCTCCGCGTTTTCGCCGACGACCAGCGTCGCCTCGCCCGAAAGCAGCACAAACGTCTCGTCGGTGAGGTTGTGGCGTTCCAGCGCGACGATGCTGCGCTCGTCGAATCTCTCCGCGTAGTTGAGCGCGGCGACAGTCCACTTCGCGCCGCTCACGACGCGCGAATAGCCGTCGCCGTCGTACTCGAGAACGTCAAGCACATTTCGGTTCATGTCTTTCCCCCTGCTATTTCATCGGATCGCCGACGCGATCGAGGGCGTAGAGCCTGAAGGTCACGATGAAGGCTGTGCACTGGTTGTTGAAGTTGCCGCGCGCGGCGACGGGGTCGCTGCGGTACTTCGACCAGCGCGTCTGCGAATGCGCCTCGCACTGCGACCCGGGCGTGCGGAGCATCCCGTTGACCGAGCCTCCCTCCGGCCCTGCGACGTCCTGCATCGCGTTGAACCAGATGAGCCGGCCCGCGTCGCGCCAGACGCGCTCGCCCGTCAGGTCCGCGAGGTCGAAGAGGTCCGGGATCGCGACGGTCGCGTAGGGGTCTATGGCGGGGTGCTCCGCCGACACCAGCGTGCCGCCGCTCGTGCGGTAGCCGAAGCGGCCGAACTCGCTCGTCTCGGGATACAGCGCGTCGTAGGTGAACATCCACGAGCAGAAGTACGACGCCACGCGCTCCGCGCACTCGAGGTAGCGCTTCTCTCCGGTCTGGCGGTAGAGCTCGAGCGCCGAGTAGATGTAGGGGAAGGACGACTCCTTGTCGACGCAGTTGCAGTCGTCCGCGCCCGCGACGCAGCGGAACTTGCAGAGGTCCATCTCGAAATACCTGTCGAACGCCTTGCGCGCGCAGTCGAGATAGCGCCTGTCGCCGCAGACGGAATGGAGCTCCAGCATTCCCTTCACCATGAATCCGCCGCCGTCGCCGCCGCCCTCGAGCTTCTCGCCGGTGCTGAGCGACCATATCCGCCCGAACGGATCCTTCTCGTCGTAGTGCCCGACGAAAAAGTCCGCGAGCCTCTTCGCGAAGTCCAGGTAGAGCGGATGGTCGACGCCGCGGTCCTTCAGCATCTTCCATATCTTCGATATCTCGCCGAGCCCCCATCCAAGCTCGGTCACGCTGAGGTGGTCGCTCTTCTTCTGGCGGCGGCGCGTGTACACGAGACCGGACTCCCTCTGCAGCTTCACCCAGTCGTCCAGGTCGTCGAGGCACCACTGGGCGAACTCAGCGTCGCCGCGTTCGACCGCGCCCTTGTACGCGAACCGGCGCGTCATGAAGCCCTGGCCCGCAAAGCCCATCTCGTCCATCCAGTGCGTTCGGAGGTGCGGACGGTTAAGGGAGGGATCCCTCTCCAGATCGGCGAGAGTGAGCTTCTTCTCGGCCTCCGTCATCCACGTTGGGAAGAACCGCTTGTTCGTGCGGGCTGTGTAGCCGAGGCGGAAGGACAAGTCAGTGCCCATCGCGCCCTTCGACTTTCCGTCCGCCACCCTCTTCTCGCAGCAGTCGAGAATCCACTGATGGGAAACCTTCTCGGCCGTCGCCGCGTCCATTGCCGGAATCGGGTGGTCGTGCTTCAGCACGGCCATTGCCGCCTTGAAAGCCTCGCGGTAGCCGCAGTTCTCCCAGCGCGGAGCGCCGGTCATGAAATAGGACTCGGCCTCGAAAGTCGCGCCTGGCGGCAGCGTGATCCACTCGTCGTAGCGGCCGACGTAGCTGAACTTGAACGCATAGCAGACCGGGCTTTCGCGCACCGGATAGAAGATCCTGTGCTCCATCCGTCCGTCGGCAAGGCGCTTCATCGAGCAGGAGCTTTCGAGCGAAGCTCTGTCGCGGTCGGAGGCGAACATGGCGAAGAGGGCGTCCTTGGACTCCGACAGCGTGCAGGAGGGCACGGACTCGCGGTCGTACCCGAACACCCACGGCTCTCCGTCGCGCTCGAGCCCGCTCGGCGATATCTGGGTGCCGAACGAGTTGTCTCCGTAGATGACGCCGGGTATCACCCAGTTCGTCGGCCTGAAGTCGCTCGTCGCGCGGACGACGGCCTGGAATGTGCGCGTCTCGTTCGACGGGTTCGTGACCTTTACAAGGCGGCGGTACAGCTTGAAGTCTGCGGAGGCGACGCCCGCGTCGCGGACAAGCTCCGCTATCGAATACCTTGAGGAGCGGTCCACGTCGCCGCCGCCCTTTTCGTATATCTCCACCGGCAACAGCTCGGCAAAGGCACACGAAACGGCCATCAGCGTCGACAACGCGACGGCGAGCCGCTTTGCCTTAGCAGTCTCGGACATTGTGCAATGCGTGTGTTTCATATGTTTCGATTAGATTGGCGTTGTGGTGAAAGGCTCTCCGGCTGACTCGACGACCGGCCCGGCTCCAGACAGGCCTTTTGCCGAAGGCGGCGCCACGTCGCCCCAGCTCCTGACGCACGGACCGTCGACGCCCTCCACGGCCACGCCGTCGAGCGCCAGGGCGGAAATATGGGCGCCTCGCACGAGCTCTCTCTGCGGCCTGGCGAACTTCAGATGGCACCCCTTCAGCGAAAGGGACAGCTTCACGGACTCGTCGCCGTAGGCGCAGAGACTCTGCGCCAGTCCGTCCGCCGCGACGTTCTCAAAACGGATCGACTCAAGCGGTCGGTTCTTCTGCCATGTCTCGTTGCCTGAGAAGTTGTAGTGCAGGAACCGCTCTGTGTTCTCGACGCGGCAGTTGCGCACGGTGATTTCGCCCGGCTGGTCTCTGACCTTGAGCGTGAAGTCCGAGTAGTATGTGAAGAACGACAGCATCGTGCGGCGGCCCGAGCCGGGAATGCCATGCGCGCCGGATATGCGGTCGGCCTTGGGAAGCAAATTGCGTATCGGATACTCGCCCGGCCCCCAGCAATGGCAGCCCTCCACCAGAACGCGGCGGCCGCCGAAGCGGAACGCGCTGCAGGCGGTGTTCAGGTCGCAGTCGCGCACAACGACGTCCTCGTTGTCGAATCCCGCGACGCAGTCGTCGCCCGTCCTCATCGTGCACCCCTCGATCTCCACGCGGTCGCATGCGCTCATGTGAACGCCGTCGTGTCCGCCAAGGATCGTCAGGCCTTCGAACCGCAGATCGGAGCTGCGCCACACGTTGTGCGCCCAGTTGCCGGTGTTCCTGACAGTGTAGCCGCTGAAGACGAGGTTTGTCGAGTCGTGGACGGAAATGCCGTGGACGCCCCTGAAATGCTCCTCGCCAACGGGATCGTAGCTGTCGCAGCCGTCTATGGCCGAACCGGGCTCGCCGACGATCCGCACGTTCCGCGCACGGAGTATGCGGATCACGGCGTTGTTCCATCGGCTTGCGGGCTTGAGGAGGTGGTCGTCGGTCTTTCTGTCCCTGGGCCTGACCCACACGACGCCAGGAGCGAAATCCTCGGCGGGGACCGGTTCCAGCGCGTCGTTCCGCAGAATGTCGTAGTCGTCGCAATTGCGGCTCGCCTTCAATGTCGCGCCGCTTCTGAGCAACAGCGTCGTCCCGCTCCTGAGGCGAAGACCCTTTACCGCGTACTCGCCCCTCTCGACAACGACCGTGCCCCCTCCTGCGCAGAAGCACTCGTCGAACGCCCCTTGAATGGCGGCGGTGTCGTCGCCGCCCGACGGACGAACCGTTATCGACACGGGCTTCGCGGCAGCGGTGGAAACCGCCGCCGCGACGGCAAACGCCGAAGCAACGATAGCATTGCGGATCATGGAGCTTTCCCGACGATCTGGACCGACATTTTCAGCGTATGCGTTTCGCCGGGAGCGAGCGTGTAGGCGCGGTCGCGGTAGAGGGTCGCGCCTTCCACGCAGACGAACCGACGTCCGTAATCGGGGTCGTCCGCCCCGCCCAGCCGCGAGAAGTCAGGCCCGGAATTCCATATCCCCAGCTTGATGTTCCCCTCGTAGGAAATGCGAAGCGTCCTGCCCAGCACCGGATCCACGAGATCGTGCACGTGCACGCCCGACGGGATTATCTCCTCGAGCGCATATCCGGGCTTCCCCGTGGCGACGAGCCTGCACGGGAAATCGCCCTTCCACACACGCTGGTCGCCCTTCTCCGCCTCGCCCTTCCAGAAGTACCGCGCGCCGTCCGTCCCGGTGACGACGCACTTCTCCACGTCGCCGACGCGGAAATAAGGATGCAACCCCTCCGTGCAGGCGTATGCGTTCGTATCGGTGTTGGTGACACGGAACGTGGCTTCAAGCGTGGACGACAAGACGTATTCCATCTCCGCGTGGAACCTGTGCGGCCATGCGAGCCTCGTATCTTCAGTGTCGTCCAGAGCGAGGACGATCCGATCAGCCGACTGCTCCTTGATCCGCCACTCGGCATAGCCGGTCACGCCATGTATCCGGCACCCTTCCGGCCCCTCGAACACGAACCACGGCCAGTATATCGGGATTCCCCCATGTATCTGCTCGCCTGCCGGCCACTTGTCGCGGCTCTTCGCCATCGCAAAGACCTCCTCGCCTCCGGCCGGACGCCAGCTCACGAGCCTTGCGCCGTACGAATCCACGACGGCAATGCCTCCATCCTCACACCTAAGCTTCGTCGAAGACCCCTCCGACACAAGATACGGCGCAAGCCCTAGCACCACCGCAATACATATCGACAATACCATGATATTCTCCCCTTGATCACCTTATCATCACCGACATTCCCGCAGGCATGTAGCCCATGAACTCCGACGGATCCAGAACGCCGTCCGAAACGCGGACGTTGTCGAAGATGCCGTTCAGATAGGCGCCGGCGGATGACGTACCGCCAATCGAGAGGCACGTGCCTTCGGGCGGGAAGCATATCACGCCGTCAACGGTGACGTCGGTCGGCGCCTTCACGCACTCGCAGTCCTTGTAGAATGCATAGCGCATCCTGTCGCCGTTCTGCTCCATGGTAAGCGCCCAATGGTGCCACTGCGTGTCGCCGTTGTCCGTCAGATTGTAGAGCGCATAGTCTTTGCGCGTGCTGGTGAGTCCGCCGTCCGGAGAGACCGTTACCGCAATGTAGATGCGCGAGACGTTCACGCTGTCAACGTTGTTGTAGAGGCCCAGCACCGGCCAACCGCTCAAGGTCGATCCGGACGAGAGGCGAAGGATGTTCGCATTCTTCTTGAGATCGATTAAGCGCGCAAAAAACTCGATCGTAAACGACCGGCGCTCGAGAAGCCTGTTGCGGGGATAAAGCACGTAGCCGCCGTCGAGCTTGAGCGCCTTGCCCATCTTCGTTTTCTCCGTGCCGCCCGCGCCGTCGAGGATCACCTTGCCGCTGCGAGACCCGACAAGCGCCGGATCGGCAGCGCCGCCGCTCAGCCTTGCTCCGCTGCCAGACGATGCAAGACAGGCCGGCACGCCAGTGGAGAACGATTCCGCCGTGTCATTGTCGAAACGCGCATCGAAGAGACGCGCCAGCTCCGCGGAACGCAGGAACTCGCCCTCGGCCAGCGCGCGACGGGTGATGCGGAAGTTGTCGAGCTGCCCGTTGAAGCCCTGGTAGTTGGCATGACTGGCATTGTCCCAGAAAAACTGTCCGCCGACCATGAACTGTCCGTCGCCGGCCGAATAAGGCGTATAGGTCTTATCGCCGACTTTCGAGTAGTCCATGTAAAGCGTGCATTTCCCCGTCGCCTTGTCGTAGACGTATGCGGCATGGTGCCACTTGCCATCGTTGATGGTGCCGGAAGTGAGCTCCGTTCCGCTTCCATTTCCGCCGAACTTGCTCGTGAATCCACGGAAGAGCATCTTGCCGCTGGATGTGCAGACCTTGAGGAACGGGCAGTATACAATCGAGTTGACCGCCGTCGCCGTGGTCTTGAAGGTGAACTCGATAGTGTAGCTGTTCGTCGGCAGCAGACTCGCGTCGGGCGTCAGGCTGATCGCATGGATGTGGTCGGTCTGCGCCGATCCTCCGCTGGCGGTTGCTATGGACAGTACCGCCGATTCCACGTAGGCGTTCGTTGCCGTGCCGTTCGCGCTCGCCGCGGTAATGGCGGTTCCCCAAGTGCCGGCGGTGGCGATCGTCGGCGTGGCGACGTTCGAGAACGTGGCTCCCTGGACGTTGCCCCAACCGACCGCATTGTCATTGCCACCGTTGTCCCCGGCATTGCTGAACGGCCACCAGCGTGGCACGAACGGCCTGTTGTACGCGGCGTTCAGTATGTTCCAGTTCCGCGCATACCACACGCAATTCGTCGTGGCGCCGCCCGCCGTAGCTTGGCACGGAACGACCGAAAGCGCATCGGAGCCGACCTTGAGCGCGCTGTCGAAGTTGAGGAAGAGCGCCGTGTCGTCGTCCGCAACGCCCTGGTCGTCGGCAAGGGGAACGAGGAACTGGTTTGCGGAAAGAAGGCCGCTGGAAAGCCTGACCTCGGCGATGTCGCCGCGGAAAGTGCGGGTCTTGCGATACGGCTCGCGCCCGATGACCAAGGGACAGGCAGGACGCTCCTCGCTGAAGCCCCATTCCGCCCAGTCCGACTTGCGGACTTCGGCGAACTGGGTGCCGTCCAGATAGAGTCGGGCGGCGACACTTGCGCCAGCCACGTTGAACGACATGGCGACGTGGTGCCATTTGCCGTCGTAAAGGCTCGGCAGATTGGCGGCGTAGGAACTGGCGGTTGTCGCGTTGAGCTGCGCCTGAGGATAGGTCCCGCCGGTGTTCTTGTAGGTGTAGCGGCACCAGGGGCGCCCGTCCCAGATCGCGAAAATCCAGCCCGCCTTCTGGTCGCGGCCGAACTGCGCGATGGGGAACATTCCGCCGCCCCAACCCGTGTTGCGTCCGGACTCGGCGTTCGGCGGCAGACGGACCATGGCCTCGATCGTGAACTGCGTCATCGTTGCGGCAAGCGATGCGCCGTACGGCACCGTCATGCCGCCCGCGACGTTGACGGCGTCCCACGACAGCGTACCGCCGGTTACGAAGACTTCGCCCGATACCGGGTCTACGACCCTCGGCGCGGCACCCTTGAAGTTGTCGGTGACCTTCGGCATGTTCGCCGAATCGCTGCCGAACGTCGTGTCGTAGGACTGGTCCGCGTTGCAGACGATCGATTGGATGGTGCCATCGAACGTTCCCGGGGTCGCCGCGTTGGGAACGTTCGCCCCCGTACCGTCGAACCGCCACCAGCCGACAACGCCGGCGCTGGCCGCCGACGCAAGCAGCATGATTGCGCCAAACGCGCAGGAACGAATCCCCAATGACTTCTTCGGCTCCTTCATGGTTATACCTCCTTAGGTCTGTGCATCCCTGAGTTTAACTGACCATAGTATAACACACCCCGCCAAATCTCGACACAACATTGCCGCAACTAATTACATAACCAAAACGAATAGCTCTAGCCCTCCCTATACACGAACGCGACCACGTTCTATCAGCCTGCAAATCGCCTCCATTCAGAGACGATTGCAACGCCTCCCTTGCCCCAGCAGTTGAAGGGACGTGCCGCGAAGCGGATCTCGCGATCCCTCGGCAGCTCGCTTTTCGCGAAGACGCACGTCACCTCGCATCCGCCCTCTGCCGCACCGAGGAATGCATCCGGCGAAAAGACGCGTTTTGACGCAACCGTGCGCGTGAAGTCCGCAATCCGAACCTCTGCGAATACCTCGTAGTCGAACACGTCCTCACCCTTGGCTGACGGGAACGTCGCGACAACCTGCTCGCACGGCTCGCCATCGCGATTCGTTCCGTCGAGACGCTCCGTCACGTCAACGGATGCGCCTTCCGCGAACTGCGGCGGACGCGATGCGCGACGGCGCGGCTCGAACTCGTACGGACGCGGAGCGACGACGCCAAGCGGCACGACCCAGTCAGGTCCGAGCACCCGATCGTTGACGAATTCGCGGCGATGAAACACTATGCGATCGTCGAACACCTCCATCAGCATTCCCTGCCGGATTCGCTTGATGTCGATGGGCGGCATCTGGAACACAGTCTTCGCCTTCATGTCGGTGACCGCGTATCCGTTCTCGCGTCCTGGGAAAGTGAATGCGAAACCACGTGCACAACCGCAATTTACGCTGGTGAACGCACCCTGCCAGATAGACCGTTCGTCGTCGATAGGATAGTGAGAATGCCCGGATAGCGCGATGCAGTTCGAGTGAGCCGAGAGAAGCCTCGTCGACGTGCCGTCGTCCCATCCCCCCTGCCAGAACGCCCCGCCGAGCAGATAGCCCGCCGAGCACGTGTCCTTCGGGTGCGGATGCTGGCAGTAGAAGAACGGCTTCGTCGGATCAATCGTCGGAGAGAACCCCTTCCAGAAGTCTTCTAGTTCGTCCTTCTCCTTGAGCACGCGCGAATGCCAGCTGTTCAGGACGAATCTGTAGCCCTTTACCTCCTTGACGACGATCTGGCTGTAGTCCTCCCCGAAGAGGCGGCGCCAGACTTCCTGTCGGTGGAAGGCGAGACACGTCCGCTCAGCCTCTTCACGGGACGGAATCTGCCGCTTCGGCCACGACGCCTTGCTGGCGAAACCGTCCACGTCATGGTTGCCGAGAAGGAACAGCCGCTCCACGCGGCGTCCGTCAGGCGCTCTGTCATTCGGAAAGACCCTGAACCACGTCTCAGCAACGACTTCAATCTCGTCGATCGTACCCTTTGTTCCCAAGTCGCCTGTTATCAGAACGCCGTCCACGCCCTGATTCCGAAACCACTGAAGGGCCTTTTCAAATGTGGTCGCGTTCTCGCGCTTGGTTACGTGGATGTCAGAGACGATGCCAATCTTCATGCGCGGCAGTGCGCTCAGAGACCGAGCCCCGCCGCCGCAACCGGCGAGGGAAAAAGCCGATCCCGCCACCAGAAAGCCTCGGCGCGTCATTTCAACTCCGTTCTTCGTTATAGTACAAACGTGCATTTCGAGCCCTTTATATCAGAGATTCTGGCGTCCCAAACGAGATTTCTCTGGTCCTGCGGGACGGGATTGCCGAGGAAGAAGTCCTTCAGCACCAAACTGGCCTGGGCCACCTTGCGTCCGCGCCAGCAGCCGCTGCCCACACGCATGACGGCATAGCCTATGTCGCCCCAGCTGCCGTTTGACGGCAGCGTAAGCCACGGCACCGTCTTCGGTTCGCGCCAGTTGGCGACGTTCGTCTTCCAGATGTGATCGTGCCCGTGAATGTAACCCCGGCAGTTAGGAAACTTGGCGATGTAGTCGTTCATCCGCTTCTTGCCGTCGCCGAACCTGAGCTCGTAGATCGGGTGGTGCGCGCCGATGAAGAACAGACGCGGCCAGTTCGGCAGATTCGAGAGTATCCACTCCTGGGACGCCTTTGAGAGCGCCCCCGCCGTCGGGTTCCACACGTCAGCTTCGTCCTTCTCGTTCAGGGAATCCAGCATGACGAGATCGTAGTCCGGAAGCGACGTGACGGTGTGGATCGCGCCCGGCACGAGCGTCCGCTTTTCGTACTCCGGCCACACTTCCAGAAACGCCTTGCGGTGGTCGTGGTTTCCCATGCCGATCGTGAGTTCAATCCCGGCGTCGACAAGAAGCTTCAGATCGGGATAGGATCGCCTGTAGTCCACTAGCCGGCCCTGGAGATGCGCCAAGTCGCCGAATATGAAGACATGACGCGGCAGAGGGTTCATGCGCAGTATCTCGGCGACATTCGCCGTCAGATGCTCGCGCATGGAAGTCTTGGTCTTCTTCCCGTCAAGCTCGTCCAGTCCGTTTACATGGACGTCGGAGAGGAAAACCGCCAGCGACTCGTCGAAGTCGTTGGAGCCCTTTGCGAAAAGGTCCTTGGGCACGACGGCAGCGGCCATCGTGCCCAGCAGGAATTTCCGTCTTGAAATGTACTTGTTCATGGCAGCTTGTCTTTTCAGTGGTAGCCTGTTCTGCGGCTGGTTCTGATCATGTGTTGGATTCTACCATAAACAGCCATACTGTCAAGCACAAAGCCGTGTTACCCGATATGGTTTCACCCGCCTTCCCACATAAAGTCACACTACTTGCCTGCAAGCAGCTTCGCCACCCGCTATCTTCCCGAAGACAAGGACCTCAGTTCCGGCGTTGCCGCCGATTCGGTTCAGTCCGTGTATGCCGCCAGTCACCTCGCCGGCGGCGAAGAGTCCGCGGATCGGCGAGCCGTCGGGCCTGAGAACGCGGCATCGCGAATCGATGACAAGCCCTCCGAGAGACGTGTGCGGCGCAGGGGCGACGAGCATGGGCTCCCTGTGTATGTCGACGCCTGCCTCCGCATAGCGTCTCACCGTGTCGACATAGACCGTGTCAAGCGTCCCACGCGGCACTCCGGTCGCGTCGAACCAGACGCCGCCGTCGACGCCTCGCCCCGCCCTGATTTCGGCGAAGATCGCACGCGAGATCTCGTCCTTGTTCGCGTGCTTGTCAGCAAGAAACTCGTCTCCGCTCCCGTTGCGGAACGTCGCGCCCTCGAAGAGCATCGTAGTTAT
>JAEEZC010000329.1 GCA_016288465.1 Verrucomicrobiota bacterium | reverse complement strand
GTTCGCACGGAATGTCGACGAGATTCGCGCCGTGCTGTTGCATTGGGGCGTCAACATGTGGGGCGAGTCGCTGCCGGAGGGCGTGACGTCAATCGCTGACGGAAGGCTGTGCAATGACCGCGTCAGCTTCGACGAGCCGCGCTGGAACGCCCTTGTGGAGCACGCTGCGACACGTCGCATAAACATGATCGTGGTCGATCTTGGCGAGTTCCCCGTATGGCCAGGCCATCCGGAGCTTGCGCTGCCAGGCTCACGTTCCCCTGAATGGATTCGCTCGGAAGTGCGCAGGTTGAAGAAGCTTGGCATAGAGGCCATTCCGAAGCTCAACTTCTCCACGGCGCACGACGCCTGGCTGAAGGAATACGGGCGGATGGTGACGACGAAGCCGTACTATCAGGTGTGTCGCGACGTCATACGCGACGCGGCCGAGATGTTCGACCATCCGCGCTTCATGCACATCGGGTACGACGAGGAAAGGGCTTCGCACCAGAAGGGCTTTCAGTGCGTCAGGACGGACGAGGTGTGGTGGCACGATCTTCTGTTCTTCGTGAAGACCGTCGAAGAGGCGGGGATGCGTCCGTGGATGTGGAGCGACTACGGATGGCGCCATGCGGATTTCGTCGAGAAGTGTCCGAAGATCGTGCTGCAGAGCAACTGGTACTACGACGAGAAGATGGAGGGCTTCGACCTCGCGTCCATGAAGCCAGATGCCGAGAGCCGTCCGTACCTGGAGCTGTACGCGAAGCTCGACCGCGCCGGCTTCGACCAGATTCCGTGCGCTTCAAACTGGTGCTCGGAGTATCGGCGAAGTCGTGGTGCGAAAAACGACGGTTGCATGAAGGGGCTTGCCGGATTCTGCCGTGCAAACGTCTCGCCCGAACGACTCAAGGGCTTTATGATGGCGACATGGGCACCGTGCTGGAAATCCGGGACGCTCGGTCGCGCAGATTTCGACGGCATCGACCAGATTTCTGGCTTATGACCAGCAAGGAGAACATCATGGCATCTACGAGAAGAGAGTTTCTGAAGGGCGGGGCGTGGTTTGGTGCCGCGGCGATGGCCGGCGGATGCGCCACGCGCGGCGGGCTGTTCGATTTCACGCAGGGGGCGCCGATGCAGGGATGGGCCGCGCCGCGGATGCCGCACGTCCGGCTCGGAGTCGTCGGCATGGGCAGCAGGGGGTGCGGCGTGGTCGGACGCGTCTGCGGACTCCCCGGCGTCACCGTGACCGCGATCTGCGACAACGTCCCGGCGAAGATCGCGAAGGCGCAGAGGATGCTCGCGGACACGAAACGTCCCGCAGCCAGGGAATATCTAGGCGACGACGCGTGGCGCAGGCTCTGCGACGATCCGAACGTGGACGTGGTGTACAACACTACGCCGTGGGACCTGCACGTTCCGGTTCAGCTCGCCGCGATGAATGGCGGCAAACACGTGTTCACCGAGGTGCCGAGCGCGTTCACCGTCGATGAGTGCTGGGAACTCGTCGAGACGAGCGAGCGGACGCGTCGCCACTGCATGCAGCTCGAAAACTGCTGCTACGGCGAGATCGAGATGCTGACCTTCAACCTTGCCAGGCTTGGAATGCTTGGCGAGCTCGTGCACGGCGAGGGCGCGTACATCCACGACCTCAGACACATGTGCGCCAAGGAATGGCCGGACGCCGAATGCTGGCGCTTCGAGGAAAACCGGGTGCATGGCGGCAACCGCTATCCGACGCACGGGCTCGTTCCGCTTTGCCTCACGATGGACGTGAACCGCGGCGATCGGCTCGACTACCTCGTCTCGGTCGATTCGCGTCAGGCGAACTTCCGAGCCTACATGGACGCAAAACTTAAGCCAGACAATCCGCGCCGCAGTGCAGACATCAAGATGGCGGACATGAACTCGACGCTGATCAAGACGGCGAAGGGCAGGTCGATACTCGTGCAGCACGACGTCGCGACGCCGCGTCCCTATTCGCGCATCCAGTTTCTGTCGGGCACGAAGGGCGCAATCTGCGACTATCCTTTCCGCGTCGTTCTCGAAGACCGGCCCGGCTCCGGTGCGCACTCCTGGTTCGACGACGCCAGGGCGTCCGAGATACGCGAGAAGTTCCGCCATCCGCTCTGGAAGACTGTCGGCGAGCTCGCGAAGCGCGTAGGTGGACACGGCGGAATGGACTTCATCATGGATGCCCGCTGGATTTACTGTCTTCAGCAGGGGCTTCCGCTCGACATGGACGTGTACGATCTTGCGGCGACGAGCTGCCTGTGCGAGCTGACCGAGAAGTCGGCCGATAATCGGGGCCGGACGATGACGATCCCCGACTTCACGCGCGGTGCTTGGCGGACGAGTCCGCCGCTCAGCATCGTAGACATCGATCTGCGGAAGATGGGCGTGGAAGCGGAGAAGATTGGCGCGGCGAACGGCCAGATATCGGTGTAAGGAGATGAAATGGTGCGCCAAGTAAAGCTGAAGGAGTTCGCACTGACAAGAAATCGACAGTCAGTTAGGAAGACAGGCGGCAAAAGGGGCGACCCGACCGCCGAAGCCCTGCTCTGCAAACAGGTGAGCCGCAGCGCAAGCGAGGCCGAGCGCGTCTGGAAAGTTGCATCGGGAGCTTGGGAGGTCTGCGGCGCGAAAGCGTCCGCAGAAGTCGGACGAACCCATAGTAGTGTCGAAGCGGGGCAATGCCCGCGGGTATCCCCCGAGCTGAAGGCGAGTCGCGAAGCGATGCCCTAGATATGAAGGAGATATTATCCAGGACCTCCATCAAAGGCAAGGAGAATCAATGTTCTCTGTAAACTAAACATCCTCAAAAACCACGTTTACATTTTCAAACGACACACGAAAAAATGGGGAACATCCAGACGGTCGAGGCGTTGCGCCGGACAGCTTGGTTGTGGTAAAATCTGCGGATGCAGGAGCCTGTCCGCAGGACGCGGCGGGCCTGCGCGGTCACCAAGGAGCAGTCAGGAAGATGAAAAGGACATTCGGAGCGGTGCTGTCGATCGCAGTCGCCGCGGCAGTGGTGTGCGGGGCGTCGGGTCAGGAAGCGGCGAAGAGCGACGCCGCGAAGATGGGGTCCGAGATGATGAACCCCGGCTTGTCCATAGGCTGCAGCGAGCGGAGCGGCGGGGGCGACTTCAGGGTGCTTGTCTACGGCAACTCCATCGCCGCGCACGCCCGCGCGCCCAAGATCGGCTGGGAGCATGACTGGGGCATGGCGGCGAGCGCCCGAGAGAAGGACTTCGCCCATCTCGTCGCCTCCGGGCTCGAGGAGAGGCTTGGCGCGAAGGCGGACCTGCGGGTGCGCAACGTCGCGACGCTTGAGAGGAACTTCAGGACGAACCTCGCGACCGTAGCCGAAATCGCCGCGGACGTCGCCTTTGCGCCCGACTACGTCGTAATAGCGGTCGGGGAGAACGTGCCGAACATCGACGAGGCGGCAAAGGCGGACTACACCCGATTTCTCGCGGGGCTTGCGAAGCCGTTCGCCGGGATGGCGAAGAGGCCGCGAATCGTCATGCGCTCGCCGTTCTGGCGCAACGTGACCAAGGCGGAATGTACGGAGAAGGCGGCGGGCGAGGTCGGCGCGGTCTACGTGGACGCGGGAGGCCTCGGCGACAGCGACGAGAACAAGGCGAAGGGGCTTTTCGCGCATCAGGGCGTCGCGAACCACCCGGGCGACCTCGGCATGCGGAGACTTGCGGACCTCATTCTCGGCGCATTCGACGCAGGCGGGAAATCGTCGCGACAGTAGGTCCGGCCGCGGAATATGGTATAATATTCCGAAATGGAGAGTCAGAGGCAAAGCGAGGAGCTGAACAGGTCGACGGCGTTTGACAACCGTCTGCGGCCGGTGGACTTCGAGGGATTCGTCGGGCAGGAGAAGGTGCGCGACCGTCTTCTTCTCGCCGTGAAGGCGGCGAAGGACCGCGGCGAGTCGCTGGACCATGTGCTCTTCTCGGGCCCGCCCGGTCTCGGCAAGACTACTCTCAGCTACATACTGGGCGAGGCGATGGGCGTCAACGTGAAGACGACGTCCGGCCCCGTCCTGACGAAGCCAGGCGACCTTGCTGGCCTTCTAACGTCCCTTGAGCCAGGCGACATAGTCTTCATCGACGAGATACACCGGATGGCGAAGACGGTGGAGGAGTATCTGTACTCGGCGATGGAGGACTACGCGATCGACATCATGCTCGACCAGGGGCCGAACGCGCGTTCGGTGCGGCTCGATCTGCCGCGCTTCACTCTTGTCGGCGCGACGACGCGCATCGGGCTCATCGCAGCTCCGCTCCGCGCGCGCTTCGGGCTCGTGAACCGGCTTTCCTACTACGAGCCGCCGCAGCTCGCCGAGATCGTGAGGCGGTCGGCCGCCAAGCTCGGCGTGGACATCGACGGCGACGGGGCTCTTGAGATCGCGCGCCGTTCGCGCGGAACGCCGCGCATAGCCAACAACCTTCTGCGCCGCGTGCGCGACTACGCGCAGGTCAAGGCGGACAACTTCATAACCGGAGAGGTCGCGACGGCGTCGCTGACGCTGCTCGAGATAGATCCGCACGGGCTGGACGAGATGGACCGCAGGATCCTCGAGACCATCTGCGCCAAGTTCGGCGGCGGACCGGTGGGGCTTTCGACGATCGCCGTCTCGGTCGGCGAGGAGCCCGACACGATAGAGGAGGCCTACGAGCCCTTCCTTATAATGGAGGGCTATCTTGAAAGAACGCCCAAGGGCCGCGTCGCGACGGCGCTCGCCTGGGACCGCGTCGGGCTGAAGCCGGCGGCGCGGCAGGGGGAGCTGGGCCTTTGAAAGGGAGAACTGGAGAAATGAAGAGACACACCGCATTCCGCCTGACAAGGCTTTCGTTCATCGCGCTCGCCGCATGCGCGGCGGCGTCGCTCGCCGGCTGCCGTGCGACGACCTGCGCCGGCGATTCGGCCGTGCGCGTCGGAACGTACAACATCCGGCTATCGGGCTTCGGCTCGTACGTCGCGGACAAGGACACGCCGAACGCCTGGGAGGCGCGCAAGGCGGACATGGTCGCGTTTCTGCGGGGGCTCGACCTCGACGTGTTCGGGCTTCAGGAGGTCTGCCCCGACCAGGCGGCCTACCTGCGCGAGACGCTGCCCGAGTACACGATGGTCGGCGATCACCGCGAGGCGGACAGGAAGAGCGGCGAGGCGTCGCCCGTCTGCTACCGCACGGACCGCTTCGACGAGCTGAAGTCCGGCACGTTCTGGCTTTCGGAGACGCCGGACGTCCCGGGCGTCAAGGGCTGGGGCGCGGCGTGCCCGCGCGTCTGCTCGTACCTTGTGCTGCGCGATCGCAGGACAGGGCGTCGCTTCTGCTTTGCGAACACCCACACCGACCACGTCTCCGCCGAGGCGCGCGAGAAGGGGATGCTGCTGGTCATCGAGCGCATGAAGGAGTTCGGCGACGGCTGCCCGATCGTGTTCACCGGCGACCACAACTGCCGCGAGACGGAGGCGCCGGCCATGGCGGTGTCGAAGCTGCTGGCCAACGCGATGTTCGAGAGCGAGACGGCTCCGTCCGGCCCGTGGCGCACGTTCAACGGATGGGCCTGGCGCGACGAGGAGTTCCCCGCGGCGGAGGCGCTTAAGCTGCCTGCGGAAGTCCGCAACGCGAGGAAGGGCTCGCCCGACGCCGAGAAGAACAAGAAGACCGGCAGGCACGTGTACGAGAAGTTCGGTCCGCGCATCGACTACATCTACGTCACGCCCGGGACGAGGGTGCTCGACTACGCGACGCGCGCCGACGCGAGGCCCGGCCAGAAGCTTTATCCGTCCGACCACTTCGCGATCGTCGCGACGGTCGAGATTCCGTGACGGAGGCGAGCAGGCGAGACTTCATGAAGATGTGCGCTTCGGCGGCGCTGGTCGCCGGGTGCGGAGGTTTGGAAACAGCAAAGGAGAAAGTTAAAATGGCCGAAACAGACAAGTGGGCGCATCTCGACGAGGCGATGGCGATCTCGTCGAAGAAGACGATCAAGGAGCTTTTCGCGGAGGATCCCGCGCGAGCTGAGAAGTTCTCCATCGAGGCGGCGGGATGGTTCCTCGACTACTCGAAGAACCGCGTCGACGCGGGCGTCATGAAGGCGCTCGTCAAGCTGGCCGAGGAGTCGAACCTCAAGACCGAGATCGAGCGGATGTTCACCGGCGAGAAGATCAACGCAACCGAGAACCGCGCCGTCCTGCACACCGCGCTCAGGAACTGCGACCCCGAGGCGAAGGTGTTCGTCGACGGCAGGGACGTCATGCCCGACGTGCGCGCGGTGCTTGCGCAGATGGGCGACTTCTCCGACCTCGTGCGCTCCGGCGCGTGGCGCGGGCACACCGGCAAGCGCATCAAGTACGTCGTCAACATCGGCATCGGCGGCTCCGACCTCGGCCCCGTAATGGCCAACATCGCGCTTACGCCCTACGCCAAGCGCAGCCTCAAGTTCTTCTTCGTGTCCAACGTCGACTCGACGCACCTCGCCGAGACGCTTCTCCAGGTGAAGCCGGCCGAGACGCTGTTCATCGTCGCCTCGAAGACCTTCACCACGCAGGAGACGATGTCCAACGCCGAGGCCGCGAAGGAATGGCTCGTGAAGGCCCTTGGCGACAAGGCGGCCGTCGCGAAGCACTTCGTCGCGCTTTCCACGGCGGCCAAGGAGGTCGCGGAGTTCGGCATCTCGCCCGCGAACATGTTCCCGTTCTGGGACTGGGTGGGCGGCCGCTACTCGCTGCCGTCGGCGATCGGCCTTTCGCTCATGATCGCCATCGGGCGCAAGAACTACGCGAAGTTCCTCAAGGGCTACTGGAAGATGGACAAGCACTTCCGCACGGCCAGGCTCGACCGCAACATGCCCGTTGTCATGGCGCTTCTCGGCATACTCTACTCCAACGGATACGGAGCCGAGACGTACTGCTGCCTGCCGTACGACCAGTACCTCTCGCGCTTCCCCGCGTATCTCCAGCAGATGGACATGGAGTCTAACGGCAAGGGCGTGGACAAGAACGGCGTCGCGGTCGACCGCGAGACCGGCCCGATCGAGTGGGGCGAGCCCGGCACGAACGGCCAGCATTCGTTCTACCAGCTCATCCACCAGGGCACGCACCTCATACCCTGCGACTTCATCGGATGCTCGCGCACGCACAATCCTATCGGCGACCTGCACGACAAGCTGATGGCGAACCTCTTCGCCCAGACCGAGGCGCTCGCGTTCGGCAAGACCGCCGAGCAGTGCCGCGAGGAGGGCGTGCCCGAGAGCCTCGTGCCCTTCAAGACCTTCGAGGGGAACCGTCCGACGAACACGCTGCTGTGCGACGAGCTGACGCCCGAGACGCTTGGCGCGCTGATCGCGCTCTACGAGCACAAGGTGTTCGTGCAGGGCGTCATCTTCAACATCTACTCGTTCGACCAGTGGGGCGTGCAGCTCGGCAAGGTGCTCGCCAAGGGCGTCCTGAAGGACCTCGTCGCCGAGAAGCCCGAGCTCAGGCACGACGGCTCGACGAACCAGCTCATCGCCCGCTATCGCAAGGCGATCGGGCGCTGACGCGGGCCCGCGACAGCCGCCTGCCACGCTAACCGGCATGGAGACCAGTGACATGATACCGACGATGAAGCAGATGATCACGGCGATTGCGGTCATGGCGGCGGCTGCCGGCTGCCGGTCGTATGACATCGTGCAGTCCAACATCTTCTCCGACGACGACGGCAACGTCGTGCGGATCGACTACGGCCGCAGCGGCAGCGAGCACGTGAACACGTTCGTGAACCCAGCGACGGGCAAGGAGACGGAGTTCCGCTCCAAGCTTGTCGTGGAGGTCACGCTGCCCGACGGAGAGGACTTCGCCGCGTGGCAGTGCATGAACTTCCTCGAGAGCGGCACCATGTACAAGACCGACAACGGCAGGTGGATGGTGCTCGCGAACGGGTTCACGTGCATGCTCTACTTCCGCACGCCCGAGGACCCTCCGCGCTATGCCGAGGTCTACAGAGGCGTGCTGTGCGAGTCGCCGAAGAGCGACTACAAGCCGAATCCGAAATGGCGCAAGCTGAAGAAGGACGCGCTCGGGAGGTGGAGGTGAACCCGCTCGACAACATACGGGTCGTCCTTGTCGGGACGCTCTATACGGGCAACGTCGGCTCGTCGTGCCGGGCGATGGCGAACATGGGCATACGCCACCTGCGCCTCGCCGCTCCCAACCTGCAGAACGACTGGGAGGAAGGCGAGCGCCTGGCCGTCCATGCGACTGACGTGCTAGGATGCCGCGAGGAGTTCGCCTCGCTCGAGGAGGCCGTCGCGGACTGCGTAGCGGTCGTTGGCACGACGGCGCGCGAAGGGCTCTACAGGCAGCACGTGAAGGCGCCCCGCGACTGCGCGGCCGACATCCTGTCGCTCGCGGCGACGGGGCCGGTCGCGGTCGTCTTCGGGCGCGAGGACAAGGGGCTCCTCAACGAGGAGATCGCCCAGTGCACGCACCTCATAAGGATTCCCGTCGACGAGGGCTACACGTCGATCAACCTCTCGCAGGCCGTGCTGATAACCTGCTACGAGCTCTTCTGCGCGTCTGGGCGGTATGTGCCGCCCCACGAGAAGGCGCCGCCGGCGCCGCAGGCGCAGAAGATGCAGCTCGTCAAGAACTGGTCCCAGATGCTTCAGGAGATCGGCTTCATGAAGAGCGAGCAGGCGGACCATTTCATGCAGGGATTCCACAGGGTCTTCTCGCGCGGCGTCCAGACGAAGGACGACGCCGCTCTCATGCTCGGCGTGGCGCGGCAGGCGATATGGGCCAAGAAGAACGCAGGAAAGGAGCAGTAGTCTTATGGAAGTGGGCGAATACATCATCTCAATGGCGCGGAAGGCCAGAGCGGCTTCCGCGGAACTCGCAAGGATGGACACCGCGGCCAAGAACGCGGCGCTTCTCGCCGTTGCCGACGCGCTTGAGGCGAGGCGCGCGGAGATAGACGCCGCGAACCGCGAAGACGTCGAAAAGGCGAAGGCTTCGGGCCTTGCGCCGGCGATGGTCGACCGCCTGACGCTCACCCCGGCCCGCTTCGACGCGATGGTCTCGGGAGTTCGGCGCGTCGTCGAGCTGCCCGATCCGGTTGGTGAGAGGATGTGGACCCGCGAGCGCCCGAGCGGAATCAGGATCGAGAAGGTGCGCGTGCCGTTCGGCGTCGTCGCAGTCGTGTTCGAGAGCCGTCCGAACGTGTTTGTGGACACTGCGGCGCTCTGTCTCAAGACCGGCAACGCCGTCATACTTCGCGGCGGCAAGGAGGCGCTCGGCACTAACGCGGCGCTCGCAGCTGCGGTCGGGTCCGCGCTTGCCCCGCTTGGCGCGGGCGACGCCGTCCAGCTCGTCGGCATAACCGACCACGCCGCCGTCACGGAGCTGGTACGCGCAGTCGGGCTCGTGGACGTCGCGATACCGAGAGGCGGCGAGAGGCTCATCCGCGCGATGTGCGAGGCCGCGCTCGTGCCCGTTCTGAAGCACTACAAGGGCGTCTGCCACGTCTACGTGGACAAGGCGGCCGACCAGTCGATGGCGCTCGCGATACTGGACAACGCGAAGACGCAGCGTCCCGGCGTGTGCAACGCGGCGGAGTGCCTGCTCGTCCACGAGGGCGTCGCTGGGGAGTTCATGCCGAAGGTCAGGGCGTGGGCCGAGGAGAAGGGCGTGGTCCTCCACTTCGACGCGTCCACGCCCGAGGAGTGGGGCCGCGAGTTCCTTGCGCTCGAGATGAACGTCGGCGTCGTGCGCGACTGCCGCGCGGCCGTCGAGCACATCAACGCATACGGCTCGCACCATTCGGACTGCATCGTCACCGCCGACGCCGAGCGCGCCGAGGAGTTCCTCCGCGACGTGGACTCGGCCGCCGTCTACCACAACGCCTCTACGCGCTTCACGGACGGAGGGGAGTTCGGCATGGGCGCCGAGATCGGCATTTCGACGGACAAGCTCCACGCGCGCGGGCCGATGGGGCTTGAGGAGCTCACCACGTACAAGTACCGTGTGACCGGCGACGGCACGGTGAGAAAGTAGCCATCGGCAGAAAGGAGTCGGAGACGTGAAGGAGAAGCTTTTCGCCCTTGCGCCGGTCGTCGCGATTGCGGCCGCGGCGTGGGTGTGGTGGGGCTGGCGCATCGAGCCGGGCAACGGCGAGATCGCCGTGCTGATGAAGAAGACCGGGCGCGACCTGCCGCCTGAGGCGATACTCGCGCCGGGCCCGGAGTACAAGGGCGTCCAGAAGGACGTGCTGCCTGAAGGACGCTACTTCCGCAATCCGTGGACGTGGGAATGGCGCTACTTCAAGGCCCTCGACGTGCCCGCTGGCAAGTTCGGCGTGCTCGTGCGCAAGTTCGGCAAGGACCTGCCGGCGGGCGAGATCATCGCGCGCGACGAGACATACAAGGGCATCGTCAGGGACGTGCTCGGCACGGGCCGTCACCGCATCAACCCGTATGCGTACTCGGTGAAGCTCTGCTCCGACATAGTGATAAAGCCGGGGCACGTCGGCGTCGTGACCGCTCTTACGGGCGCGGACATGCTGACCGGTCCCGCTCCGGACGTGTCCGAGAACGGCTTTCTCGTGAAGGAGGGCTCGAAGGGCGTCCTGCCCGAGATTCTCAAGGAGGGCACCCACAGGCTCAATCCGTTCATATACTCCGTCTCGATAGTGAACATCCAGAGCCAGCGCTTCGAGCTTTCGGGCGCGGACGCGATAACGTTCCTGACGCTCGACGGCTTCACCGTGACTGCCGAGGGCACGATAGAGTTCAATCTCGACGTCTCGAAGGTCGCGCTTCTGTCGCACGAGGTCGGCGACATGGACGACATCCTGCAGAAGGTGATCGTCCCCGCGGCGCGCGGCTTCTCGCGCATCGAGGGCTCGAAGAAGAACGCGACCGAGTTCATCGTGGGCGAGTCGCGCCAGGCGTTCCAGAACTCGCTTGAGACGTATCTGAGGAACGTGTGCTCGAAGTGGGGCGTCTCGCTCAACTCGGTGCTCATCCGCGACATCTTCGCGCCTCAGGAGATTGCCTCCATCATCCGCCAGCGCGAGCTCGCCGTGCAGGAGGCGAACAAGATCGAGCAGCAGATCGTGCAGGCGAAGTCTCAGGCCGAGCTCGAGCGCGAGAAGGCCCTCGCCGAGCAGAACAGCGCTAGGGTCGCCGCCGAGACCGGGCGCATCCAGGCCAAGATCAGGGCCGAGCAGGAGCGCACCGAGAAGATCGTCGCCGCCGAGACGCAGCGCGAGGTCGCCGCGGTCGAGCTCAAGGCCGCCAAGGCCGACGCGGAGGCCGCGCTCACGCATGCCGAGGCGACGCGTCTCGTCACCGAGGCCCGCACGAAGGCCGAGGCCGACGTCCTCAGACAGGAGGTCGCCGCGTACGGCGGCGAGGCGAACTACGTCCGCTCCAAGATATACGAGAAGATCGCCCCGCGCATCGCCGAAGTCGTGACGGGCGACGCCGAGGGAGAGCTGTTCGGCCTGCCTGCCGGACTTTCCGGCAGCGGCGTGAAAGGAGGCGCGAGATGAGCGCGGTGAAGGGCAGTGACGCCGCGAAGGCGGCCGTGGCCGTCGGGGTCGTGCTTGCGGGCGCGGCGGTCGTGTTCACGGGCTTCCTGTGGTTCTGCTGCAGGGTGTACGTGCCTGCGGGCATGATGGCGATCGTAACGGCGAAGACCGGACGCGAGCTGCCGCCCGGCGCGATACTCGCGGAGCCTGGCGAGAAGGGCGTCCAGCGCATTCCCCTCGCCGAGGGCCGCCACTTCCTGAACCCGATAAACAACGACTGGCGCATCGTCCCCGCCCAGACGGTCGGCGTCGGGCAGGTTGCGGTCGTGACGTCCAAGACGGGCAAGGAGCTTGCGCCCGGCGAGATCCTCGCGGCCGACTCCGCGTCGAAGGGCGTCTGGAGGGACGTGCTCGGCCCCGGCACCTACCGGTTCAATCCCGAGGGCTACGACGTCAAGACGATGGACGCGATATCCATCCCCATCGGCTATGTGGGCGTCGTCACCAGCCAGACCGGCAGGCCCGCGTCGGCCGGCGCGTTCGCGAAGCCGGGCGAGAAGGGCGTCATGGAGAAGGTGCTGCAGCCAGGCCTCTACTACGTCAACTCGCGCGCCTACCAGATCGACGTCGTCGAGATCGGCATGAACCAGGTCTCGATCGTCGGGCAGTCCGGCACGGTGGTCCTGACCAAGGGCCAGCTCGCGAACGTGAACGGCGCGCTCAGGGAGCTGCAGGAGAACACCCTCGCTCGCCAGATAGAGCGCCGCGACGACTACGTGAAGTCTAACCGCGACAGCGGCATCCTGTCGCAGGCCGAGGCGAGCTCGCTCAACATGTCGCAGAAGACCCTCGGCAAGTCGGCGGCTCCCCAGGCGCAGAAGCGCAAGGCCCCCGGACGCGTCGAGACGATGCACGAAAGGCCCGTGAAGCCCACGGTCCCCGACAACGTCGCGTTCGGCATGAACCAGTTCGTCCAGTTCCCGAGCTCGGACGGCTTCTCGATCATGCTCGACATGACCGTCGAGTTCGAGCTGCTGCCCGAGAACATCGCCCGCATATTCATGCTCTACGGCGACCTCCCAGCCGTCGTCTCGAAGATAATCCTGCCGCAGATCCTCTCCGTCTCGCGCATGAAGGGCTCGGACTACAAGGCCCGCGACTTCATCGACGGCGGCGGGCGCGAGAAGTTCCAGAAGGACATGACCGCGGAGCTCGTCAGGATACTCGGCGAGAAGCGCATACTCGTCAGGAACGCCATCGTGCGCCACGTCGAAGTGCCCGAGGACATCCTCATGCCCATACGCCAGGCGTCGGTCGCCAAGGAGAAGGACCTCACGAACAAGACCGAGCGCGAGACCGCCAAGAAGCAGGCCGAGCTCAACACCGAGAACGCCATGGTCGTGCAGCTCACGAAGGAGACCGAGCAGGAGACCCAGAAGATCGTCGCCACCATCGCCGCGAACCAGCGCAAGGAGGTCGCCGAGATCATGGCCGACACCGCCCTCAGGACCGCCGAGATCAACCTCGAGGCGGCGAAGATAAGGGCCGAGATCGGCCGCGTCTCGGGCGAGGCCGCAGTCAAGGCGAAGTTCCTCGTGGACAACGAGGCCGCGCTCGGCGCGAAGCGCCGCGCCGACGTCTTCAAGAACCCGGGCACGCTCGCCGACCTCACGTTCGCAGGCTCGCTCAACCCCGACCTCTCAGTGCGCGTCCTGCACTCCGGCGAAGGGACCCTCTGGACCGACCTCAAGGGCGCCGCGCTTGCGCTGCCCGGCAAGAAGGACGGAGCCGCGCAGTGACGAAGGCCGCTGCGATTGCCGCGCTCCTGTCCGCGCTTGCGCTCCCCGGGATGTGCGAGTCAATGTACGTCGGCGCGGAGGGCGCGCTCCTGCTTCCGCAAGGCGGCGCGGGAATGCGGCGCGCAGGCGGCGCGGCGCTTCGGTGCGGCGCGTACGTCTCCGAGTCGTGGGCCGTCGAATGCGAGGCTTCGCTCCTCGAGAGCTATGCGGGCTTCGGCGCGGGGATGCTCGGGCACTGGTCCGGATGGAGCCTTTACGACCGCTTCTTCGGCTATTCGGCCTTCGACCCGTTCGTCGTCCTCGGCGCGCGGCTCATGTCCGGCGGCCACGCCGGTCCCGCTGCCGGCGTCGGCGCGTTCTACCACCTCGGCGAATCGTGGTCGGTGCGCGCGCAGGGCGAGGCGATGCTCGACCTGCACGACGGAGCCGAGGCGGACTACCGCCTCTCCGTCGGCCTTCAGCTGGCGCTTTAGCCAGTCCGCCTACTCGCCTGCCATTGCGGCGTGGATGTCGTCCGCGCCGCACAGCGCCATCACCAGCCGGTCGATGCCGACCGCGACGCCGGACGCGGAGCCGATGAGCGGCAGCATCTCCAGGAACTCCTCGTCGATCGGATAGTCGCTCTCGTCGAGCCGCCTGCGCTCCTCCCGCGCATCCGCGAACCGCCTGCGCTGCTCCTCGCCGTCGCAGAGCTCGGTGAAGCAGTTCGCAAGCTCCAGTCCGTCAAGGTACAGCTCCCAGCGCTCGGCGACGTCGCCCCTGACCCTTGCGAGCGAGGCCGCCTCCTTCGGATAGTCGGAGAGAAACACGAGTCCGCGCGGCAGCCCGGGCTCTATCTTCGTCGCCATGTCGTAGTCGAAGCGGTCCTGGTCCCAGGCCTCGAACGGATCCCACCCCGCGAGCTTCGCATACGTCTCGCGCACGGTCAGCGCGGTCGTCTGCGGACAGGCCCTGCCGGCGTCGGCGAAGAGCGCGGCGAGAAGCGCCTCCGTGTCGGCGCGTATGTCCGCATATCCCGCGTTCGCCCGGTACCACTCGAGCATCGTGAACTCCGGATTGTGCCTGCTGCCGAATTCGCCTTCGCGGAAGCACGGCCCGATCTGGTATATCCTTTCCATCCCCGCCGCGAGCAGCTTCTTCATCTGCAGCTCGGGCGACGCCCTCAGAAACGCCTCTCCGCAGCGCGGACAGTCTATGTGCGGCTCGGGCGCCGGCGCCTTGATCATGACCGGCGTCGTGACCTCGGTGAAGCCTCTTCGGTCGAAGAACTCGCGTATCGCGCCCACTATGCGCGCGCGCCGCTCCATCATCGCGGCGAAGCCGCATTCCTCCGAAACGCACTCTTTTCGCTTTTCGCCTGTTTCCATATGGGCCTCAAGTATACCATATTCCGAGGGCGCGCACTTGCAATTTCGGACGCTATCTGATATCTTTTACATTCAGCATGAAAGAAGAGAGTTTCGGAAGTGGGCTGTCGGGTGCCCGAATTGTCCGTTTGCTTGCCTGCGCCGCGGCGCTTGCGCTGTGCCTTTGCGCCTCGGCCGAGCCAGTCGCCAAAGTCTCCGTCGGCGACGCCGTTGCCGAATACGACCTCGCGACCCCCGACGGCGCGAAGGCGTACGTCGCCGCGTACGCCGACAACGTCCAGTACGACGGCGAGTTCAAGGCGCACGAAGCCGC
>JAEEZC010000040.1 GCA_016288465.1 Verrucomicrobiota bacterium | reverse complement strand
GGCCATCATCGATGCCGAGCTGATGTATTCGTTGCCCAAGAGCCTCACTGCCGCCACGGGTATGGACGCCATGACGCACGCCATCGAGGGCCTCATCACCAAGGCCGCATGCCCGATGACGGACATGATGCACCTCGAGGCCATCCGCCTCATCTCGCTCTCGCTCAGGGATGCGGTCGCCAACAAGCCCTCCGGCCGCGCCGGCATGGCCCTCGGCCAGTACATCGCGGGCATGGGCTTCTCGAACGTCGGCCTCGGCATCGACCATTCGATGGCCCACGGCCTCTCGGCCCTCTACGACATGCCCCACGGCAAGGCGTGCGCGATCCTCCTGCCTACGGCGATGAAGTTCAACGCCCCCAAGACCGGCGACAAGTACAGGAAGATCGCCGTCGCCATGGGCGTCAAGGGCGCCGAGAAGATGCCGCTCGCCGCTGTGCGCAAGGCCGCTATCGCCGCAGTCGAGAAGCTCTCGAAGGACGTCGGCATCCCGCCGAACCTCAAGGGCGTCCTGAAGAAGGAGGACGTGCCGTTCCTCGCGAAGTCCGCCTACGCCGACGCGTGCAGGCCGGGCAACCCGCGCGACGTCGACGTCAAGCAGATCGAGAAGCTCTACCTCTCGCTCGCATGAGGGCTCGGACGGGAATGAAGTCAAACAACATGGTGATCGCCCAGTCGGGCGGTCCTTCTATGGTGATCAACATGTCCCTGGTCGGCGCGGTCCGCGCCGCCAGGGGCAAGGCCGGCTCCGCGAAGATCGGCAAGATCCTCGGCGCGCGGCACGGCATCCAGGGCATTCTGGCGGGCGACTACATCGACCTCCGCAAGGTCGGCGACAGGAAGCTCGACGCGATCGCCCTGACGCCATCCAGCGCGCTCGGCAGCTGCCGCCTCAAGCCAACCGCCGACGACTGCCGCAGGATATTCGAGGCGTTCAAGAAGCTCGGCGTCGGCTACTTCTTCTACATCGGAGGCAACGATTCCGCCGACGCCGCGCGCATTGTCGCCGAGGAGGCGGAGAAGGACGGCTACCCGCTGGTCTGCTACCACATCCCGAAGACGATCGACAACGACCTGAGAAGCTGCGACCACACGCCCGGCTTCGGCAGCGCGGCGAAGTTCGTCGCGACGGCGCTCCGCGGCGACGACCTCGACAACCGCGCGCTCGGCGGCGTCAAGATCGACGTGATCATGGGCCGCGACGCCGGCTTCCTTACGGCGGCATCGGCGCTCGCGAGGACGCGTCCGGACGACGGTCCGCACCTCGTCTACCTTCCCGAAGTCCCGTTCTCCGAGGACAAGTTCGTCAAGGACGTCAAGGCCTCGATGAAGAAGTTCGGCCGCTGCGTCGTCGCGGTGTCGGAGGGCATCCGCGGCAAGGACGGCGTGCCGATCGGCGCAAAGCTCGCCGACGGCGAGCGCGACTCTCACGGCAACGTGCAGATGTCCGGCTCCGGCGCGCTCGGCGACGCCCTCGCCAAGCTGCTCAAGACGAAGGCCGGCGTGAAGCGCGTCCGCGCGGACACGTTCGGCTACCTCCAGCGCTCCTTCCCGGGCGTCGCGTCCGAGACCGATCGCAAGGAGGCGTTCCTCGCCGGCCGCGCGGCCGTCGAAGCGGCGCTGAAGGGCAAGCTCACGAAGGGCACGATCGGCATAATCAGGGAGGAGGGCCGCAAGTACCGCGTCGCCTTCCTGCCGCGCCCGATTGCGGACGCCGCGAAGTTCACGCGCAGCGTCCCGAAGGAGTTCATCGCGAAGAACGGGCACGACGTCACAGAGGCGTTCATCGCATACGCGAAGCCGCTTGTCGGCGAACTTCCCAAGTGCGAGACGTTCGATTGACGCGTCAGGCCTATCTTCTGGCAGGGCCGACCGCGAGCGGCAAAAGCGCCATCGCGGCGGCCCTTGCCCGTGAGATGGGCGCGTGGATTCTCGGCGCCGATTCCATGAACGTCTACCGCGGTATGGACATCGGCACCGCCAAGCCATCCGCCGCAGAACGCGAGGAGTTCCACATGGGCGGCGTTGACATAGTCTCGCCGGCGGAGGAGTTCTCGTCCGGCGCCTGGCTGCGCTCCGCCGCTCAATGGGCGTCGAAGGTGCCGGCGGACGTTCCAATCGTCATTGTCGGCGGCACGGGCCTCTACTTCTCCGCTCTTCTCAGGGGGCTCGACCGCAGATGGACCAAGCCGCCGCCGGAGTATCCCGTCGTGCGCATCGACCGCGCCGTCGTCCGCGCGCGCATAGCCGAGCGCCTGGACGGCATGTTCATGGAGGGCCTCGAAGCGGAGAAGCGGCGACTTCATGCCGAATACCCTGTATGGTCGAAGACGGCCTCGCTTGCGATCGGCTACCGCGATGGCGACGACCGAGACAGGATATTCGTGCGCACCTGCCAGCTGGCAAAGCGGCAGGACACGTGGTTCCGCCATCAGGCCACGCCTATTTACGTCGAGCCGACGGTGGACGCAGTTCGCGAATGCTGGCGCACCCGCGGTCCATGGACGGTCGAGTTCTCCAGCGACTAGGCGATGCGATCCGACCGCCCTCGGCTTCTAGGCAATATCTGGTATAATACGCCGTATGGACAAGGGAGAGATAAGACGGGAGATGCGCGCAAGGCGCAAGGCGCTCTCGGCGGAGGAAAGGGCGGTTCGGTCCGCCGCGATATGCGAAAGGCTTGCCTCGAAGACGGAGTCCGCCGGCGTCGGCGAAGGGTCCGTTGTCGCAGTTTACCTGGCCTCAACGGACGAAATCGACCTTGGCGCGTACATAGAGCGGATGTTTCGGCTGGGATGCAGGGTCGTCGCGCCGCGCTGGAACGGCGAGACGTACGAGCTTGCGGTGCTTAAGGGACTTGAAGCGCGGCATTTGCGCCGCGGTCCGATGGGCATAATGGAGCCTGCGGACGCCGAGACGGTCGCGGCGAAGGAGGTTTCCGTGTGGATTGTCCCAGGGCTTGCCTTCACATGCGACGGCCGGCGCATTGGCTATGGAGGCGGCTGGTACGACAGTTTTCTGTCCGCGGCGTCCCATGGCGCCCTGAAGCTTGGCGTAGCCTTCTCGTTTCAGCTTGTGGATTCACTGCCCGTAGAACCGCACGACGTCCCTCTCACCGCCGTAATCTCCGATTCCGCCAACTGACCCGTTCCCCGTTCCCCATTCCCCATTTTCAAGCATTCCTAGGCCCAATCTCTCTTCGCCATTAGTCTGAAGTGATTTCTTCCTCAGTCTAAAATAAATTTGTCGCTAGTCTAAAATAAATTTGTCGCTAGTCTAAAATAATTTTCTCCCTAGTCTAAAATGAATTTGTCCCTAGTCTAGAAAGCGAGCCCCGTTAGTCTAAAAAGCACGCTCGTACTGGGAGATGGATGTGCTCTCCCTGTTTCCTCTATCCGAGCCAAAGCCAGAGGGCAAGCTTCTCTGCCCACGCTTAAGAGGTAAAACCTGACGGGAAAAGCCCGATTTTCCAGAACCGCTGG
>JAEEZC010000328.1 GCA_016288465.1 Verrucomicrobiota bacterium | reverse complement strand
TTGTTAGTGTAGATCACGATACATTGTCCTTATTTCGCCTTTCGCCTGCGGCGCTCCACGCTCCACATGCGGAACGCGCTCGGCCACGGCGCGAGGATGTCGCTGAAATATCCCGCCTCGATCACGGGGCGGTATTTCGTGAACCGCGCCTGGAAGCACGCCTCGCTCTGAGAGCCTATCGGACGCTGCTGACCGTGGTAGAACTCGCCAAGGCGCGTCGTGATGCACTGCATGGAGTTCGCCCACATGAGCCCGGCAATCCGGCGCCACTTCCTATCTCCAGTCAAGTCCGAAAGCTCCTCAAGGTCCGGAACAGCAATCGCGCCCCACGGATCGATCCCCTGATGCTCCGCGCTCACGGCCGTTCCGCCTATCGTGTGCCAGTCATGCTTGACGATGTCCGTCTCAGGACCGTAAACGCCGTCGAAGTAGAACATCCAGCTCGTGAAGTACGCCGCCGCCTTCTCCGCGCGCTCCAGATGCTTCGCGTCCCCTGTAATGCGATAGAGCGAAAGCGAGCCGTTCAGAAAAGGCCAGGCCGTCTCCTTGTCGATGCAGTAGCAGTCTATTGCGCCGGCAGTGCACTCGAAGAGGTCGAGGTCGCGCCTGAAGTAGAAGTCGCTCGCCTTCAGCGCGGCATCGAGGTACTTCTGCTCCTTCGTCTCGTCGAAGAGTTCCACGAGCGCGGGGATGAGGAAGCCTCCAATCGTCCCGGCCTGCGCGGCAGGCTGGCCGTCCATGCGCCAGCTCTTTCCGAAACCCCATTCGTCCGACCAGTGCGCGACGAAGAAGTCGCATATGCCGCGCGCGAACTTGACGTACTCCGGCTTGTCGACGCCGTGCGAAGCAAGAAGGCGCTTCATCCGCACCGCCTCGGCAGCCGCCCAGCCCATGTTGCAGGCGTCCGATGGACGGCGCTCGACGCGATTGGCCTCGAAGTTGAACTGATAGCATGTGTGGAGGAGTCCGCTCGGATACTGCGTGGCCACAAACGCGTCGAACACGCCGACGGCCTTCTTGAGAAGCGCATCGTCGCCCGTGGCAAACGATTTGACGGCGAGCATGCGAGCATTGAGGAAGTTCTGCCCCGCCCAGCCGACCTCGAACGTCTGGCAGTATGTGCCGAGGGTGGTCCAGTACTCCCACTTCATGCGCTCGGCCATTTCCTCGCGCGAGATGCGCATCGCCGCGCAGTCGTGCGCCATGCGGTTTACGTAGTGCTCGTTGACTAGCCACTTGCCCTTGTAGGGATAGAGCAGGGCGTGGACGTAGCGTATGCCGAGGTCGAACACCTCGTCGTCCGAAAGGCACTGCTTCAGCTGCGGATCCAGGAGATTGAGCGCATGGTCGATGAGCGACGCATAGGCATAGCCCGTCCACTTCGGACGGCATACGCACACGTAGCTCTTCGCCGTGAACGACTCGCCTGCGCCGAGCGTTATGTAGGCGTCGTAGCGAGGGCCGAACACGCCCTTCGACTCGTATGTGTACGGCGCTTCTGTGACGGGACGGTAGATTACGTGTTCATAGCGCCCTTCCGCAATTTCCAGAGAACACGCGCTGACCAGCGACGCCTTCGTGTCGTTCGCGGCGAAGACGGCGAGGCCCGTCGAGCCGTTCTCGGTCAATGTGCAGCTCGGAACGCCGGTGCGCTCGTACGAGAAAACCCACGGCTGCCCTTCGCATGAAAGGCCCTTCGGAGTCTTCAGGGCGCCGAACCTGTTGCCGTTGTAGTTGACGCACGGTATCAGGTAGCGGTCTGCGACGAATGAGTCTCGCACACGCAGTTCGTCCTTGAACTTCACAGGCCCGCCGCCGACGTTCTTCACCGTGCGCGTTACTGCATACGCGCCGCCACCAAGGTGCTCTACCTTCTCGTCGACAAGGCGAAGCGCCGCGTCAGGCGCCTTCCACGACACAAGTTCCGCAAGCGCGGCGGACTTGTCCTCCACAGGACCGTTCTCGCCAAACAGCACAGCGCCGCCGGCGTCTGACAACCCTGCCGCCGCGACTATTAACGCACAAGCAAAACTGTATCTCTTCAACTTCATGTCGCCTCGAACGTGAACTTCTCCCAGGGAATGTCTACGGACTTCTTGTCCGTCAGTATCTCGTCGATGTGCATAAGAAGCGGGAAGTCGGCGGCGTTGAGCTTGCCCGCCGCGCAGAGGACCTTCACCGCCCTTGCCACGCGCACGGCGACGACGAGGGACTCGAGCGTCACGCCCTTGAGTTCCGCCTTCGCCTCGTCGATGTTCATTCCGCGTCCGAGAAGAATGCCGACGAGACGAGTGCGGCCTCCGTAGACCGTGACATACAGGTCGCCTGCGCCGACGCAGAGGTTCTCGAGAGTGCCGGCACCCTGCAGGTCGAGCAGCTTCTTCATCTCCTTTACGGCCTGACCGAAAACCGCAGCCTGAGAATTGAAGTGAAGCTCGGAGTCGAGCCCGAATGCCTTCTGGTTGAGTCCGATCGTGAGCGCAATGCCGAGGGCGTAGCCGTTCTTGAGCGCGACGGCGCTCTCGATGCCGACGACATCGGTCGACAGCGAGATGTGGTAGTAGTCGGTCGCCATCGCCGCCTTGAGCATCTTCAGCGTCTCCATGTCCCTGCCGCAGAACGCGACTTCGGTCTGGTCGTGGGCGACGAGTTCGTACGAAGTGCACGGGCCACCGATGGCGCAGATGGTCCGCTTGACGCCCTTCTCCGCAAGACGCGCCTCCCACACCGCAGGATACGTGAGCAGCTTTCCGTCCGGAGTGTCCATCAGTCCCTTGGTCACCGAAAGGACGGGCAGCTCGGGCGGAAGCTTCGGCAGCACCTCTTCGCCGAACCAGTCCACGCCGAAGCTCGACACGCCGCCAATGACGAAGTCGGCGCCTCTGACGGCGTCCATCATCTCCTCGACCTGGTAGAACTCGCAGCCTTCGGGGAAAGGCGGAATGCCCTTCGGGAAGTGCTTCGCGAACTTCGGATGCCTGTTCGTCCTGCGGCACTCGTCGATGATCTCGCGGTCGAGGGGCGTGCCCACCAGCCTCACCGTGTTCCCGTTTTCGCGCGCGGGGAACGCGAGTGCGCTTCCCATCATGCCCGAACCGATTATCGCTATCGTTGCCATATTCCGTTACTCCCCTTGTTTCACTTTACGCGACCGCGAAGGACGTCAACCGCCTTGTAGAGCGCCTCCGGATAGTCCGTGCCGAACGAGTCGAAGCCGAGCTCCCAGAGAGCGAGATACGTCTCGGGACGGTTCGCCTCTTCATGCCACACGCACATCGACGCCTCGACCCCGCCTCGACCCCTGCGGCGTGAAGCCGCTCGACGCACTTCTTCATGAGCTCCGGCCGCGGGCAAAACGTCGGATTCCCTTCCGCATCATACCGCAGCTGGCAGTGAAGCTGCACGTTGTCGATGTCCCTGAAGTTCTCGGCGGCCGCCTTCTCGAAGAGCGCCATCATGTGCGCCTCGCACTTCTCCGTCTCACCAGACTTGTCGAAGTCGATGCGCTTCCAGTTGCCGAGGTTCATCCAGTGGAGCGTCTGTCCCTCCGGCAGCGCGGCCTTGTAGCGCTTGATGAGGTCATACTCCTTCGTGATGAACCAGCATTGCTTCTCGAGCCCGTGCGTCCTCACCATCTCCGCGACCTTCTCAGGCGGCACGTCCTTCCAGTCGATGTGCATCTTGCGGACGGGATTCTCTTCCATCGCCGTGAAGATCGTCTCCCATAGCGGCGGACGGCACGTGGCATACTGGGCGCCGCGGTAGCTGCCTACGTCCCATTCGCGTATCTCCGCCCACGCATAGGTGTTGATGCTGCGCCCCTTGTACTTGTCGTCGTGGAAGGCGACGATCTTGCCGTCCTTCGAGTAGCGGATGTCGCTTTCCGGCGTGTAGCCCTTCGCCCATGTGTACAGGAGAGCCTCCATCGTGTTGTCAGGACGCCCCTTCCCGTCGCCACGGTGTATCAGCGAGTGCTTCAGGGTCTCAAGCGCCTCCGGCGTCACCGGCCTTTCCCCGAATGCGGCTGTCGATGTCGCTGCGGCGACGAGCGCAAGCCCGAAAACCGCGCCGAACACGGTGCCGACCGCGCCAAGCTGCGCATTCGTCACGCCGTATCCGAGGAACTCAAGGCGGATCTGCGGCAGCGCCGCGCTGTAGAGCTGGCGCGAGCCTAGCTCGATGAAGAACGCGCCAAACAGAAACGCCAGAAGCCGCCACTTGTAGTCGGGTTTTTTCATGTCGCCGCGGTCAGTCCAACGTATTGACGCCGGGGTTGAGGGAAACGTCGCTGCCGTTCCAGCGGAACGCGCCGGCAAGCCCCTCCGGCAGGACGACCGTGCCGGTCGCCCGGCCGCCGCCGAACGAAAGGTCGAGCTTCACCTCGCCTTTCGGCGTCGGGGTGGAGCTGCGGATGCGCTTCAGGTGCGCCGGCTGCGGCTCGACCAGGACTTTTTCGTAGAACGGCGCGGCGCTCTTCACGCCGGCGACGCCGGTGTGGAGATGCCAGAGCGGATGCGAGCCCCAGCCATGGCAGTCGCTTCTTGAATTGGTGTTGGGCGTCTCCAGAATGGTCGACAGGTTCCAGTCGAGGCAGTCGCGCCAGAAGCCGAGATTGCCGAAGAAGAGGTCGGGGCGGCGGAACTTGAAATACGTCGAGAAGAGATAGTGCTTGTAGTAGATCGTGCCGCGCGCGAGGTCCGGCGTCTCCACAAGGGCCTTGAAGCACCGTTCCGCCTCCTCCCCGCTCACGACATCCGCGAGGAGCGCAAGGCACTGCGAATGCTCGCTGAACTCCGTCTTGGCGATGTTTGACGCGAAAAGCGACTGCTCTTCACACCAGAACGCGGACTTGACCGCCGCCTTCAGCCTCTCCGCCCGGCCGCGCCAGTAGGCGGACAGGGCGGCGTCGCCGGCCGCGTCCTCGGCGATCGCGGCGGACAGCATGGCGTGGAGGTACTGGAGGTTAATTTCCGCGTTGGGGTTCTCGGAGTCGCCGTCAGGCGGCACGCCGTACTTCCACGGCGGCGCGACCCAGTCGACGAAGTTCCATCCGGGCGTCTTGCGGAGAAGCCCGTCGTCGCGGGCGAACTCGTCCATGCCCATGAGCGTGTGGTTGAGCCCGGGCAGCTTCGCCTTGAGCCAGGCGCGGTTGGCGTGGTTCCAGGCGTAGTCGCCGAACATCATCGCCTCGCAGCACGTGAAGCCGAGCGCGTCCTGCGTGCCGCGCGTCGGGCAGTTCATCGGGATCTGCCCGTTCTCGCGCCTGTCCGCGTCGTAGAGGTTGATGGCGTTGCGGACGATGCGGTCTTCGGTGTCGAAGAACCCGGACACGAGATACTGCAGGCGGCTGTCGCCCGGGTACATCTGCTGCTCGTAGTAGGGGCAGTCGAAGAACATCTCGTGCATGCACATCTGGAGCGAGCGCGCGCAGACGGGCTGCATCTTCATGACGAACGCGTCGTCGCATTCGAACGAGGCGGCCAGTTCGACCGGATAGCGCGTCTCGGCGAT
>JAEEZC010000327.1 GCA_016288465.1 Verrucomicrobiota bacterium | reverse complement strand
TGGCACTTGCCAAAGGCGTTGTTATGTGGTATGATTGGTGTCCCTGAAATGGAATCTGAGTTTGCACGTCACGCGCTTGAGGAAGAAACTATGCTTTTGAAAATGAGACTCGCGTCGCTGCGGAAGTCCTGCATTGCGGTTGCCGTCGCCCTGGCCTGCGCAGTCGCGCTGTCCGCTCCCGTTTCGACGGATCTTGCGGACGCGGCGGTCCGGACATGGCTGCAGACGTGCGGCGTGGAGGGAATGCAGTCGAAGGCATGCCTTGACCGAGCGCGCGCGTTCACGACGACAAACGGCGCGGCGTTCAACGTGGTCAGGCTTCAGGACGGCGGATTCGTCGTAACCTCCAGCGACACCGAGATAGAGCCCATCATCGCGTTCTCGGCCGATTCCGAGTTCGCGGCGGACTCGGCGAATCCGCTCTGGGTGATGCTGAGCCGAGATCTCGCCGCCCGTGCGAAGAGGATCGCGACGAAGGCATATGCGAACGCGCTGGGCAAGGCGGCGACGAGGCTTTCCGAGCCGGCGGAGAAGTGGGCGAGGCTCACGCGCGGCGCGACGCTCGGGGGAGGGCTCGGCAAGATGGCGGTCGAGGGATCCGGCGCGAAGGTCTCCGATGTGCGGGCGGGTCCGCTGCTCGATTCGAAGTGGGGCCAGGACGGCCCCTGCTTCAACTACTACACGCCGAACGGCTATCCGTGCGGATGCGTCGCGACCGCCGCCGCGCAGATAATGAGGTACTTCCGCTATCCGACAGGATCGGTCGCGCCGCGCACGAACACGTGCCTTGTGCAGAGCGGGACGACGGACCAGGGCTTCGGGTACTATACGGTGCAGTATTCGTACGCGTCGCTTTCGATGCAGGGCGGGACGTACGACTGGAGCAGCATGCCGGCCAAGGGGGGAAGCAGGACGACGAAGGCGCAGTGCGAGGCGATAGGCAAACTGACGTCGGACGTCGGCATCGCCTGCTATATGCAGTACGCGGAGCACGGCTCGGCGACCGGCGGTTATATGGCCGCGCCTGCGCTGAAGGACGTGTTTGGGTATGCCAACGCGTTACCGATCATAGCGGAGGGCGCGACGTTCTCGTCCGACGTGCTAAAGGCGGTGCTGATACCGAACCTGGACGCGAAGCTGCCGGTGCTGACGAGCGTCGACGGCGCGGATGGCGGGCATGCCGTGGTCGCGGACGGGTACGGATACAACTCGGGCTCGCTGTACGTGCACTTCAACATGGGCTGGGAGGGCGAGGGCGACGCGTGGTACGCGCCGCCGAACGTCGATGACTTCACGGCGGTAGACGGCTTCGTGTACAACATCTATCCGACGGGGCGCAAGGGCGACGTGATCTGCAGCGGGCGGGTCTTGGCGGCGGGGCGTCCGGTCTCGGGCGCGAAGGTCTCGGTGGCGAATCCCGGTTCGCACACGAGAGGCAGGTGTACGACGGACTCGAACGGCGTCTACGCGCTCATACTTGCGCCCGGGACGCACGAGATAACGGCGGAGAGCCTGTCGGGACAGGGCAGTCGCGCGGTGACGCTGAAGGCGTGCGTGGGGACGGGCCTGAGCGGCACGTCCTATTACGTAAACAAGCTCGGCTCGGTCGGGAACGTGTGCGGGTTCGACCTGACGCTCACTTCCACGAACGCGAACCTGGTGCGCCTCGACGCGAACGGCGGCGTCTGCGACGTGGAGAGCGTGGAGCGCGAGGCAGGCGAGAAGTACGGCGACCTGCCGACGGCCACGCGCAAGGGCTACGAGTTCCTCGGCTGGTTCACGGACCCGACGGGCGGCGACGAGGTCACGTCCAACACTCTCGTCATGGTCGGCGTAACGCTCTACGCGCACTGGAGGCTCTCCTCGACGCCTGGCGACGACCCGGACACGTGCGTCGTCCGCTTCGTGACTGACGGCGACGGGCCCGCGCCCATGGCGCGCGGCGTCAAGATCGGCTCCGCGATAGGGACGCTTCCGAGCTTAGTGGCGAAGTACGGGGACTCGGGTCCGCTCTTCGAAGGCTGGCGCGACGAGAGCGGCGCGCGCGTGACGTCCGGCACGATCGCGAACGCGGACATGACGCTTTACGCGGTCTGGAGCGAGCGGTACTGGCATGCGCGCGTCTCGTTCGACGCGGGCGGCGGCGCGGGGCAGATGGACAGCGTCTACTTCGACGTCGACATGGAGAACGAGTTCTCCGAGCGCTACACGCTGCCGAAGTGCACCTTCACGCGTCCGGGATATCTGTTCGCGGCGTGGGGGCTCGAGTGCGGTTGCTCGCTGCCCGGCGACGAGGACGTGTATCTCGCCGGAATGCCGATCGAGATAGGAGGGTGCAACTACGCGCTGACGGCGACGTGGCTGAGGATCGGAGTCGTGACGTACGACGTCGTCTTCGACGCGAACGGGGGCAGCGTGTCGCCGAAGAGGCGCACTGTCGAGAGCGGGGCGGCGGTCGGCGAGCTGCCGGTGCCGACGCGGACCGGCTACACGTTCGTCGGTTGGTTTACGGCGTCGAGCGGCGGCAGCCAGGTGTACGCGACGACCATTGTGCGCGGCGGCGTCACGTACTACGCGCACTGGAAGAGGGAGAGCGGCGGAGCGTCTGCGGGCCCGCGGCTCTACGACGACGTGTACGGTGCGGCGCCGACGTACGCGGCGAGCGAGTACAACGGATACCTCTTCGACGAGAACGGCGCGGCGAAGGGGACGATCCAGCTAAAGGTCGGCAAGCCCAACGCGAGATCGGGCCTGGCGTCCGTGAAGGCGACGGTGGTTGTCGGCGCGAAGAAGGCGACGCTTGCCGCGGTGACGATGGGCAAGACGGCGGTAAGGCCCGACGGCCCGACGACTGTCGCGCTTGTCGGCAGAGGCGCGGCGGCGTGCGAGGTCACGTTCGGCGCGGACGGACTTTCCGGCACGTACGGTTCGTACGAAATCGACGGGGCGCGTAACTTTTTCGCGTCCAAGAACGGCTCGGACCAGACTCTTGCGGACGCGGTCGCGCACAGGCTTGGCGGCTCGTACAACGTCGTGTGGAGCGGCGGCGTCGCGAGCCTGGCGCTCGGGAAGAAGGGCAAGGTGAAGGCGACGGCGACGCTTGCGGACGGGAGGAAGCTAACGTCGAACGCGGCGCTTCTGATAGGGGAGGAGCTGTGCTGCGTGCCGGTTTCGCTGCCGAAGGCGGAGCTTTCGTTCGTCGTGTGGATCGAGGTCAAGGGCGCCGGAGACACGAACGCGTCGGTCGTGGGGCTTGGAGATGACGCGGTCGTGGGGTGTCCGCGTGCGCTTGCGGACGGGGCCGCGCTCAGGCTCGACAGGAGCGACGCGCTCTGGGGACGGCTTGGCGGCGAGGCGCTGACGGACTATCTGCCGGACGGAGTGTCCGTTTCGAGGAGCGGAGCGAAGTGGATTGTCGCGGGCGGCGCGAAGACGGGGCGGCTCACGATGAAGGGGGGCGTACTTGACACGTCGAAGGCGGGGGCGAATCCCGCAGGGCTTAAGCTCATGTATTCGGCGAAGGACGGCTCGTTCAAGGGCTCGTTCAAGGCGTACACAGTAAGTTCAGGCAAACTCAAAGCTGCCACAGTTAACGTTTCGGGCGTGATGATCGGGTCGAAAGGATATGGCGCGGCCTCCGTGAAAAAGGTCGGAAGTTGTTCTTTGGTGCTAGAATAGCCGAAAAAAAGGGGTCTGGCCCACTTTTTTCCCGAACCCCCTTGCGAACATATCCGAAATATGCTATACTACCGACGTTTTCGAGCAACCCAGAGGGTTTCGGACATTGTGTCCGGGCCTAGGAAAAACCGGGCTCAATGAAAGTTGACCTATTTGGGGAGCGAAGAAAATCGGTCCGAACGAAGGGAACCTAAACCCTGACCGAGGGCTGAATGGCATGACATGTGTGCCGACCGTGTTCACGCGGGTACAATATAGTGAGGCGGTAAGAAACCACCGGCCCCAACGGATCGCCCGGGTAGCTCCGGTTGAAGGGGAGGCTAAAGCAGCCGAACTGGAAGAACAAGCCAAAGGAAAAGAAAGAAACAAATGAAGAAGCTCATGATTGCTGCCGCTGTTGCGGCCATGACTGCGGGCGCCTTCGCCACGGATTGCTCGCCTGACGAGAAGGATCCGGAAGAGGCGGCGTGGGTCTATGACGTTAAGTTCACTGGCAAGACCACGTCCGGCACGGCTGGCGTTGTGAAGGGTGCCGCCGGCAACATCTGCGCGCCTGGTGGTGACAACACGACGGTCTGCATCCGTGTGAAGAGCAGCCTCAAGATCCAGGGCTGGGTTGCTACCTGCAATCCGACTTGCGATTACTTCGCCGATCTGGCTGGCTTCACCGACAAGGCGTTCTGGGCTGAGAAGCCGAACAAGACGGTCGTCATCGACGATGCGTTCGCGTTCAACGTCTACAACATCTTCGGCAAGAAGCTCACGGATGTTGAGGTTGAGGGTACGTTCGAGGGTTCTCTCCCTGATCTCCAGGGCCAGACCTTCGCGTTCGAGGTCGCCGGTTTCGGCTCCTATGATCAGAAGCACGAGCGTGTGAAGTCCGTCAAGGGCAACTTCGCTGGTGTGATGAGCACCTCGTTCTACGTCAAGAACCACGTCTGCTGCCCGACCGTCGTCTTCATGTGCGACGATCTCAGCACGGCTGTTGCTGACGTTGACACGGTTGCGTTCGGCTCCTGGTCGGTCAAGTTCAACAAGGGTGCTGCTAAGAAGTACCTCAAGAACGGCACGACGCCCAAGACGCCCAGCTTCTGGTACGCTCACGAGTAATATCGTGACTCCCATTAACTTGGGTTAAATTCGGCGGGGGTGGATTATCGAAAAGATAAACACCTCCGTCGATTTTTGGCATAAATTTCAGGTTGGGATGAGATACGTGAACAAAATCGTCGTTTTCGGGGCCGTTGCTCTTGCTTTAGCAGTTGGGTGCGAGAAGCGGGGGCCTGGGGTCTATGTAGGCGACAGATCCCGCAAGATAATGGAGATGTCGGGGCGGGACGTGATTGTTCGCGTGAACGGTGTTGACATAACGAGGCGGGATTTCGACAGGATGCAGGCAGCGTACGGCATGATGTACGGCCTGGCGAACGGACATGGAGTGGATCTGTCGAATCCGCGCATACAGAGATTTCTGAACGGGAGGGCTCCCGCAACGCCGCAGGAGCTGATGCGCAGGGAGCTGATGCGCCAGGAGGCGGCGAAAGTGAAGCTCGCGGCGAATCCGCAGGAGGTTACGGCCGCGAAAGAGGGTCTTGCTAAGTCGTTTCGCAAGAGCAAGGTGAAGAATTTCGACGAGGCTGCGTCGCGCATGGGCGCGGAAGTCGCGCAGTATGTGGAGGGGCTGATAGCTTCGGACGTGCAGTCGAAGGATCTCAGGAGGCATCTTTCCCCCGAGTCGTTCGAGGTGTCCGAGAAGGAGATCGACGAGGGCCTGGCGCGCGTAAAGCGGGTTCAGGACGGCTGCGTCGCGTCCAACAAGATCTACCGTGCGAAGCTCACGGCGGCGAGGGCTGAAGTGCTGGCGGGAGGCGATTTTGCGGAGGTTGCGGGGCGCAGTTCCCGCGAAGGCAGGCGCGAGGCTGAGGAGTGGGAGAGCGTGCAGATCGACGAGGTCGCGGAGGACAGTCCTCTTCGCGGATTCCTCGCGAAGGCGAAGGCGGGCGACGTTTCGGACATCGTCGAGTGGGAAGACGGGCTCATGTTCGTCAAGGTCCTCAAGGTGAGCGACGGCGAGAAGAACGGCGAGGGCAATGCGGCGAAGGTGTACGACCTCGGGCGCGTCGTCGTGAACATCTGGGACAGGCCTGCGGACATGACGCGCGACCAGGTGCGCGGGGAGCTGCTGAAGTGGAAGGAGCAGAAGGTGCAGGAGGGGCTTGGCGAGCGGCTGTTCAAGGAGGCCGTGCTCGAGTTTCCGAACGGCACGAACTGGTTTGCCGTGGCGACGTCGAAAAGGTAGTCGCTTCGGCGGCGGGGTTTTGTTGGTAATGCAAATCGAAGGAAGGTAAAAAATGAGAGTCAAGAATGCGGTGAAGGCTGTTGTGGCGTTCGCGGCGTTCGCCTTTGCCGTTATTTCGGCGAATGCGGGCACCGAGTTCCTCGACCAGCTGCTGAGAGTGCGCGATGCGGCGGGCACGCCGGTTCGCACGGGCGTGTGGCATGCCAATCTTGAGCAGTGCCGCAAATACGCCGAAGACAACGGTATTCCTCTGATTGCGGTGTGGAGCAACAAGGGCTGCGCGCACTGCGAGAAGTTCGAGGCCAACAGCCTTTCCGAGCCGTTCGCCGAGTGGATGAAGACGTCCGGCTACGTCTACTGCTTCGTCTACAGCGACGATGCGGACGGCAGGATGAACGGCGCGGCGTACAACTGGTGCTGGGGCCAGGGCAAGAAGCTGAACGCGTTCCCGTTCGTGCGCTTCTACTGGAAGAAGGACGGCAAGGTGCTCGTCGACACGGCCAGCACGGGCGACCAGGTCGACAATTCGCAGGGCATCCAGCTCGGCGCCAAGACACATCCGGACTACGGCACCTACAACAAGGGCGGCCGCTACATGATCAACTACATCACGCCGATCTTCGCGGCGTACAAGCCCGATCCGACGCTTGGGTACAAGGGCGGCAGCTTCAGCTTCACGAACTACACGGAGCACGCGCGCCTTGAGCTCGCGGACAACACGTCCAAGCTGTTCGTCAAGCTCGTCCGCACCGCCACCGACGCGACGAGCCAGAAGCTGAAGGTGACGTATCCCGACGGCTCGGTCGTCGAGCAGAACGTCTCGTGGAGCCAGGGCGTGACGAACATGACCGCCGAGGTCGCGATCAACACCGCCAGGTACGCCGAGGGCAAGACGACGAGGCTCGACCTCATGAACGAGACCAAGGTCGCCTCGACCGTGAACGTCTACAACGTGACGCCCGGCAACGGATACTACAATCCGTGGTGGATCGGCGAGAAGACGGCGGAGACGCTGCCTGCAGGCGAGTGGACGATGGACCTCGACGTCGCCAAGGCGCGCACGAAGGCGCAGAGCGGCGACGCGTACACGCTCGTCCTTCTCACGGGCTCGATGTGGTGCCCGTGGTGCCTCGGCATCGAGGAGGATCTTCTCGACACTGACGCCTTCAAGCGCTGGGCGATGCGCAACAACGTCGCGCTCGCGCTGCTCGACATCCCGAAGCGTTCGAAGAACGACAATCTGCGCGGCACTGACGAGAAGATCATCTCGACAGTTCCGAACGGCGCGGCTCCGACTCTTCTGAGGGACGAAATCGGCATTGTCAACTCGGTGCCGAAGTCCGGCGCTGGCTATCTTTCGCGCAAGATGATCACCGAGGCCGACGCCGAGAAGACGCTTCAGAGCGCCCACAACCTCGGCTACTACGGCGGCGCGTTCTGCAACGCCAACAGCTACAGGACCGGCGTGCCTGCGGTCATCCTCCTCGACAAGGACGGCAAGATCGTCGGGCGCCTCAACTACGAGTGCGGAGAGACGAGGGTCAACGGCAAGTTCCCGTTCAACAAGGACGAGAACATGCTTCGCCTTGAGCAGCTCCTCACGATCGCCGACGCGAACGCCGAGGCCAACAAGTACGCCAAGACGACTTCGCTTTCGCTGAGCGTCGGCGGAGACACGACCGCCACGTTCTACGCGGCCGAGGGCTACAAGGCGTTCAAGCTCACGAACGTTCCCGCGGGCCGCGCCACGCTGAAGGCCGACGACAAGGACTCCGAGCTCAAGCTCCAGAAGATCGCGAACGTCACCCTCAAGCGCAAGAACGCTGCAGGGGACGTCGTCAAGACCGAGAACGTCCGCATGCCCGTGGACGTCGTGACCGGGAAGGGCAGTCTGGACTGCTCGTTTGAGTCTGGCGTCGACTACGCGCTTGTCGTGACCGCGTTCGAGGCTGAGACGCCGACAACCTACGGCACGAACAACACCAAGGTCGTCAAGATCTCCAGCACAGTCGTCCTCGAGCCTTCCGAGCGGAATTCCACATTCACTCCGACCGGCACGAGCGTCGGCATGGCCGTGACGGCCGGCATGGTCTACAAGTTCAGCGGCTTCGACGACGGTGCGCTGACGGCCGACTTCGACGAGCAGAACGACGGCACCTACGTCGCGAAGAGCACGAAAACCGCGACGCTTGCCGTCACCGCCGGAACGGCGATTTCGTATCAGCTCTGGAATCCCGGCGTCATCGACTTCGGCACCCAGCAGCTTTCCGTCTACGAGTCCAAGGGCGCCGAGACGTTCACAGTCGTCCGTTCGGGCGGATCCTCCGGCGCTGCGAACGTCACGGTCTACGCGAAGAGCGAGGACGCCGGCGCTGTCGGACGCTACACGATTCCGTCCGCCGTCGCTGTGTGGAAGGACGGCGAGTCCGGCGCGAGGACGCTTAAGTTCGAGCCCAAGGACAACGGACTTGCGGAGTCCGACGCGACGGTCGTTCTTGCGGTCAAGCAGACCGAAGGCGCGGAGTGCAGCGCGTCCATCGACGGCAGCACGCTCTCCGTGACGATTGCGGACTCCGACCTGCCGACGATGGAAGCGTCGAGCTACGATGCGTCGCTCTTCAAGGGCTACGACGGTGAGTTCGCGATTCCGGTGGACAACGTCTACGGCAAGGCCTCCGTCAACGTCACCTCGGGCAGTCTGCCTGCGGGCGTGACGATCGCGTGGGATGCGGCTTCGAAGTCCGTCGTCGTCCGCGGCAAACCTTCGGCATTCTCCGACAAGAAGTCCGTGACGTTCACCATCAGCGACACCCGCGACGGCAAGACCGTCACGAGCGCGCCTGTGACGGTGGCTCTCAAGGTCGTCAGCGCGGGCGAAGCGAACAAGAACCTCGCCGTCAAGTCGACCTCGGTCATCCCGATGTGCGCTACGAAGGGCGGCAAGACCTACGTCGCAGGCCTTCTCACCGTGACGGCGGTCAAGTCGGGCCGCGTCTCGGTGAAGTTCCAGGGAACCGAGAGCGGCAGCACCATGTTCTCCGGTCCCTGGTCGAAGATATCCGCCGATGGCACTGCGACTTTCTGGGCGAGCAACAAGCGCACCGGCGCGTCCGTCACGTTGACGCTTTCCGCCGCCGGCATCTGCACCGCCAAGCTGAACAAGGTCGGCACCTACTTCGGCAACGGCACGCTCGAGGGCTCGGCCCCAGTCGCGAAGACCGGCGTCTACTCCGCGTTCGCGGGCTGCTACACGGTGACTCTTCCGGTCGCCGGCGACGGCAAGGTGGAGTCCTGCGGCACGGGCGCCCTTACGCTCGAGATGGCGAACGCCAGCGCGGTCAAGACCGGCAAGGTCAAGGTGAAGGGCGTCTCGCCGAACGGCGTGAACGTTTCGATGAACGCCCAGCTCCTGCTCGACCCGAACGACTCGACGCACGCATCGCTGACGGTGTTCAAGCGCACCACGACCGAGGTGCTCTCGGCCCACATGCTGATCTGCGCCAACGCGCGTTCGCTCTGCAAGAACACCACGACGCTCCAGGTCATCCGCGGCGCCGACGAAGTGCAGTCCGCCCTCATCTTCCGCAAGCGCGGGGTCTCGTACCTCCTCGACCTCGAGCCGTACGGTGGATTCTTCGAGAAGAACTCGACTCCGCTCGACTTCGTGGAGGACTTCCCGAACGAGTACGCCTCGAAGAAGTTCAGGCTCGTCGTCGATCCGGCTCGCTACGAGGACAGTGCGCTGTACGGCGCGGTCAGGTCCGTTCCCGAGATGGAACTTACGGCGACTCGCACTGGCTTTGCGGTGAGCTCCAAGTCCGGCACGATCAACATCCGCTACACCCGCACCGACGGCTCGTTCTCCGGCACGGCGAAGGTCACGTTCGCGAACAAGACTGTCTCGTGCAAGTACAGGGGCGTCGTGCTGCCGGGCTGGACGGAATGCGGCGACTGCGGTCCCGTCGGCAACCTGGTCGAAAGGCCGTTCGCAAGCGGAACGCTCTGGCTGATCGACAGGATTGACGGGCAGAGCGTCACGAGGTCCATGCCGGTCGACATAGAGTATGTGCCGTAAGAACTGGCTGGCTCTAGCCGCCGCGCTTCAGTGCGCGGCGGCTTTCGCGCTTGATATAAAGCCGGAATCGCTCACTCCCGAGCTGATATCCGGCTCGACTTGGGTTCCGGTCTCGGCGTACGCGTGCAGGCTGAGGACTCCGGACGGCAGCGAGGCGTACTTCATGCGCGCCGAGGACGACAAGAGGACCTTTGTCGGCGACTGGCCGTGGGTCGCGACGGGCGCATTCGGCGCGACGACGCTTCTCAGGGCCGACCGCGACTACAAGACGTGGAGCGGCCGCACGTACAAGGGCCGCGAAGTCGGCGTCGCGTACAGGGCGGGGCTGCCGGTCCGCTTCGTGCTCGGCGACGTAAAGAAGGACGTCACGGACGCGAAGCCGCCGAAGAGGACGCTTGCGGAGCTGTGGCCCGACGGCTTTTCGGAGGCCGAGAAGAAGTACCGCGACGAGCGCTCCGACATCTGGCGCACGGGGTCCCGCCTCCGCTTCATATGGCGCGACCCGAACCTTTCGGCGATACTGCTCCTGCAGCTTGCGCTTCTTGGCCTTGCGGTCGCGGCGTACGGGCTTTCCGCCGGAAGCCGCGCGGCGAAGGCGGCGTGCATAGCGGGAGGCCTTGCGTTTTCGGCGGCCGGCCTTGTCATGCTGATGCTTACGCAGTCCCGCGGCGCGTTTCTCGGCTTTCTCGTCGGCGGCGCCGCAATCGTGCTGGCGGCCGCGAGATCGCTTTTCACGGTCCGTCGTCTGCTGGCGGTTCTGGTGCTTCTGGGCGTGTTCGCCGCGGCGCTTTACGCGACTGGCGCGAGCGACCGCTTCACGAAGAGCCTTGTGAAGCTGGACGATTCGACGAGCTATCGCGTCGCAGTCTGGTCCGCCGCGCCCAAGATGATGGTGGACGCGCCGTCTGGCTGGGGATGCGGCAATTCCGGCGCCTCGTACATGCGCTGGTACCAGGATTTCAGCGGCTCCATCCTTCACGGTCATTCGCTCTTCAGCTCCCATCTGACTGCGATGGTTGAGCATGGGTGGGCGTTTCGCCTCGCGTACATCGCGTTCTGGCTCTTTGCGCTCTGCGGCCTCGTCAGGCTTCTCGTGTGCAGGAAGGCGTCATGGCCGCTTGCGGTTGTCGCGGGCACCGGCGTCGCGACGGCCTTCGTGACCGCGGCGTCGCCGCTGCTGTGGACGGTTCCGGTCGTGGCGCTCGCGTACGCCGCCGCGAAGCTCGGCAGGTCCGCGCTTAGGATGTGGCCCTACGCCGTCGGCGCGCTTGCGATTGCGGGCGCGGCGCTTTTCGGAATCCACTCTGCCGGCGCGAACGCCGACGGAATGGAGGTCCACGGCTCGTCGACGCAAGTCGTGGTGAACGGCGAGAAGCCGGACGTGTGGATCGTGGACGACGGATGGTCGCTTGACGCGGGCCGTTTCGGCGGCGTCGGCAAGGAGCTGCGCTCGGCGCTGAGGTCCGTCCCGCTTTCTCCGTGCGTCGGCTATGTCGAGAGCGTTGAGGACCTTCCCGGCGACGCGGCGAAGGTCGTGCTGGTCGGCAAGCGCGTCGCGGACTTCATGGAGTCGCTCGGCAGGTTCACGTCGCTCAAGTCGGTCGTGTTCATCTCGCCAAGCATCTCGGTGAAGGAGGTTCCCGCGGCGTTCAAGGACGGCAAGACGGAATTTCACGCCTATGTCGGCAGGCACGCCGTGTCGGACGCCGAGAGCAGCGACTGGCTGACGGTTGTCGAAGGCACTGAGCTGTACATTCCCGGCTGGCCTCTCGCGCTGCTGAAGAGATAGGGCGAATCCGGCCTGAAGGGCGCCTTCTTTTCCCGGAGAATCACCACGGAACACACAGAAGCCCGCTTTCCGTGCCGCCGAAGGCGTTTCTGTGTTTTCCGTGGTCGCAATCTCCTCTAAACCTAAAATAGCGGTTGGTTGTTTTTCGGCTGTTTTGCGGTTCCCGCTGGATTTTGCCCCAGTAAAATGGTACAATACCAACATAAACGAGTAATAAGGAGGCACAAATGGTCAAAGGCAGCATGTTGAAAGTGGTGGCGGCGATCGCGTTTGCGGCTGTCGCGTTCGCGGCGTATCCGAAGTCGAAGACGTACTCCATCTACTACGGTGATGGCCAGGAGATCGCGCCCGGAGACAGCCTGAGCTTCACGGTCGATGATCTTCCGGACGAGATTGCCGGTCGCGAGGTTCTCTACGAGTATCTTCCCGACAGCGTTGACGTCGAGTGGACCGGAAAGAAGTTCAAGACGCCGAAGTCCGCGAGCCCGAAGGTCAAGAAGATCGACGGCGACTACGAGATCGTGGTGAGCGAGAAGGGCGAGGACAATCCCTGCTCCCTGTCGTTCAGCTACAACAAGAAGAAGGGCAAGGTGACAGGCTCCTTCAAGCTGTACACCTACTACGAGAATTCGAAGGGCAAGCCCAAGCTCAAGTCGTACTCCGCGAAGATCTCCGGCACGCTTGGCTCCGACAACCTTCGCGTGACGATCAAGAAGGTCGGCACGTTCACGGCCACGCTTGAATAGTCCGCAGGTCGAAGGCCCTGGCAGAGGATTGATGGACAAAAAGGCGATATGCACAGGTGCACTGGCGCTCGCGGCGGCTGCCGCGTGCGTCGTGGTGCTCATGCACGGCGACGAGCCGACCGAACCCGCCGAGCCCGACCGCGACGTCTCCTCGTCCCGCCGACTTGCCGAGGCCAAGCCCGCGCCCGCGAAGCCGCAGAAGGTCGCGGAGAAGCCCGCGAAGCCTGAAAAGCCCGTCGCAGCGAAGAAGAAGTACGGCCGCTGGCGCAAGGGCGTCCGGCTTGAAGGCGTCACATACGTTCCGCCGCCCGAAGCGCCGATGTCGGCGGAGGACCGCAAGCTTGCCGACGCGCTTTCCGACGCGCTCGACAACGACAAGCGGTCTAAGGTCTACGAAATCGCGATGAAGGCGCTGAAGTCGTCGAATCCCGATCTGCGCAGGGAGGCGGTCGAGGCGCTTGGCTGGTACGGCAAGGACGCGATCGGCGACCTGCTCGTGCCGATGGTCGACCCGGACCGCGACGTCGCGCAGTGCGCGATCGACAACTGGGACCAGGCGCTTTCGGAGATCGAGTCGCCGCAGGAGCGCATGAGGACGGCGATGCTGGCGCTCAAGGTGATCGACGACGAGTACGCGCTCAACACGATCAGCGCGCAGTTCTCGAACGCCGCGAACGAGAGCATCGACAGCCAGGACGACGAGAGCCAGGCGATGGCGCGGCGCATCGAGGCCGTGCAGATGCTGGTGGACATTATCGAGTCCGCTGGGTCCAACAAGGTCAACGTCGAGCATGCGAAGTCGATGTATTCCGACATAACGGGCAATGAATGGCTAAGCTTTGAGGAGGCCGAGCGCTATTTACAGGACCCCGAAAACTACAATCCTGACGAAGCCGGCACGCAGCAGGAATGCGAAAAGGTAGCCGGAGGAAACGAGGAGGTGCAAGGCGGCTGATTGTTGTTGACCTCCGACCATATAGGTCGGTGAAAGGAGGCTCAGATGATGAGATGCTCTCGCGCGATTGCGCTTTTGACATTCACACTTGCCGCGGCGGTTTCGCCGGTTTTACATGGCAAGGAGGCTTCGATAGACGATGTACGCGTGGAACCGATGGTTGGCGCGCAGTGGGCCCAGGTATATCTCGGAGGCGAAGAGACGTTCAACCGGAAGACGCCGAACGGCTATCCGTGCGGATGCACTGCCGTCTCGTTCATCCAGGTCATGAGGTACTGGAAGGCGCCGTACGGTCCGGTCCTGCCAATGCCGCGCGGATGCTTTCTGGAGGGCGCGCCGCAGCAAATGATGATGAGCGGCGGCCTCTACGACTGGTCCAAGATGCCGCTCACAGGGGACGGGACCATCGGCGACGACGAGCGCGACGAGCTGGCGAAGCTGGCGTACGACTTCGGAGTCGCGTCCCACATGAACTGGGGACGCATGTCCGGCACTTTCAGCGAACTTGCCGCGTCCGCACTTAAGGATGTCTTCGGCTACGCCTCCTGCCGGATGCTGGACTACGAGGAAGGCTCCTACGTCACCGGAAAGAGCGTCCTTTCCGACGAAGACGGGCGCAATGCGATTCTTGCGAGCCTTGACGCGGGCATGCCGGTCGTGATCGGCGTCGAGGGCGCGAACTACTCCGCGCACACGATCATCGTGGACGGCTACGGCTACAAGGGCGGCAAGCTGTACTGCCACATTAACTTCGGCTGGAACGGGCAGAGCGACGGCTGGTACGACCTGATCGGCGAGGGACTGAGCGATTCGGCCCAGTTCACGGCGCTGAAGGACATCGTCTACAACATCCATCCGGACGATCAAGGCGACGTGATCTCCGGCAGAGTGCTGGACTCCGCAGGCGCGCCTGTCTCCGGCGCGACGGTCCGCATGACTCCTCCGACTGGCTCTGCGAGCGAGACGAAGACGAACGATAAGGGCATCTACAGCTTCAGGTTCACTGGCCGCGGCAAGTTCAAGCTGTCGGCAAGCGCGTCCGGAAAGGGCGAAGGCAAGCGAGACGTCACAGTCGTGAAGGCAGGCGAGAGCCCGGACTACGTGTTCGACGAGTCGGTCTTCGCGATGGCGCTCAATTCCCTTGGAACCGTGGCCAACAAATGGGGAGAGGACATCACGCTTTCGAAGTCCGAGTCTCCGACGCCAGACCCGCCCACGCCTTCTCCTCCAGGCGGCGAGGATCCGGATCCGTCGGCATACAACGCCGTTGCGGCCGCGACATTCGACGGCGCGCTCACGCTTTCCGGAGAGGTCCGCGGGTCCATTCAGGTCAAGGTCGGCAAGGCGAACAAGACGACGCACGAGAGCAAGGTGACTGCGGCCGTCGTGCTTTCGAACGGAAAGAAGGTCACGTTCAAGGGCGTGATGCGGCAGAACGGCAAGGCGAACCTCGCGGCCGCAGGCTACGACGGGATGTCTCTTTTCCTCGGCACGGCCGAGATGTCGGGGAGCATGGGCGGCTACAGCGTCGTCGGCGCGCGGAACCGCTGCGCGTCCAAGGACAAGGCCGAGGCGAAGCAGGCTCTTGGCGAACTTGCCTCGGCCGTCGGCGCATACAACATCGCGTGGAGCGGCGGCGCGGTCACGGCGACGGTCTCGGCAAAGGGCGCGGTGAAGGTCGCGGGGACGTCTGCCAACGGAGCGAAGATTTCGGCGAAAGGGCAGATATTCGCGGTCGAGGGCGGCTATGCGTCCGCGATTGTCTACGCCAAGGCGCCCAATGCGCTCGCGTTTCTCCTGCGCGTCTCGTCCGACGGAAAGTCCGCCAGCGCGGACGGCCTTTCGGGCGCTGTCGCCGGCAGGGCGTCGGGGCTTGCGGGCGAGGCGAAGTTCCTGGTCGATCCGAACGCCGCGCTTTGGGCCGCACTGCCCGGCTCCTTCCTGCAGGAATATCTGCCCGACGGCGTTTCGGTCTCTCCGAACGGCGGAAAGTGGCTTGTTGCGGGCGGCGCGAAGGCGGGCAAGGTCGCGATGAAGGGCGGCGTTCTGGACGAGTCGAAGGCCGGCGCCAATCCGTCCGGACTGAAGCTTTCCTACAAGGCGAAGGACGGCGCGTTCAAGGGTTCGTTCAAGGTGTATTCCGTGGACGGCGCGAAGCTCAAGGCCACGACCGTGAACATAACGGGAGTGATGGTCGGCGGCGTCGGGTACGGCACTGCATCCGTGAAGAAGCTCGGTTCGGTCTCGGTGTCTGTCACGGCCGAGTAGTCGCCAATCCTACGGAGGGAAAATCGAAAACCAAGGTAGGGAATTTCCATTTCCTAGGTAGGGAATTTTCATTTCCTACGTTGGAAATTCCGCTGCCTCCGCGCAGAGGGAATTTCATCAGCCGAAGAGCCGGAAATTTGCGGTATTGGCGTCGAGTGTGGTATAATCTGAGCGTTAAGGGCAAAATAAGGATAATATTGTGAACGAAGCGATTATTAGCTCGATGGTGGCCTTGGTGCTGTATGCGTTCAGCGTCTTCCAGGCCGACAAAAGCTTTGAGCGGGATCTGCAGAGATGGACCGAGAACGCGAAGACGAACATGACGGTCGAGACGTCGGTGAGCTTCCGCGACAAAGTCGTCATGCCGTTCTTGAGGCGCGAAATGCCGAATCCCTTCGCGAAAGGCGGGGCGGAGTCCGGCAAGCCATGGGCGAAAAGGGCCGAAAAGGTGTTCGAGGTCGGCCTCAGGGACTTCTGCGACGGCTTCCGTCCGCTATGGTACTACAACTTCCGCAACTGCCAGAAGGCCGGAGACCTCTACAACGAGGGCTGCCGAGAGCCTTTTATCGTGATTCTTTCTGGATTCGACCCAAGACTCAACGTGAACCGCAACGAGGACATCGAACGTGTCCGGGGAAAGGGCAAGAAGAACCCTCCGCCTCTGAAGCCGGGCCAGGACAAGGTGACGCTTCTGGACGTCATTCGCACGCACGCCCTGCGTCGGATGGGAGCCATGAAACACCAGGATGCGAAGGACTATTTCAAGGTCTGGCTCCACTGCAGAAAGTTTTTGGCTGAGGACGAAGTCGCGATCTACCGCCTTCGCGAATCATTGTTCGGGCGCGCCGACGGCCTGTTCGAGGGCATTCCGGAGCTGTCCTGGTCCTGTGCGCTTGATTCGGTGCTGAATGTCAACAACGAGGGCGTGGAAGCGGCGGGAGTGGGAATCGCGGCGTCCATAACGACACAGGGCTGGATGACGCTGAACGACAAGCGCCGCATAGCCAAGGAGATTCTCGAAGAGGCCGAAAAGATGCGTCCCGGCCGCGTGGACACGCTGGAAATGAAGCTCTACATTGACGGGAACATGCGCAGGGGCAGCCGCCCCTACAGGCATCAGCTCTTCCAGGAGATAACCTCGAAGATAATCGACGATCCCGAATCCATCGCGCACTACGTATGGTTCAACATGTATCCGAGATGGGGCGGCGACGCCCGTCGATACCAGATGCTGCGCTTTGCGGATGCGTGCTACGAGACGGGGCGGCACGACACGGCTATTCCGTATTTCTATGCCGAGACCATGTGCAGGTACGTGCGCGACTCGGCGATCGATCCGTACAGGTTCTTCCGCCGCAACCCTGAAGTGACGGACAAGTGCATTGACGTATGCATGAGGCAGGCCACGAACGAGCTGGCCTGCGGGTACCTCCGCATCAACGCGCCTTTTGTCGGGGCCGCCGTGGCCTACTATGCCGGAAGGTACGAGAAGGCGGCGGAATTCGCGCCGTACATTGGAGAGCTCTGCAGCGATCTGGACAACATCTTCTTCTGCAAGGAGTCCGTGGCGCGAGCTGTCAAGGCCTTTGGCGGGATGTACTCGAAACAATGCATCCAGATGCAGAGACTGTTCGATAGCGGACGGTATGCCGACGTCCTGTACCAGATACGCATGGTGCCGAGGGCGAAGCTGCAGGACCGCGCCGCTTCGGGCTTTCTCGGCACGCTTGAGTTCGACGCGAGGATGCAATGCGATTTTCCGGCGGGCAAGGACATGAGCGGAACGGAGCTTGACTACTGGAATGTCAACGGATGGTGGCGGTCCCAGGACTGGGCATGGCGCACGAAAGGCCAGTTCGAATGGGAGAACATGCTTTCCTGGATGGCCGGTCTTCCGAGGGACCACGAGCTGGAGTTCGTGCTTTCGCCCTCGTCGAACACCGAAGGGCGACATGTGCTTGTCGTCTCGCGCCTAGTCTACGAGGAGAAGAACCCTCTTCCGCTCAACGGAATCCCGTTCGTGACGCTTATCTGGGAAAACGGATGCACAAGAGTCAGCGTGGACAACGACTACTACAAGATGTTCAAGATAGACCCGTACTCGGCAGTCGAGAAGCCGGCAAAAGGCCTGCATCGCAGAGTCAGGATCGTCTGCGAGGGAGGACGGCTCGACGTGTATGTCGACGGCGGGGACAGTCCCGTCGTCTCGACGCGGCAGTTCGCAACGTGGATCGGGAAGGGCCCTGTAATCGGCTATGCGAGCTTCCACGGAAAGGACGTTGCGGTGTCCGATGTCGTCGCGCGGAAGGTGGGGAGCCGCTGAAGCACGGCGCCGCGCATCCGACCGATTGGACAAGTGCGCGGCGAATATGGTATAATTACACTTTAACCAAGGAAAGAGGAGATTAATGGCGATTGTCTTAGGTTTGCCGAAGGGTAGTCTTCAGGAGTCGACCTTCGCGCTGTTCAAGCGCGCGGGGTTCAACGTCTCCTGCTCGAGCCGCAGCTACTACCCGTCCATCGATGACGAGGAGATCAAGTGCCGTCTTCTGCGTCCGCAGGAGATGAGCCGGTACGTGGAGCTCGGCAAGATCGACGCGGGCATCTGCGGCTACGACTGGATCTACGAGAACGGCAGCGACGTGCACGAGATATGCGAGCTCAACTACTCGAAGGCGACGTCCAACCCGGTTCGCTGGGTTATCGCGGTGCCGAATGACTCGCCCATCAAGACGGTGAAGGACCTTGAGGGCAAGCGCATCTCGACCGAGGCGATGGGACTCGTGAAGCGCTACCTCGACTCGAACGGCGTGAAGGCCGACGTCGAGTTCAGCTGGGGCGCGACCGAGGTGAAGGCGCCGGAGCTCGTCGACGCGATCGTCGATCTCACCGAGACCGGCAGCTCACTGCGCGCGAACAACCTGCGCATCGTCGACACCATTCTCACCTCCACGACGCGCTTCATCGCGAACAAGACTTCGTGGCAGGACGCGGCGAAGCGCGCGAAGCTCGAGCAGCTCAAGATGCTCCTTACCGGAGCGCTCGAGGCTCAGAGGCGCGTGCTTCTCAAGTGCAACGCGCCCGAGGCCTCCCTTGACGCAGTCGTCAAGGCGATGCCGGCCCTGCACGCGCCGACGGTGAACAGGCTGAACGACTCGGGCTGGTACGCCGTCGAGTCCGTCGTCGAGGAGCGCCAGGTGCGCGACCTCATCCCCGCGCTCAAGGCGAGCGGGGCGACCGGCATCATCGAGCTGCCGCTGAACAAGATCATATTCTAAACCATCCATCCAACCAACAGAACAACTAAGGAGCGAAAATGGGTTCCATCAAGAAGAAGCGCCGGAAAAAAATGTCCAAGCACAAATACGACAAGCGCATGAAGGCGATGCGCCACAAGAACAAGTAAGGCGAAGGCCCGGGAAGTTCCCGGGCCTTACCTTTTCGGGCCGGCTTCGCCCGCTACGCCAGTATCTTGACGAACTTCTCGGGCGTGACGGGCTTGAGGAGTATGTCGTCGAAGCCCAGCTCGTCCGACTTGCCGAGGGACTCCACGTCCGCCGTGACGGCGACGACCCGCAGGGACGCGATCGCCGGATTGGACCTTATGGCGCGGACGAGGCCCTTTCCGTCGAGGTTCGGCATCCACATGTCGGTCAGCACAAGGTCGAACGGCCTCGCGTCCGGCGCCTCCAGAATGTTCAGCGCCTCGCGTCCGTCCATGGCCATCTCTATCTCGAAGTCGCCCGCGTTCTTGAGAAGCGCCTTCAGGACCATCAGGTTAAGCTTCGAGTCGTCGACGATGAGGATGCGGTGGACCGTCGTCTGGGCGCCCTTGGACAGCGTCTTTGTGGCGGGCTTCGCCTCCGGCTTGCGTAGGGACGAGTTCGGGGCCGGCTTCACGTTGTTGAGTTCGATCGAGAAAGTCGAGCCTTCGCCGAGCTTTGAGACGACGTCGAGGCTGCCGTCCATCGCCGCCGCCAGCTGCCGGCAAATGGCGAGGCCGAGCCCGGTGCCTCCATTGCGCGAAAGGCTTGAGCCGACCTGCACGTACGCCGAGCCGATCTGCTTGAGGTCGTCCTCGCTTATTCCGCAGCCGGTGTCCTCGACCGCGAGACGGAAGACGCCGGTTTCGCCTCCGCCGTCCTTCGTGAACGAGCTGCGCAACTCGACGTGGCCCTTTTCGGTGAATTTGACGGCGTTCCCCACGAGATTGAACACGATCTGCCTCAGGCGCTGAGGGTCGAGCATCAGAGGCGGCATGGGCTCGACCCTGCATCTGAGCACTACGTCCGGCTTGCCGCCGGAGGCGCGGAACGCGTCCACGACGCCGCGCAGAAGAAGCGGGCAGTCCGTGGGCTCGGGCTGAATCTCCATCTTGCCGGACTCGAGCTTCGAAAGGTCCAGCACGTCGTTGATGAGCGCGAGAAGGGTGCGCCCGCTCACGAGGATCGAGTCTATCGCCTGGGCGCGCTCCTCTTCGGTCTGGAAGCCGGACTTGAGCATCTCCGAGAAGCCGATTATGGCGTTGAGAGGCGTGCGGATGTCGTGGCTGACGGTCGAGAAGAAGTAGCTCTTGGCCCTGGTCTTCTCCTTCTCCAGCTCCCGCTCGCGCCTGCGCAGGATGGAGAAGAGGCAGAACATCAGCGCGAGGGCGAGGACGATGAGGCCCGTCTGCACAAGGGAGTTGCGCATGATCGAGCTGTTGACGGACGAGAGCTTGACCTGGAGCTCCGCGCGCCAGCTCTCCGACATCGCCTTGGTGGGCTGCGCGGACTCCGCGGGCGCGGAGCGCAGCTCGATCTCGCCGAAGGCCTTTTCGGTGGTCTCGTAAGTCGCCTGCCGCATCCACATCACGGTCATGAAGAGGATGATCGCGAGCGTCGATAGCCAGACGACGGAGGAGCGCCCGAATCTGTGCCGGTCGTCGTAGCGGAAGACGAAGAGGAAGAACACCAGCCCGGCGATGCACCAGAAGACGAGCACGAGATACGACTCTGTCGCCATCATTGTGTTGGACGAGAAGATGGGCAGGATGAAGATGAGGGCCATGGCGACGGATACGACAAGCCCGACAAGGCCGGTGATCTGCGTGCGCTTTGCGCCTTCGCGTCGCGCGAGCTTGAATGTCGCCGCGGAAGTGTACGCGTAGGCGACCGACGCGCCCACGAGCGCGGTGTCGAGGATGATGTCGATGACGGTCTGGCCGAGGAACGCCGTGAAGAGCGCGAGGCTTGCGATGGCGTAGACGGCGTTCTTCGGGGCGCCGTCGGCGTTGCGGCGTCCGAACCAGAGAGGAAGGCCTCCGTCATCTGCCATTGCGGCGAGAAGGCGGCTTGCGACTATCGTGTTGCCTATGAGGTTCGTGAATATCGCACCTGCGAGAGTGCTGTAGATGATGGCAGGCCCCGCTTCGCCGAGGGAGCGCTTCGCCGCGTCGAATGCGTGGAAGTTCGGTTCGCCCATCTTGGCGACGGCGTCGGTCCATCCGGCGCAGCCCGCTCCCGGCGCGAGCGCCGGTATGGCCGTCAGTATCGCGTAGGCCACGACAGACGCCGCAAGCGCCGCGGCCATGATGCCGAACGACTTCCTGAGGGAGAAGCTGCACTCGTCGCAGGTGTTGGATATTGCCTCGAAGCCCACGAAGAGCCAAGGGGCTATGGCAAGGACCTGCAGAAGCTGAAGGACGGGGCTTCCGCCTGTCGGAGAGAACGCCGGCGCCATTGTCGCGAGCCCGCCTTCGTGCCGCCACGCCGCCGCTGCGAAGCACGCGGCGAACCCCGCGGCGAAGACGAACGCGAGAATCGTCTGCAGGCGGAACGAGAGCCTTCGCCTGCAGCAGACGAAGGCGACCGTCGCGGCTGTCGCGGCGGCAACCAGAACGTCGCCCAGACAGACCTCGAAGCCCGAGACCTCGTATCGGAAGCCGAACTGGAACACGTCCCCGAAGACGTACCGCACGATGATGGACATCGCCGTCGCGTCCGACCAGACGATCGCGGCGTAGGTAAGGCAGAGGAACCATGCGCAGAGGAAGCCGTGGTCGTAGCCGAACGCCTCGGCAGCGTACGAGTAGACGCCGCCGGAGCCGCCGTGCCGGTTGATCATGTAGTGGTAGTTCCAGACGATGGCGGCCATTGCGAGACCGCCGGCGAGAAGCCCGAGCACCGTTCCGAGCGGTCCAGCCGTCGGCAGAAAGGTCGTCCAGGGCATCACGGTCGCGTCCCAGCCTACGGAGCAGCCGAAGGCCAGCGCCCATGCGGCGAGAGGCGAAACCAGTCTCGCAGAAGATTTCCTGTCCATCCAAGCCCTCCAAAAACCATCCGCGACTCAAGCCTGCCGGCCCGGGAAAAGGGGCCATGTTCGCACATGCCGCCGGCAAAAGGCCATATCCACGCGGACATCGACTCACATTCAACGATGCTATGATACCAAAAAGGCCTGGAATGTGCAAGTATTCGATCCGCCGCGCTTTTCAGAAGGGCTGGTAAATGGTAAAATATCCGCATGTCTGAAAACAGCTTCGAAGAAGACGTGGGGTCGCCAATCGAGACGATCGCGCGCGGTGTGTGCATTGTGGACGGGAAGCTGCTCCTCTGTCGAGCGAAGGGGGCTTCGACGTCGTATCTGCCCGGCGGCCACATAGAGTTCGGCGAGACGGGGCGCGAGGCGCTTGTGCGCGAGATGCGCGAGGAGGCCGGCCTTGTCTTCACGGCAGGCGCGTTCATGGGCGTCGTGGAGAACCGCTTCATGCAGAAGGGCCGCGAGCACGCCGAGATAAACCTCGTGTACGAGATGTCCGCCGCAGACCGCCTTGGCGACGTCGCGTCGCAGGAGGACTGGATAGAGTTCTTCTGGTGCCCGCTGGACGGGCTGGAGGCTGCGAACGTGCTTCCCGTGGCGTTCAACGCGCTTTCCCGCGGCGCTTCCGTCAGATTTGAGCCATAAAACAAACAAACAAGGAGAGAGCAGGTAAATGAAGAAGATGTCGATGTCCGAAAAGAACGTCATGCTGGCCGTTGCGGCTGCGATCATGCTTCCGGCGGCGTCCAGCGCGGCCATCTACGGCGACACGCCGGATGCGAAGCACGCCTGGGCCGTGCATGACTGGAACCGCCCGAAGCCGCACCGCGTGCAGCCTGCTGAGAAGTGCGGCGGAGCGCCGTCAGACGCCGTCGTGCTTTTCGACGGCACTAAGGAGTCGTTCGAGCGCAACTGGCGCGATGCGGACGGCAATCCGTCCAAGTGGCGCTATTCCGACGAAGGCTACTTCTACACGGTTCCGGAGTGGAAGAACGGCGGTAACATCTTCTCCCGCGCGGAGTTCGGCGACTGCCAGCTGCACATCGAGTACCGCCACGACCCCAACCAGCTTTATTCCGACAAGGGCCCGCAGATGCGCGGCAACTCGGGCGTCTTTCTGATGGGGCAGTACGAGCTTCAGGTGCTTGAGTCGTACCACACGTCGCAGGAGGACTGCTCGATCGACAACTACACCGACGGCCAGGCCGGCTCGGTCTACGCCGAGAACCCGCCTCTCGTGAACCCCGCGCGCAAGCCGGGCGAATGGCAGGTCTACGACATCGTCTTCCACCAGCCCGTCTGGGACGGCGACAAGCTTCTGCACAACGGCTCCGTGACGCTGTTCTTCAACGGCGTGCTTGTGCAGGACCACTGGGAGATGGAGGGGCTCACGACGCACTGCAAGCGCCGTCCGCTCGCGCCTCACGCCGACAAGGGCTCTCTCAGCCTGCAGGACCACGGCTGCGTCGTCCAGTTCCGCAACATCTGGTACCGTCCGCTCGCGTCGCGCTGGGCGAACACCACCCATTCCGCGATGTCCGCGAAGGAAGACGACGTGATGGCGCTCCGCCGCAAGACCGCCGCCGATCTCTACGGGAAGATCGCCAAGCCGTCCGAGCCGACCGCGGCTAACGTGCAGGCTCTGGCCGAGGTCGTGAGCTACGCGAACGAAGGGCGCTATGCCGCGGACTTCAAGGCGTGCCTTGAGGCGTACCGCAGGAATCCCGGTTCGGCGGAGGAAGTGAAGGCCGTGAACAAGGCACTCAAGGTCCTTGAGCGCAACGGCCTGATCGACAAGTCGCAGCTGCTTGCCGAGTGAGGCATGGGAGCTTGGTTGGAGATTGGTGGCGAAGGAGGGGTTCGAACCCTCGACCCAAGGCTTATGAGTCCTTTGCTCTACCGACTGAGCTACCTCGCCAAATACCCTTATCGGGACAACGGGTGCATATGATACCAAAAAACTGTCCTTCACGTCAACCTGGTATTGACATGAAAAATAATGGCGGGCCTGGCGGGACTCGAACCCACTACCCACTGCTTAGAAGGCAGTTGCTCTGTCCAGATGAGCTACAGGCCCGTGTGACGGTATAGTATATCATAAAACTCGCGTCCCGATGAAAAGGATATTGCATTATTTTGTTCTTGCGGCGATTTTGTTCGGCGTTCCGCTTGTCTGCTGCGTCGTTGGAGGCTACGACGAGGTGCTCGAGGGCGTCAAGGCGTTTCCACCGCGCACAGAGGACTGGGGGTTCCGTCCTGAGCTGCTGTGGAACTGCCGCTGCCCCTTCAACTGGGGCGCGTTCGCGGGCTTCGTGGCGTTCACGGCGCTGTGCCTGTTCCCGTTTCTCCGGCGCGCGGCGAAGGCGCTTGCCGCGACACGCGCCGCAGGACAGCTGCGGCCGAAGGCGGCAGGCCGTTCCTTCCCCTGGTGGGGATGGGTCGGCGTCGCGGTTCTTTCGTCCGGATGGGTCCTTTCGTGGAGCCGCTTTGAGTGGTTTCGCCCGTTTCAGGTGCTGATGTCCTACGCGCCATTGTGGGCGGGCTTCATCCTGATAATGAACGGGCTTTGCGTGAAGAGATGCGGGCGCTCGCCCATGACGGACCATCCATGGGCGTACGCGGCGACGTTCCCCGCGAGCTCTCTCTTCTGGTGGTTCTTCGAGTACCTCAACCGCTACGTGTGGAACTGGTACTACCTGGGCGTCTCCGACCTCAGCGCCACGATGTACACGATCTACGCCACGCTGTGCTTCGCGTCCGTTCTGCCGGCTGTCGCGGCCGTCGCGGCATGGCTTCGCACTTTCCCCGTGTTCAGCGACGAAGTCTATCACGACATGGCCAACGTCGACCTGCACAAGCCCGGCTGGTGCGTCTTTCTCGGCGTGCTCGCGGCGGTCGGTCTGGTCGGCATAGTCTACTTCCCCGCGTACGCGTATCCGCTGCTGTGGATATCGCCGCTCACCGTGTTTGTGCTCGTGCAGATCATGCTGGGCGAGCGGAGCGTGCTGGACTCGTTCGCGCACGGCGACTGGTCGGTGTTCTTCCGCTTCGGCGTCGCGTCGCTCATCTGCGGGCTTTGCTGGGAGACGTGGAACTACTACGCATACGCGAAGTGGGTCTACGCGGTGCCGTGGGTGCATCGCTTCCAGATTTGGGAGATGCCGCTGGTCGGATTCGCCGGCTATCTGCCTTTCGGTGTGGAGTGCGCGGCGGTCACCGCGTGGATATGCCCCGGCCTTGTCGGCGGCAGCGACGGAGGGAAAAGGTGAAATACCATCTTATAGGCGTGGGCGGCGTCGGCATGAGCGCGCTCGCCACTGCGCTCGTCAGGCTCGGCGCCGAGGTCACCGGCGCGGACAGGACGCTCGGGACCAGGAACACGGACTTTCTCGAGTCCATAGGCGTGAGGTGCTTCCCCGACGACGGCAGCGGCGTCGACGGCACGGTGGACGAAGTCGTGGTCTCGACGGCTATCGAGGACGGCAATCCGGGCCTCGTCCGCGCAAAGGAGCTCGGCATTCCCGTCGTGCACCGCGCGCGCGCGCTTTCGAAGGCTCTCGAAGGGCGCCGCCTCGTCGCAGTCGCTGGCACGTGCGGCAAGTCGACGGTGACGGCGATGCTCGGCCATGTCCTTGCCGAGTGCGGCCTCGACCCGCTTTGCGTGAACGGCGCGAACGTTCCGGGCTGGGAGGGCGCCGTGCGGTTCGGACGCGGCGATCTTGCCGTCGCCGAGGTGGACGAGAGCGACAAGTCTCTCGTGGCGTTCAGCCCCTACGCCGTCATAGTGACGAACGCGAGCGCCGACCACTACTCCAAGGACGAGATGGACGAGGTGTTCGACGCCTTCATCCGCGGCGTCGCCGGTCCCGTGATCGACGGACGCGCCATTCGCGGGGAGGCCGACGTCTCCGTTCCCGGCAGGCACAACCGCGTCAACGCGTTTCTGGCGCTGAAGATGGCCGAGGCGCTGGGTTGCGACGCCGACAGGGCGCGCGCCGCGCTCCTTTCCTTCAGAGGCGTCGAGCGCAGGCTCCAGCGGCATGCGCCCAACGTCTACGACGACTACGCGCACAATCCCGACAAGCTGCGCGCGATGTGGACGACTCTCGCCGAGGCCCATCCCGGCGGACTCTGCGTCGTGTGGCGTCCGCACGGCTATGCGCCGCTCCGCAAGATGATGCAGTCCCTGGCCGACATGTTCAACGAGGTCGCGCGTCCGCAGGACATGCTGCTTCTTCTGCCCGTCTACGACGCGGGCGGCACTGCGGACCGCTCGGTCAGCTCGGGCGAGCTTGCCGCGAAGGTGAAGCGGTGCGCGCTTGTTGACGGTTTCGACGCGGCCTGCGACTGGATCGCCCGCAACGCCGGCTCGTTCGAGGCGTTTGCGACTTGCGGCGCGCGCGATCCGGGTCTGCCGGGTCTCGCGCAGCGCATCGCCGCGCTCGTGGGCAGGGCCGGCGCATAGAGCCTGCGCCCGCGTCCCAATGTCCGAATCGGAGGCGGTGGCCAAAGTTTTGGCCACCGCTCACCTTTTGCCGCCAATCTGCTATCATTATTGGCGTGAAGAACATTCTGGCAGTTTCACTTCTAATAGCGTTCGGTGCGGCGACGACCGGAATCATTCAGGCGTCCTCGCAAGACAGAGTCGGAAAGGGACCTATCTCCGCTGCGGTCCAGCCGGCACGTTGTCCGAGTGCGGCGTCAGATGTCGGATGGAATTGGATTGATGCTCAGTATCCTCCGCTTGACGATGCAATGGCGCCAGCCCGAGCGCGCAGAAACGGAGGTTAGTCATGCGGTTCCAGACCCATATGATGGCCGTATTCAGCAGAATACGCCAAAGACCGTCAACGCTCTCGGCAGGTTCGCGGCGTTATGCGCCGCAGTGCGTGGTCGCCCGGATGCAGACGCGCGGCGGCGCATCGCGCTCCGTGGCGTATCTGGTGAACGGCGGCTCCATATTCTCCCTTCGCTCGCTGTTCGACCTTCGCCCGGCCTCGCGGCCGGCTTGACGCGGCGCACAGGGCCAAAGAAAAAAGAAAACGCGAGCTCGCACGAGCCCGCGTTTTAGGCGCATTCTCAGATGCGCGGCGGTTTAGCCGAGAATCGCATCCTTGAGCGCCTTGCAGGCGACGACCTTGACGACCTTCTTCGCCTTGATTTTGATCGTCTCGCCAGTCGCGGGATTGCGGCCGGTGCGCGCGGGGCGCTTGACGAGCTTGACCTTGCCGAAGCCAGGGAGCATGAGGCCCTTCTCCTCCTGCTTTGCGCCCTTGATCGCAATGTCGAGCAGCTTGTCGTAGACGGCGACAGCCTGCTTCTTGGTGATTCCGGCAGCATCGGCGAGAGCCGCCATGATGCCGCTCTTGGTGGTCGGGATGATTTCCTTCTTGGCCATTTTCTTGATCCTTGATTTTTAGTCAGTACTGACGCTCGCGGGAACTTTCCCTTGTGCGTACTTGTAATGTACCATATTTTGTGTAATGATGCAAGGGGGAAAATACAAGAATTTGCGTTTTATCGCAGACAGAAACACAATCCGTTGAAGTCAGGCGATGCACATTCGGGTTTAAATTGAGGGCATCGGGGATGAAAAGCACAACCGGTTGGCCATTCCCAAGGCGGAGGCACAGTTCCTGGTATGTCTGCGAGGGGAGCGTTCCTGGGCGCCTCAAGCCTGGGGACCGCAGACACAAGCCCTTGTGTGTAGGGGTGTCGGGGATAATTGAGCAAATTTGCGGTTTCGCCGCACTCTACGATCTCCCCGGCGTACATTACGTTCACGAATTTCGTGTAGCGGGAGACGAGCCCCAGATTGTGCGTTATGAGCAGAACCGCCATCTTCCTCTCGTCGGCGATCCTGTATATGAGGTCGAGCACCTCCTTCTGTGTCGTCACGTCCAGCGCCGTCGTCGGCTCGTCCGCGATGAGAAGGTCGGGCTTCTGCGCAAGCGCCATCGCGATCATCACGCGCTGCTGCTGGCCTCCGCTCAGCTCGCACGGATACTTCCCGCCAGTTCCCTCGGGCAGTCCGACTCCCTCCAGTAGCCGCGAGAGAAGCGACTTGTCGCGGCGGTCCGCGCGCGGCAGAGCCTCGGCAATCTGCGCTCCTACGCGCATCACCGGGTTCAGGGACTGCATCGGATTCTGGAATATGTACGCAATTCGCGGACTGCCCGCGATCTCGCCTTCTATTTCAGCGCGGTCGACGAGCCCTCCTATCGCAAGCGCCGTTAGCGACTTTCCGCATCCCGACTCGCCGACGAGCGCCACGCGTCCGTTCTCCGGCACTGAGAACGAGACGTTGCGGACGGGCACGGAAATGCGCCCCTCCATCTTGAAGGAGATTCTCAGGTGCCTGACTTCGACGATCATCGCGTCACCCCGCCTTTCCCGTCCGCGCCCACCAGAAGGAACGCACGCTCTCCCTTCGCGGGAACCAGCACCGGGAACGGCGCCCCGAACGTCCCCGTGTCCGCAAGCTCGATAATGTCGATCGCGGAGAACTTGCCCGCCATGCCGAGCTCTTCCGGCCGCACGACGAAGACGGCGGGCGCCTCCTGCTCGTTGCGGACGGATAGGAACGCGGCGCCGCGCCATGCCGAGTGTGCTCTCGCTTCGAGAGGCCCTTTCGCGCTCTTTTGCAACAGGCTCGGTCCGCTCTCGGAAATGCGCATCCATTCGACGTAGGGGTTCGCCGCGCCGCCTTGCGCCGGTTCCAGAGCGCCTCCGCCAAGCCAAAGCCGCCGTACCGACGCCGCGCAGGACGCGGCGGACATGACCTTGAACGCCCGCCTTGCCATTGTGTCGCGGTCTCCTTCGCGAACCTTCGAGATGTTCACAAAGGCCGTGGCGCCGTCCGGCGAGTACCTTCCGAACATCGGGCAGTCCGGGCACGATATGAACTTCACTGCGAACTCGCCGCGCCTCAGCTCCGCAACCTCGCCCATGGCGCAGAGCGCGGCGGCCGCGGCGGTCGCGAGAAGAAGGGCGCGTCTCATCATTCCCCGCCTTTGCGCCCCGGGCCCATTACAAGCCTTCCGACGGCCGCGTATGCCGCGACAAGCGCGACGGCGCAGCCGATTGCCGCGGGAAGATGCGACACCGCCATCTCCTTCCCGCGCATGCACAGCTCCAGATACGTGATGTCGCCGGCGCTCTTGCCAAGGGCGTAGCCGGTCGCCGCGAGTATCGCCGTCCATATCCCCGCGCCGAGCGCTGTGAATAGCGTGAAGGACGGCAGCGGCATCCGCGAGATTCCCGCCGGAATCGAGATGAGCTGGCGAATCGCCGGTATCATGCGGCACACGAACGTGGTCGCGGCGCCGTACTTGTTGAAGACTTCGCATGCGCGCTCAAGAGCCGCCGGCTTGAGGAAGAACCACTTGCCGTACTTCACCAGAAAGGGCTTGCCGAGCCAGAGCGCCAGAAAGTAGTTCACGTACGCCCCCGCCACCGAGCCCGCGACGCCTGCCGCGAACGCCGCCGCGACCGCAGCTCCCCCTCCCGCGCCCAGCTCGCCTCTCGCGGCGAAGAAGCCCGCCGGAATCATCACGACTTCGGACGGAAACGGGACGAACGACGACTCGACCGCCATGAACACGAATATGAAGACGAGCTTCCACGCCGGCGCGAGTGCCGCGATGGAATCCAGATGCTGCGCGATTGTCTCTATCATCTCTTGCAGTTGCGATTGTGTCAGACCAGCTGGAACTTCTTGTACGGCGCGCGGTCGGCCTCCGATGTGCCGCGCGACCAGGCTTTGACAATTCCCCGCGCGATTTCGAGGTCGGCTTCGGACATCGCGCGCGGAACGAGCGCGGTCGGTCCGGCCACTTCGTCTGGCGGCTCGATCGTGCAGTGTCCTGGGCGTCCGGCGCAGCTGCGCCTTAGAAGCGCGTTCTCTTCCGCGTCCCTGCCGAGTATCACGCCCGATCCGTCCGGAAGGCGGAACCTCCGCCCGACCTTGAGCAGCTCCACCATCTCCCTGTCCACAGGACCTCCCGGCGACGTGCGCACGCCTTCGTGGTCCATGAGGTCCCTGAGCTTGCGGCCGTAGGCGTCCTCCGTCAGCTTGCATCCTCCTGCCGGCGAAGGATAGTCGGTGATCCCGAACTCCGCCGCAAGGGCGATCTGACGTTCGCGCGAGCGCCCCGAGATGTTGAGCAGCTTTTCGCGGTCCAGCTTGCCCTCGATTTCGGGAATGGTCGGCTCCAGCAGCTTTGCTGAAAGCGGACGCACCAGACGGCCCTTGAGGCCCGACGCCTTCTCTACCGTCAGAAGCGACTGCGCGTTCTGGCTCATGGGTCTCTGGCCGCGCACTTCGCCCGTCGAGACGAAGTCGAAGCCGAGCTTATGCATCAGCTCTCCTGCGCGGCGTATCATGAGCGCGTGGCAGTCTATGCACGGGTTCATCGCCCCGCCGAATCCGTGCGGCGGATTCTCCACGAGCGACATCACGTCTTCTAGAAAGTCGACTATGTGCAGCTTCACTCCAAGCGCCTTCGCGGCGGCCTCGGCCTTTGCGCTGTCGAAGAACGGGGACGAGAAGGTGACGGCCTCGACGTGCGCACCCGCGCGCTGAAGCACTCTTATGGCCAGCTGGCTGTCCAGCCCGCCGCTGACAAGACTGAGTCCGTTGCAGTTCATGGAGGGAAATTATACCTAAAAACCGCCGCGCCATCAATCGCCTCATCTCCGCGCTTCCGCGCCCTGCGTTAACCGATGGGAGCGGCTTCGGTCTTAACTCCGATGGTTTGGGCTCTCGCGCAGACGCTCGGAGTTTCTTCTATAAGCGCCAGAGCTCTGGCCCTCTCGGTCCTAGGGACATAAGGGGCGTTATGGACGAAATGACGGTAGGGGCCGCCCGGAGTGCGGCCCCTACCGCGATTCCGTCCCCAAACGTCCCATATGTCCCCAATGTCCCCTTGTACTGGCACGCGCGACCATGTGCCGTTCCAGCCGGCTGTCAGAGGTAACCCGCGACATGCCGCTTTCGTGTCTTTTCGTGTCGGGGGAAGCCCCGCTTTCGTGTCCCTTCGCGTCTGCGACAAGCC
>JAEEZC010000326.1 GCA_016288465.1 Verrucomicrobiota bacterium | reverse complement strand
GCGCCCGTTCACCGTGCCGGCACCGCCGCCGCCGCCGCCCTTCGCCGAAGCGACAGGCGCACCGCCGATCTTGAGGTTCGTGTTGCCGCCGTTGTCGCCCGTCCAGCTCTGGACGATCGTCTGGACGCGCTTGCCGCCCGCGCCGACCTCGACCGTGTACACGCCGTTGGAAAGCACGATCTCGCGGTCGCTCACGCCGCCAGCGCCGCCGCCGCCGGCCGCGCCGCGCCCAAGCGTGTCCTCGCGCGGAGTCGAACCGCCCGCGCCGCCGCCGCCGACCGCAAGTATGCGGGCCTTGGCGCTCATGTTCGCGGGAATCGAGAACGAGCCCTCGGAATCTACGTTCGTGAATACGAGGATGACATCTCCGTTAGGAAGCGTCCTGACATCAGAAGCACCTTCGTATGTTATCTCGCCTCCAGTGACGGCGATCGTTTCCGCCCTGGCAAACGAAAAAGCTGCGGAGGCGAACGCCACCGACATTAGCATCGTAAGTGTTTTCTTCATTTCAATATCCTTGCCCTTTAGATTCCTGCCTCATTATATCAGATTTCCGTTAGAAATGCCAGTATTGACGTGCTTTTTTCGCTCTCAGTTCCTCGTCACCTGGAAGAACGCCGCACCGGCCGTCGCAGGCGCCGTAAGCGTGATCTCGGTCGCGCCGCCCTGAACCGCGTTGGACGCGAAGTGCGGACGGTCAAGAAGATCGGGACGCCCGCCTGCGCGGACGTTGTAGAGAAGGCGCGCGTCGGTGCCCTTCACCGTCAGCTTGACGAGGCCGCCTTCGACGCGGATGCCCGTGACCTCGGGCTTCGACAGCGACTCGCCGGCCGGAGCCGAGCTCTGGGCGAGGATCTTCGCGCCGAGCTTCGCCGCGTTCGTCGCGAACGCCATGACCGACGGAACAGCCTTGCCCCTGCTGCCCTCGACCTCGCCCCAGCCCTGGACGACGCCGCCAACGCCGGCCGCCTTGAAGCCGCCCTTGCCGTCGGCGACGCGGGTGTCGAGAAGCACGAGGGAGAACGAACCGCCGACATGAGACGAAGCAAACGACTCGGCGATCTGGAAAAGCGTGAACGGGCAGTGGACCGCGCCCCTGCGAACGAGCGAGCGCCTGGCAATGGGAAGAGCGGCCACGACGGCGTTGTTCTCGGCGTCAACCGCCGCGCCGTTCATGTCGACGCCCTTGAACTCGAAGCCGTTGCGAACCCACACAAGAGCATAGACCTCGCCCTCGAGAACGGACGTTCCGTCGGCGTACTTGTCAGGGCCCTTGGTCGAAAAGGCAAGAAGCGCATCGCTCTGCGCAGCGTCAGCAAAACCCACCGCCAGTGCCGTAAGCACTGCTGCGACGATTCTGTTGACTGTTTTGTTCATTGCCAATTCCTAGTACTCCGTTGAAGATGGCCATATTGTACCAGAAAACGGCACCGCCCCAACCCTTGTTCAGCAGACTGAACAAAGTTGGGGCTAAAACCGGCGGGAACTTAGTGGATCAGTCCCTCTTCCGCCAGCGAACCGTCAAATCGCCATTCGTGTGGCGTCTGTACCAGAAGGCACGACCTGCCGGTATCGTAACGTCGTAATTATAGGTGTTTTTGAGCCATTTGCCCACTTTCTGCATTTCTACGCGATACCAGCCCTTTCCAGAGGCGTGGTCGTAGATAAGATAGTCGATGCCGTCAGACCCGTTCGGAACGACCAGCCTGTCTTCAGGACCGATTTCTCCGCCAGTCCACTCAATGTCGTTGAGTCTGATCTCCTTGCAGTACGGGTTGCCGATAATCGCCCAGGAAGGCGAGAGCGAGGCACCGCCGCGAACGACACTGGTGACTTCGTTCGTAACGCTCTGGCCATACAGCCAGAAAGGAACGGGCTTGCCCTCTTCGTCGACCGGACGCTGACGATGCAGCCAGAGGCCATAGCCGCGCTCGATCAGCGTCGGCTTGCCCTCCTCGTCCCAGTTGATCGGCAGGCCGGCATTGCCGTTTTCGTCGACGGGAACGGTCGCACCGGACATCCACTCGTTGCCGAAGAGCATCCAGGCCGCATACGCGCCGTTGCCATCATAGGCATAGAGCACGTCGCCGTCGGTGAGGTTGGTCGTCTTGACGAGCTTGCTCACGGGAATGGCGCTGGCATCCTTCTCGTACGCGCTATACCAGGTCCACGGAACGGCGATCATGGTGTTGGTGAACGCGCTCTCGACCTTGAAGATGCCGAACACGTTCACGCTGACCGCGCCAGGCGTGCCGCTGACAATCTCCTCTTCGGCTCCGGTCTCGCCGGCGGCCTTGTACGCGATGGCGTTGCCGGAGATGTAGATCCTCCAGAAGCCGACGGGATATTCGTTCATTACGTCTTCGCAGACGGCGGCGATGTCGGTCAGGCGAACCATCACCCACACCTTGTTCGTCGCAATCTCATGCGGCATCGTCGGGTCGCTCTCGTCGCTGAGCGCGGCGGGAATCGGCTCGCAGGCGTCGCAATCCTCGCGGGTGGAGCCGAACTTGACCTTGAGCTTGCCGCTGGCGGCAGTACGACGCGCCCAGGGCTCGATTTCCTCAGTGGCGTACTTAAGCTGCGGATTGAACGCGAGATACACCCAGCCGTTTGTGAGCGGCTCGTGGTCGACGATCATCAGCGCCCGCCCTTCGTCCTCGTTGAGGTCGAGCCAGCTCGTGCCGCCGTCGTCGGTCTCGCCGTACGTCTTCCATGTGACGTTCTCGACCGAAGCCCATGTGTTGGCGCCGATCGAATCGGCGTCGCGGTCGTACGCAAGCACGATCGTATGCGGCACAGGGCCGGTGGAGTCGTCCATCCACACCTTGATGATGAGGTTGCTGATCACGACGACATCGCCGTTCGTGACAATCGAATAGGACACGTTTTCGTTCTGGACCGGCGGAATCTCGTAGACGGCGCCGTCGACGATGATGGTGAGCGCGCCTCCGTCCGGATTCGCCGAGGAGTCGCCCTTCACAGGCACGGTGATGGAGCCGAACGATATCTCGCCCGAGCCGTTCACGCCGAGCGTCAGCTCGCTGTGCAGCTTGGCTTCGCCGCCTTCCGTGCCGTCGGGCGTGCGGAGCGCGGTAATCGTCTTGCTGCCGTCGCCGTTCGTCTCGTACACGGGCAGCCAGCCGCTCTCGACGTCGTTGGAGACGGAGATAGCCTTCTTGATCTCCTCCACAGGATACGTCGGCGGCTTCGTGTTCACGACAGCACCGTAAATCTCCTCAAGCGTCGCAGACGCAGTCCACGAAACCTTGTCGACGGCGGCGAAAGACGTTCCCTCCGAAGCGCCTCCGTCAACGTAGACGACCTCGACTACGTGCTCCCCTCCGTCATTGCCCGGGAGATCGGTCACATGCACCACGTGCCCGGTCCAGCCGGTCTCGGCGGAATAGACCTGGCTCGTCGCGCCGTCGACCAGCACGACAAAGCGGGCGGACTCGTCGGGCTCGCCGCCGATGAGCGACTCCCAGCGGAACTCGCCGTCGCCAGTCACCGTGAACGTGAGCTTCGACTCGCCTTCGACGCCAGAAACCTTCGCCACGTAGTTCGTCACGAACGTCCCGGGACGCTCCGGGTCTTCGACCGGCGCAACGAGCGGATCGGGCGCCACGACCCAGGGCTTGCTCTCGTCGTTAGCGACAGCGTAGCCCGGATAGTCCGGGCTTGCCGGACTGTTCATGTTTCCTGTGTAGCCGGGCTCGTGGACCTTCGCGGGATCGGCCGGAATGACCGGCGCAATGGGCGAGCGCACGACAAGCGTACCGGGCTCGACGATGAAGTTGTAGTTCTGGGGCTTCATTCCGCCCGCGAACGTCCATGTAGCGGCGATGTCGCTCGTGTCGATCACGTTGGCCGCCGTGCCGACGCCTTCGACCACGGACGACGGAGTCATCACGACGGACGCAACCATGTCGTCGCCGACAAAGCCCTCGTTCTCCGAGCTGCCGGACACGACGCTGAAGGAGTTGGTGGCAAGCGGAACCCCGTCGAACTCCTTCTCGGCGGAACCTGCGACGAGATGGACGTCACGCGGCGTCACCTTGATCTCGACATATCCGGTCGACTTTCCATAGCCGCCGGCATCGACTTCGTAATAGTAGTAGTAGTCGCCTGCGTCCGTCGGCATGGTCGGCACCGTGGTCGAAAGCTCGCTGAACTCGTCGGCGGCGTACTTGACCGTGTATCCGGCGGTGAACGGAGTGCCGTTGGTGAACGAAACCGCAATCGCGAACTCCGAAGCGTCAACCGGCTGGCCGTCGTACACCTTCGTGATGGCGGGCGCCTCGGCCTTTATGGGATTGCCCACGACCGTGAGCCGCCCGTCGACGTACTCTATCGCGTAGTTGGACGTCTTGGTTCCGTTCGTGAACCTCACGCTGTTGCGGTCGACTACGTTCGCCGTTGTGCCGACAAGCGTCTGCACAGACTCGGCAGTCATGCTGAGGGACGAAATGCCCTGCCCGTTCACGAATCCGCAGTCCGTACCGCTTTCGATGGTGTAGGAAGGCTGCGTCAGGGCAGTGCCGTCATACAGCTTCTCGGCAGATCCCGCCTGTACAGTGACTGGACGGGGCAGAATCGTCACGACAAGGGAGTTGTAATAAGCAGGAAGTTCCCTGTACCTTATCCTCTGTCCGCCAACTGTCGCCGCATTAGAATTCCCGACTCCCGACACCTTGTAGTAGATCGTGTACACTCCGGCATCCGTGAAAGTCGGCTTCTGCGCGTTGTATGTCTGCCCGCCATTGGTGCTGTAGGTAAGATCGTAGAACCTTTCCTGCTGCGGATACGACACGACTACTTCATAGTCGGCCTGATTTCCATCATAGGTCTTGGTCACATTGATGGCATGCGCCGCAATGCCGTAGTAGTACACATTGCCAGACTGTTTGGTGACGCGGTAGTTGGCGGTGGTTTCGACGCCGTCCGCATCATAGATGTGGAGCTTGTCGACATTGCCGTCAGAATCAACAACCACGGTGCCTATGGGCGTCCCATTCAAGACTTCGTTGCGGCCGGGATTCGAAACGGTCTGGTTCACCTTGCCCGTAACGACCAGAGTATCCCCGGGAACGAGGGAGCCATCCACAACTGAGGACGTGATTGTTGTGCGATTGTTGGAGAACATCGCGACGTCGTTCATCTTCACGGTGATCTGGCGCGGCAGAATCTTGACGGTGTTTACGCCGGTCCACTGGTCGATCATCACGCCGTCCTCCCAACCAGGCTGCATGATGCAGATGCGAACGTAGACATCTCTGGCTACGACATTGCCGTTGTTGTCGTACTGGACATCCACAAGTCCGCCGTCTCTCGTGAAGTCTCCGTCCGGATCAAGCGAGTAGACGGGGTACCACTCGTAGCTGTAGCCCTCGATGAACGTAGGCTCGGTGTTGGCCGGACCGTGCGGCGCGCCGTCGTACTCGATCTCCAGCGGCGAGGTCGTCGGATACGGCACGGTGAAGACGCTCTTGAACCCGACCTTGATGTTGTGGTCGGACTCGACGTTCTCGAAGTACCAGTTGTAAAGGTCGTTGTCGAAGTCGTCTATGACGCGCCCGTCAACCTCGAGGTAGTCGAGCACGTAGCCACCCGCGCCGCGGAACACGACCTCTGGCGTGCAGCCCTCGGCGACGTTGATCGAGTTGGTGACGAATCCGTTGAGAATCACCTGGCCCTTGCCGTGGACCACTTCGCCGGTGAGCTTGAACGTCGGGAACGACCACGCGACCGCAGTAGTGGCGGACGCCTCGGCAAGCACGGTCTCGCTGCCGTCAGGCGTCATGGACGCGATGACGGGGCCGTTGTTCGGATCCTTCTCCCAAAGGCCCGTCTGCTCGTTGAACGTCGCGCCGACGCTGGAGCGGAACCCGCCCTCGTCGACGACGTCCATGCGCAGCTTGACCCACGCAGTGTCCCAGACGTTCTCGAGGTCGACGGCGACGCCGGTCTGACGCCCGTTCTCCTCCTCGATGCGAAGAGCCGAATCGTCCATCTTCGTCCACACAGTTCCCGGATGCGCATTGGCCTGCGCCGTCCAAGTCGCAATGACCGCAGGGTCAAGCGACCAGTCGGCCACGACGCTCTCGTTCGTCGTCCAGTACGCGGTCGCCCCGACGACGCGGAGGCCGGACTCGTAGTGGATGTTGTCGCGAAGACGAACCGTGGACGACAGCGACTTCACGACGTTCGCAAGGAAGTCCGACACCTTGTCCGCATCGTCGTACGCGCACTGGTTCTGAATGGCGTAGCCGGCGGACTTCTCGATCTTCCGGATGTTTTCCGCGTTGTTAAGGACGACGTGGTGGTCGGTGGAGCTAGACCAGCGGCCGCTTTCGCACTCCGCCTTTTCGTAGTCCGACCTCGCGAGCGGATACCTCTCGGGCGAGAACATGCCGATCATGGAGTTCAGAGCCTCGAACACGGTATCGTCCGTCTTAGCGCCCTCAACGCTGTCGCCGTAGTACTGGAACGTGCCGAAGAAGTGTTCGTCGTTAGCGCCGCGCATGGACACCAGCTGGTTCGGAATCCACGGCGTCTGCTGCATAATGACATGACCGTTGACCGACCACTGCTCCGGCTCTTCGTCCACGAGCCAGACAACGGCGTTTCTGTTGTAGAAGCCCTTCAGGTACTGGACGACCTCGGCCTCGTGCGGATGCTTGCCGGGAAACGCCGTCGCGATGCGCGAACGGTCAAAGGAGAACACGATGTAGTCGTATTCCTTGTCGGAGTTCATAATCTCCCACAGCTTGTTGTAGTAGCCGTACATCGTGCCGTGGTTGCGCGACACCGTCGCGAGCGTCGTGTGCCCGCTGCCGTCATTTGCCGTGATCCTGCCGCTGAAATTCCCCTGGCCCTTCTTGAGAGAACCAGACATGAGGTCGGTGCCGTCGGGTCTGCTTGTGTTGTCCACGCGGTTGAAGTAGTAGAAGTCAACGTCCGCGATCTTGGCCGCGGAATTGATCGTAGCCCTCACGATGTCGTCCGTAAGACCGTGCTTGCCGCAGAGAGAGCCGAGAATGAGAACCCTGGGAGTGCATTCAACCATCTCGGGCTTGGCGCAGACGTCGATTGCGATGGTGGCGTTCGTGCCGTCGAACCACTCGACCGTCTTCGTGATGTCGATCTCGGACTCTCCGATGATGCCGGGGTCCCTCACGCGCCAGTAGCAGATCAGCGGAGCGGTGGAGCCGCCTTCCCAGACGGACTCGTCGTTGAGGTGGAGCGCGAAGAAGAAGCGTCCGAGGCCGTTCGTGACGGCGTGGGTCGCGTCGATCTGCTGGATCGTGCAGTTCGTGGAGGTCACGCCTTCGACATAGGAGACAGCCGAGCGCAGGGACTCGTCGGCGGTCGCAAGGTCGAACGCGGTAATGGTCTGGTTCAGAGCGAACTCGAACGACTTCACGTAGTCCGGAATGGCTACGACATTATAGGAGAAGAGCTTGTGGATGCGGATGACGAAGCAGCCGTTGGCGCCGGTTCCGGCATATCCGCACACCGCGCCGTCGCCGCCCCAGCCGAAGCCCGCGCCGTCCGCAGGCACGTACGAAGAGTCAAGCCTCGTGCCGCCGCGTCCGCCGCGCGCGTACTCGATGGC
>JAEEZC010000325.1 GCA_016288465.1 Verrucomicrobiota bacterium | reverse complement strand
TTCCGCCACATCGGCCCCGACACGGACGTGCCGGCGGGCGACATGAACGTGGGCGGCCGCGAGATCGGCTACCTCTTCGGCCAGTACAAGCGCCTCGCGAACGAGTGGACGGGCGTGCTCACGGGCAAGGGTCTCTCCTTCGGCGGCTCGCTGATCCGTCCTGAGGCGACCGGCTACGGCGACGTCTACTTCGCAGAGAACATGCTCGCCAAGCGCGGCGAGAACTTCGGCGGCAAGCGCTGCGTGATCTCCGGCTCGGGCAACGTCGCGACCTACGCGGCGGAGAAGCTTCTGCAGCTCGGCGCCAAGGTCCTCACCCTCTCCGACCGCTCCGGCGCGATCTACGTCGAGAACGGCATCACGGAGAAGATGCTCAAGGACATCATGACGCTCAAGAACGTCACGCGCGGCGAGCTTTCCGACTTCGCCAAGAAGACGAAGAGCGTGAAGTTCTTCGCCAAGGCGAACAGCTGGAAGCTTGCGGACAAGGTCGACTGCGCGTTCCCGTGCGCCCGCCAGAACGAGCTCGACGGCAAGGACGCCGAGTTCCTGGTCAAGCACGGCTGCACGCTCGTCGGCGAAGGCGCGAACATGCCGTCCACGCCCGAGGCAGTCGAGATCTTCCAGAAGGCCAAGATCATGTACTCGCCGGGCAAGGCCTCGAACGCCGGCGGCGTCGCGACCTCCGGTCTCGAGATGTCGCAGAACTCCGAGCGCATCAGCTGGACGCGCGAGCAGGTCGACAGCCGCCTGAAGGACATCATGAAGGCGATCCACGACAATGCGTGGGAAGCCGCCGCCAAGTACGGCAAGAAGGGCAACTACGTGGCTGGCGCGAACATCGCCGGCTTCACGAAGGTCGCCGACGCGATGGTCGCCCAGGGCGTTGTCTGACGCTCTGGCCGAAAGGCGCAGAAAAACCGGGGCGTCTGGCATCAGCCAGGCGCCCTTCGTTTTGCCGTCGAATGCCGTGCGCTCGCAGGACGCTACGGCCCGGCAAGGCCGTCACTTGCAGCCGCAGGGATCGGCCTTCGACGAGCTGGGGGCGTCAATCGCGATGGTGGCGGGTTTAAGGCCTTCCGCAGCGACGGTGAGCGCTATGCGTCCCGCGCCTGTGCGCTTCACGACGGCCGAAGCGGTGCCGAAGAAGAGCGAATGCGCGCGGGGATCTGCAAACGACTCGAACGCGTTCGGATTGCCGTTGCCGACGGCGACGACCTGCCCGGGACCCGATGCCGAAACGAAAATGCGGTCGGTGGCAAGCGGATTGCGAGTACCTGCCGAATCGACCGCGAAAATCTGAAGAAAGCACATGCGTCCGTCATCGTAGTCGGACACGACTTCGAGCGCGACAGGGCGACCAGCCGTGCGGACGACCGATACGCCGATGCGCTTTCCGTCCCTGTAGGCGACGGCCATCACCTCTCCAGGCTCGTAGACGGTGTCGAACCACATGAGCCTGTACTTGCCGCAGGCGCGATAGCATGCGTTCGTCCGCCCGCCCGGCATCTCGAACTCGCCCTTGCGACGCACTCCCTGCGAAACGCCGTTCACGAACAGTTCCGCCGAGTCTCCGCTTGTGTAGACGAACACGGGGACCTTCTGTCCTTCCCGTCCCGACCAGTTCCAGTGCGGAACCATGTGGACCGTCTCGGCCGACTTGTTCCAGTAGGCGCGATAGAGCCAGTAGCGGTCCTTCGGAGCGCCGGTCAGGTCGACGATGCCGAAATACGAAGAGCGCGCATGCTCGCGATACGGTATCGGCTCGCCAAGGTAGTCGATGCCGGTCCAGACGAACTCGCCTGCGCACCAGGGCGACTTCTCCATCCGGTCGAACTCTATGTCCGCTATGTCGATTGTCGTGCCGAGGTCGTAGCCGTCCATCTGCTTCGCGGCGCACTCGCCTCCGCCGTGATGGCTGTACGGCTTCGCGGACGGACCGCAGAAGAAGCCGTAGGTGCTGCCGGCCGAGGCCGATTCGCTGTAGATGACGGGCTTGGACGGATACTTCGCCTTGGCCTTGGCGTGGCTGCCGAGGTAGTTCCAGCCCGTGATGTCGAGGTCCTTCCAGAGCTCCATGCCGAAGAACTCGTCCTTTGCGACATGCGGCATGTTGCCGTTGCCGACCGGACGGGTCGCGTCTTCCTCCCGCATCGCGTCGCGGAAGCGGGCGCAGCGTTCGCGAGTCATGCCGTCGGGATCGTGGGTGAAGTCCTTCTTGTCGCCCGAGACGCCGCCGATTTCGTTGCCCATCGACCAGACGATAATGGACGGATGGTTCCGGTCGCGGCGGACGAAGGCGCGGAGGTTGCGCTCGATGTACGGCTCAAGCGGCTCTTCGGGCAGGCGGCTCGCGGTGTCGTCCCACTTGTCGAAGCACTCGTCCCATACGAGCAGGCCCAGCTCGTCGCACATGTCCAGAGTCTCCGGCGCAACCGGATTGTGGCTCGTGCGGATTGCGTTCGCGCCCATGTCCTTCATGATCAGGAGCTGGCGGCGGACCGCCGACTCGTTGTATGCGCGGCCGAGAAGCCCCATGTCTTCGTGGATGTTCACGCCCTTGAGCTGGACGCGGCGTCCGTTGAGATGGAAGCCGTTCTTCTCCCAGACTTCGGCGTCGGCTCCGGCGCCCACGGGAAACTCGATCCTGCGTATGCCGAAACGGACTTTCTCAACGCAGGGCTCGGCGCTGCCGCAGAGAAGCGACACCTCGGCATCGTACAGCGCAGGGCTCTCGACGTCCCACAGATCAGGCCTCTCGACGCCGAGCCGAAGCGAACCGTCCGCAGCCTTGGCCGACGCCGAAGCGACTTCGCGGCCCTTGCGCAGAAGGCATACGGACACATCCGCGCTCTCTGGCGCGTTCTCCAAAGTCCAGCGCACCTGGACGACGGCGCGGTCCGCCTCGGCGACGGGCGTCGTCACGGCGATTCCGCTGTAGGCGAAATGCGCCTTCGGAAGCGTCTTCAGCACGACCTTTCTGTTTATGCCGCCGCCCGGATACCAACGGCTGCGGTGGCGTCTCGTGTCCGCCGCGACAGCCAGCAGATTGGTACCGGGAACCACGAACTTCGTCGCATCCACGCGGAACGACTGGTATCCATAGTCCCAGCCACCCGCGAGCTTTCCGTTGACATACACCTTCGGCCGCGCCATCACGCCGTCGAAGTCGAATGCGACTACACCTGCCGCGTCCTTCTCCGACAGGACGAACTGTCTGCGGTAGAACCCGACGGCGCGCCACGGAAGCTTGCCGGTGTCGCCGTCCTTCGAGGCCGGGTCGAACGGCCCTTCAATGGACCAGTCGTGCGGGACCTCCACCTCGCGCCACTGCGAGTCGTCGAAGCCGGGAGAGACGGCGTCGGCTTCCGATATGGCGGACTCGTCATCAACGCGGCAGAAGCGCCAGCCGGACGAAAGCACGCTGTCGACGCCCGACGCGGACAGCGAGAGGATCAGAAAGGCCAGAGAAAGGAACTTGGCGTTCATCATTTTGAGAGAGAGAAGAGAACGATGCTCCACGGCTTAAGGACGGCAGGGCTGTCGGTCTCAAGCCACACGCTGTCTTCGTCCGTCACCCGCACCGACTTGACTTTGCGGCCGCCGAAATCGGCAATGAACGGCCTGGCCTTGTCCGTAGGGTTAACGACCATAACCGCCGCATCGCCGTCAGCGCCGACAGCCGCCACCACGGCGACGTCCTTGCTTGACGAGACGGCAGGCACCTCCGTGCCGAGCGCGTACAGATCGCCGAACGCCCTGAACGCGTAGTACGCCTTTCGCGGCGCCCAGGCCGCGGGATCGAAGAGCGGGCTGTACATTCCGGGGCCGCAGCGTCCGTCGTAGATCGTGGCCAGGTCTACCGGCACGCCCTGGAGCCTCACAATCGTCTCGGCAAGAAGCGCGGCCTGACGAGCGGTTCCGACGCCGTGGGACGAAAGCCACTCAGTCAGATGCATCGGCACGCCGGCAAGACCCGCCTTGTCCAGCTCCTTGCGGGCGTAGTTGGCCTGCTTCTCGATCTTCCACCAGGGGCCGTAGCAGTGGAAGGAGAAGAAGTCCGGCGGGCAGTCGTTCTTCTTCACGTAGGCGAGGAAGTCCCTGAAGCAGCGCATGTGGTGGGAGGTCCTCTCCGGCTTCCACTTCGAGCACAGGGCCTCGAAGCCGCAGCTGCCGTATGCGCCGAACTTGAGATGGGGGAACTTCGACTTCAGGTGCTTCTTCGCCGTTCCGTAGAGGTCGAGGTACTGGGCGAAGGTGCCGCGCCACATGCTGTTCGACTCCGGCGGCTCCTCTCCGTCCGGCTCGTTCCATATCTCCCAGTAGTCGATCTTCCATTTGAAGCCGTTGGCCCAGCCTTCGGTGTAGTGCCGCACCACGCCCTCGCAGATCCTTGCCCACTTCAGATTGTCCTTTGGCGGGATGATCTTGCGCGCGCCAAGCTCGCTCGCGTAGTTCTCGATGGAAACACCAAGCCTGAAGTACGGGGCGACGCCGTTCGTCACAAGCGCCTTGAGCAGGTCGTCCGTGAACACAAAGTCGTAGGAGGCCGGATTCGCCGGATCTGCGCTGAAGTCCTTGAACACGTTCGGTATGTCCACATAAAGGCCCTGGCCGGTCACGGCCCCGCCAACGTCGTGGAGGCGCGAATACGGGACATGGGCCTCCTTCAGGCGCTGGATGAGGCTGTAGTTTCTGCCGAAGAAAGGCGGCTGGCCGACGCCGTTCACGGGCTTTATCCTGCCGGCGGTACGCGAGAAGTCGACTGAGACGGCTACGCGGGGAACCTTTCGCGAGAACTCGCCCCAGGCCCTCTCGCCGCCCTCGCCGGCGCGGAAGAGCGCGTGAAGCGGAGCCTCGGGAACCCACGACTCGCCGGACGGGATGACGAGCCTTCCGCCATGCGCAGGGCGGTTGGGCGAGAAGCGCACGTCCGGATGCCACGAGCCGCCCTTGTTGAACCAGAAGTCGATTTCCTCCGTGAACTGGGAGTCGGTCAGTACGCCGAAGTAGCGTCCCGAGCCGCGTTCGAGCCATGCGGCGGCGCTGTGCACGGTCGCCAGCTGGTTCGGCATCGGCCTTTTGACCGACGCGATTACGTTCGTGAACGGCGCGTATGGAAGAAGCAGAACCTCGTTCACGGCAAGCGGCGCGCCTGAGGTGTTCGCGACGCGCTTCACTTCGGCGATGAAGTTCCTGCTGTCCGGCCCGACGCGGATTTCGAGATCGAGCGTCGCCACGTCCGTCTCGCACTTAAGAGTGAGAACGCCTCGCCCGTTCTCCTCGCGCCAGTCGACGCCCGTGACGCTGGTCACTCCATAGGACGAGATGTCGTATCCGCTGCGGCTCTTCGGATTGAACGCGCCCTGGGTCTGGACCATTGCGGAGAGCTTTCCGTACGTCCTGCCGTTGAAAGCCACGCTCGCGAGAGGGAGCTTGCCGCCGATGCGACCGGACAGCTTCAGCCCCGCAGAATTCTTCACGCAGTACTCGCCGTCTGACAGGGAGAACGACGGTATGCGCGCGGCGGAGTTCGTCACGGGGTCGTAGACCTCCGCAAGCGCATTGCCGCTTGTCGCAGCAACTGCACCGCACTTGCCCAGCGTCTTGCCGGCGTGAACCGCGGCAAACGCCTTCGTAAGCTCCGCGTACTCGGTTCCGTCCTCGCGGACAAGCCCGTAGTTGGTGTCTTCGGGGAAGCGGAAGCTTATGCCCTTCTCCGGCATGTCGACCCACATGAAATAGTCGTAGCCCACGACGCACGGCAGCGACAGCACCTTGCTGGCGTAGAGAGCGGTGGCTCTGGCGCGCTCGAGCTGCGTGTCGAAGCGCTGTCCGGCGCCGAATCTGCTCTGAAGACCGGAGTCGAGCGCCGGAAAGCTCCACTCCGTTATCATCACCGGACGTCCCGCGAGTGCGCTGATTCCCGAGAGCGCCTCTCCAATGGGCAGATATCTGTCCTGACAATAGAGAAGAACCTCGTCCTTCTCCAGAATCGCCCGAGCATAGGCGTTCAGCGTCACGATGTCGCAATGACGCCCAGCCGCCTTCCACACTACGTCGGGAACAATCGCACCTGCGAAGCGGCAGCCAAGGACCAGATGGTTCTTGTCATACTTGCGTATCGCGGCGACAGTCGCCGCGAAATACCTCTCGGCGACAATGCCGACGAACTGAAGCTTAACCTGGACAGGCACGTCGTCGCCGATCTTGAAGCCGCGTTTGGAAAGAAACGCCTCGACCGCCTTTCGCGCCGAGTTGCCCTCGGGCTTGGCGCACGCCGCGTCAAACAGACCCCAAGGCCTGGTCGCGCCGCGGTTGCGCCCTTCCCATGCCAATTCATTGTCGATGAAGTAGCCCAGCACCTCCTTGTCGTCGCGGTTGGCGGTGCACGCCTTCTCCGCCTCGCGTTCGCACTTCGCGGCGAAGTCGGGATTGAACACATTGGGGAATGCGGTGCCCGGGGAATGAAGGTTCTTCGCGAGGTAGTGCTCGTGGTCCTTCTCGTCGTCTGCGGTGGCCGCATCGCCAATTGCGAGGAACACCGCGCGCCCCAGGCCCGATCCCTTGAAATCCGCATTGTCGCATCCTGCCCCGAGCGCGTTGAAGCCCCAGCTTCTCAGCCGCTGGACGGTGTTGCTCGCCCAGGCGGCGCGGGTGACGAACTTCTTTATGTTGGCCTCCCGGTAGCGCATCTGGTTGCCTTCCGCCTCGCAGCGGAAGCCGTTGAACTTGACGTGGTCCACGCCAAGCCACTTCACTGCGCGGCCGGAAGGATCTGTCATTCGCCACGTGCCGGACGCATCCTTTGCGACGCGGTAGAACCCGGCGTCCGCCGCGCTCGCGGCAAAGGTCGTGAGCGACAGCGACGCAAGGACGAGCGACAAGTGGCGAATGTAGAGCGACATCTGAGATTCCTGTTCTTTTCTCTTTTGTTCGTGTCTCTTGTTATGCTTCCGTCTTTCAGCGCACCATAAGGAGCGTTCCGAGCCTAGTCTTCCTGTAGCGGATGATCACGATGCCATGGCCGCCGGCTTCGGCAGAACGGGTGTATCGATAGCCGCCCGAACCGCCGCCGCCCCAGCTCGCCCTGCCGCCGCCCTGTCCAGGCACCGCGACAGGAGTTGCAGTAGATGTATTGTCCCGCTGGCCACCAGCACCGCCGCCTGCGTAGTACACCAAGGCCCCGGTAATGGCGCAAGGGTATCCATCGCCGCCGTTGACGCCGTTAGCCGCACCGCCTGCTCCGCCGCCGCCGCCAGAGTTGTCCTTTGCACCCTGTCCATATGCTGATCCGTATGAGGTAGCGCTGGCTCCGGCATTTCCGAGGTTGTTGGCCGCAGCAAGTGGCGTGCCTCCGACGATGGTGGCATTCGCGCCGTCCGTCGCACCGCCGCCGCCGGAAGCGCCGAGGCCGCTGATCGAGGGACCCGAGCCGTTGCCCTTTGCGCCAGGCCCGCCGCCAATCGCCGTGAAGCCAAAGGCCGAAGTGTCTCCGCCGCGGACAGTCGTAGCCGCATCGCCCGTGTTGACCGCACCGCCTGCGCCGACCGTGATCGGATAGTCGCCCGCCTCAAGCTGCATATACTGCATATGGATGACACCGCCGCCACCGCCACCGCCACCGCCGCAGCTGGTCTTATCGCTGTCCGCGTTGGCTCCCGCGCCGCCGCCGCCGCCGACAAGAAGAACCTCGCACGTGGCGGAGCCATAGACACGCAACGTGGTGTCGTTCGTGATGACGAGATACTTGTAGTCGTCGCCTAGGTTCACCTTCGCATCATAGCCGCGCACGCTGAAGTCGTATGTCGTCTTTGCGTGGGCAAACTTCACGATCACTACGCCAGAGCCGCCGGCCTCGGGAGTGCCCCAACCGATTTGCGCTGTGCCGCCGCCGCCATAGCACGCTTTACCGCCGCCATTCCCAGGTGCCGCTGTTGCCGAACTATCCCTTCGGCCACCACCGCCGCCGCCGCCATAGTAGGCATCTACGCCAGTAATGTTGCAAAGGTATCCGTCGCCACCCCTGACTCCACTGCCTGCACCGACAGCGCCGCCGCCGCCGCCGCCATTCTTATAGTCGGTCGCGTTGGCACCATTGTTGCCGAGAACACCGCTCGAGACCGTAGCCGTGCCACCCGGATAAGACTTGCCGTTGGAGTGCTTCGAGCCGCCGCCCCCGGAAGCGCCAACTAGATAGGTGCTATCGTACCAGGCTGTGGGGTCGACACATCCGCCGGGACCGCCTCCAGGCGCAGTAAGTTCGAACGCTTCCGTACCGCCGCCTCCCACGCGTGCGATAGTCGTATCGCCGCCTCTCGCGAGTGCGATAGTGTCGTGACTGCGATTGACAACGCCGCCGGCGCCCACCTTTACGGTATAAGTGCCCTTTTCGACGCGGAAATTCGTCTTGTGGATGACGCCGCCGCCGCCACCGCCACCGCCACGGGAATCGCCGCCGTTGTAGCCAGACGCAGAGGTCGAGCCGCCTGCGCCGCCGCCGCCACCGACAAGGAGCAGTTCTATCTCGCCGGGCATCGTCACCGTAAACGTGGTATCGCTTGTGGCCATGATGACCGTGTTACTTGGCGTGCTGACTGTTGTCGTGTTGGAGCCGCCCACAACCATCACGGCGTTGGCGGTTATAGCAGCTAGAGAAGCCGCTATGGTTAGCATGCCCACGGCGCGCGGGCGATGTCTCAACTTATCAACGGTTACTGCGGTATTCATTGCTGTTAACCTTTCTTGGTTGACATTCTGCGGATATGATATCATACTCATGCACAAACAATATTCCAGATGCAAAACATCTTATTCACCATTTGCAAACTTATGGTATAATACTCACTGTGAAGATCGTACTCTATTTTCATCCGCATGGAAGTGCGAGCTGGATTCAGGTCGTGGACGGCGTGAAGGAAATCACGTCGCACGCCAACTGGCACGTCCAGGAAGTGAACGTACGGCCTACGCAGAAGAACCTGAACGAACTTCGCGCGTTCTGGAAGCCTATCGGCGCGATTGTCGACGCAGGAGCCGGCGCGAACAAGCTCTCGGAGGCGGACCTCGAATCATTCCCCGTCGTCTTCATCGACCACGACCCCGCCACATTGCCCGCCAACTCGTTTTCCGTCTGCCACGACTCCGCGGCAACCGCGACGCTCGCGGCGAAAGAGCTCCTCTCGACCGGCTTCGAGCACTTCGCCTACGTCCCCTTTCCCGAAAAGCGCTTCTGGGACGAAGAGCGCGAAGCCGCATTCAGGAAGGCCGTGGAGATTAACGGCATGCCGTGTTCGGTGTTCCGTCCGGCCAAGACCACGGGCTCCGATTCCGTTGCGCACCTCCGCCTTCTCCGCGAGTTCATCGCCGGACTGCCCAGGCCGTGCGGCGTATTCGCCGCGAACGACAGAACCGCCGAGGACGTGCTGACGGTCGCGCGCATGCTCGGGTTGAACATACCGCAGGACCTTTCGGTGATCGGCGTCGACAACTACCTGAACATCTGCGAGAACTCGATGCCAACGCTTACGTCCGTGGAGCCCGACTTCCGCAGGGCGGGCGCGGCCGCGGCGTTGCTGATGATGGAGATCACGCAGTCCAACGGACGTTTCACGGGCGACCGAAAACGCCTTTACGAGCCGCTTCGCATCGTCCGCCGCGAATCGACGCGCATACTCATGCGAAACGACGCGGAAGTCGCCGCGGCGCTTGAGATGATCAAGGCGAAGGCGTGCACTGGCCTCACCGCCGCGCAGGTCGTCCAGCTCTTTCCATGTTCGCGCGTCTACGCCGAGATGCGCTTCCGCAAGGCCACGGGCAAGTCGATTCTCGAGGCCATTCAGGATGTGCGGCTCGAACGCGCGAAGGAGCTTCTGCTCAATCCGAACCAGCAGCTCAAGTCCATTGCGGACTTCTGCGGACTCAGAAGTCAGAACGCACTCTGCAAGTTCTTCCAGACCAAGACCGGCATGACCATGTCAGCCTGGCGCGCCGAGCATCTGCAGAGCAGGCGTGCGCCTCAGGGCGCATGGTGATTCAGTTTGAAGGCACATCCACGACCATCCGCAACGACAGGACGTGATCTGACTGTAGTTCCTCCTTGAACTGCTGGCAGTTTTCGATGCCGCGCTTGGCCATGAACACGAAAGCCGGGGTTCTTGCCAGCAT
>JAEEZC010000324.1 GCA_016288465.1 Verrucomicrobiota bacterium | reverse complement strand
TCCCCGTAAGTTTTCCAGCGGCTTTGTAGCGCGAAGCGCAGGCGGAGTGGTAGCGGGATGCGCCCGTCGCGAAGCGATCGGGTTGGCTGAGCGCGCTAGCCCGAACCCCGAAGTGGCCGCAAGGGCCCGCGCCCATTTTGTCGGCCGTCGGAGTTCACGAACAGAAGGTGCCCCGAAAGGTTGAGGGGTCTGTCCCCGCGCGCATTCGGAGTCGGGTCGTCAGTCAGAACTTTAGAAGGCTTTTGCGAAGGGCAGTGGCAACGGCTTCGGCGCGGTTCGATGCGTCCAGCTTCGTCATTATGTTTGTGATGTGCTCCCTCACGCTGAACTCCTTTATCCCGAATGCCTCGGCGATTTCGGCGTTTGAGTAGCCGCGGGACATTGAGTTGAGTATCTCAAGCTGTCGGGGGGTCAGTTCAGGGGGCGGGGGTCTTTCCGCGATAAGGTTCCGTATTTCGTCTGACACTGCGCGTCCGCCTGCTGCGACAGTGCGTATCGACGCGATTATCTCGGATTCGTCCGAAGTCTTCATCAGAGCTCCTACAGCGCCTGCCCCAAGAGCCTTTGCCACGTCGTCAGCGGTGCCAAATGTCGTGAGCAGCAGAATTCGCGTGTCGGGCAGCCCGGCAAGAATCTCGGCAGTCGCCTCGCTGCCGCTTTTCTCCGGCATGATGAGATCCATGATTACGACCTGCGGCTTGAGGCGCATCGTCATTTCCACGGCTTCGATGCCGTTTGAAGCTTCGCCCACCACACGGAAATCCTTCTCGATCTGGAGTATTGATCGGAGCCCGCGCCTGACTACGGCGTGGTCGTCGGCAATTAGAATGCTGATCGGGTGTTTCATTGTCTGATGGTTACGGCTACGTGGGTGCCTTTGCCTGGTGCCGATTCGATGTCCAGTTTGCCTTGGAAACGCGCCACTCGTTCGCGGATGCCCTGAAGCCCGAAATGGCATTCGGCAATGCCGGGCGCGTCTTCCACCGAGAAGCCGCATCCGTCATCCGTGACCGAGAACATGAGCACGCCCTCGTCGGCCGACCCTGCGACTTTGACCTTGTGCGCGCCGCCGTGCCTGACGGCGTTCGCGGCGAGTTCGCGGACGATCCGGATGATGGCGTGGGCTGAGGCGTCGGTGATGCGTTCGCGCGGCACGTTGAAGCGCACGGTCAATTCCGCGTTGCCGATTACTGGCGCCACTGAAAGGCGTATGGCGGAGTCCATGTCGCGCTGCCCAAGTGTGTTGCCGCGCAGATCGAAGAGGCAGTTCTTTAGCTCCGTCCTGCACGAGTTGAGGGTCTTCGCCGCGGTGTCGAGGTGCCCGTGGGCGCTGGCAAGATCGGAGTCTATGAGCTTGTTGGCGGCGTTAATCTCAAGGGCTACGCCGGTGAGGTTCTGCGCTATGGTGTCGTGCAGCTCAACGGCCAGGCTCGTCCGCTCTCCCACGCGCAGGTCGGACGCCACATGCGCGATGACTTCCTCGCGCAGCTCCTTCTTGGTGCGTTCTGCGACGGTCTTGAGCGCGCGATTCCACGCCCCGACGCCAAAAAGGACTACGACAAGGGCTCCGATCACCGCCAGAAGCCGTCCCGTCGTCCACCATGATGGTCGCGCAAGCACCCGCAGATCGTCCGGCGAGCGAGGAATGACGATGAGTCCCTTGAACTCCGGGAAGACCATGTTCGTTACGTCCGCGTCAAACTCCGGGATGCAGATTCCGCTTGTCTCCAGCTTGCTGCCGGTTTCTATCGAGTCGCGTACGCTCTGCGGCAGATGCGCGACATCGACCGATATGTTCTTCCGGCTGCATTCGAGCATGATGCGGCCCGAAATGTCGATGTCCTCGGTGGAGTTCGCGACACGGCCACGGATTCTTACCGGCTTCCCGTAAAGCGACGCATCGACGATGTCGTTGTCGCGGCATGCGGCGAGAAGCTGTTCGACGTCAACGTCCTCGGCTGGCTCAAGCGCCGTCTTGGCGTTGCCGTCGCGGCGGACGACAGCCTCCGTCAGCTGTATGCCAAGCGGTCCGTTTTTGACGAACCCTGCGACTGTCACACTTTCGCCTGCACAGGGCATGTCGCCGATGTCGGAAGGGGAGACGGAAACAAACTGGTTCGTCTTGTCTCGGATGTAGACTCTCCGGCTGCTCGCCCCGACGACATTCCCCGAGATTTGCTGCCTGTGCGTCGTCTTGGCGTCTAGTCCAGGCGCGGCGAACGGGTCGCCTGCCGCCTTCGTCACTTCAATGCCGCCCTTGCCGTAGAGGATGACGTGGTTTCCCAAAAACCTGCGCCAGACATCGAGCGCGTGAACGCTGCCCCTTATTCGGACCTCGGCATCAAGCAGAGCGCGCAGTTTCGCGTAGGGATAGTCGTGTTCGGTCGCGGCAGCCCTCATCGCTCCTGTGTCGGTCTGGACGATAAGCCAGTTCCATGCGGCGTTCGTTGCGTCCCTTACGACAGATACGACAGTTCCGTCCATGTGGACGAGCGCGGTTTTCCCCTGGAGATTCTCTATTTCCTGTACTGTCGCCGGGATCGTTGCCGGAAGTTCTGCGCTTGAAAGCACGGTTATGTTGGTGGCGTAGTTGGCGACGGGGTATTGCTGCTCCCGCAGGATGGCGCTTGTGGGCTTGTCGCGAAACCCCAGCACTTTCACGATGTCGCCGCTTGAGCATTTCGTCTGCGGCTCAGACATGTCCCACACGCAGTAGCCGTCGTTGGAAGTGCGCGTCAGCAGATGCAGACGCCTTGGAGCGGTGTCTGCGATCATCATGATCTGCCCGGTCATCTCGAACGGCACGCCTGCGCCATGGATCGTGGCGCATACGGCGGCCGCGAGGAAGAGCAGCGTTGTCGCACAGTGCACTTTCATTGCCCGTATTATACCATATCCTGAACTTTCGCCCCACCCTACATTTGTAGGGTTGGAAAGTTTCCGGCAATTTACTATAATATGCGCCAGAAACAGACAAAGCACTTGACATAGTAAACCGCAATGGAGAAACGACTATGAAAAGACTGTTGATGATATGCGCTGCGGCGACGGCAGCGCTGACTGCGCACGCGGCGGAAACCGTCGCGCACTGGACGTTTGGCGCCAACGGCCTGACGGACATCACCGGCAACAACGAGATCACGCTGGAGAATCACGGCGTCACGTTCTCGGACGGCGGCGCAGTCTTCGACGGTTCGTCGTATCTTGCCACTACAGCCCCCGTCGCCCTCGGCGCCACGTCGAAGGCGTTCACAATCGAGTGCTGGGTGCGGTTTGACGCCAACGACAACTACGGCTACCTCTTCGCACCTTCGGACGCGAGCGAGAAAGGCGCGTTCGTGGTGTACCAGAATCAGGGTAAATTCTATGGGCAGATCCGCGTCGTCGAGCCATCGACCTGGCAACAGGAATACACAGAACTTAGCGGAACGGGATATACCTCATATCCGCACCATATCGCCTACGTCGTGGACAGCTCCAAGTCCGGCGCTAATCAGGCGAAACTCTATCTCGACGGAACGCCCATTCCCAATTCGTCTCTCAACCAGGCTGGAGATTTCTCCTCTGGCTTCGGCAGCCGAAAAATCTTCATCGGCGCACACGGCAACAATGGCTCGCCCAACAACGGCTTCAAGGGACGCATCGACGACATTCGCATCACCGACGGCGCCCTCGAACCCTCGCAGTTCCTGAAGTTCCCGACCATCTGCGACGCCATGACCCCCGCCAATCCGGCCTTAGCGCACTGGACGTTTGGCGCAAACGGCGTGACGGACGTTTCGGGCTGCGGCCACAACCTGACCGCCGCCGGTTCGCCATCCTATGATGAGGGCTTTCTGTCCCTGAACGGCTCTAGCCGCCTCTACTCCGGCAGTGCCTTTCCGTTTTCCCAGTTCTCCGCGAGCGGCCTCACGATCGAGTGCTATTTCCGCACGACGGAAACGTTCGGCGCATCCGACGCACGCATTCTCCTGGAAACAAGCAATGGCAACACCGGCTATTCGGGGACCATCGGTTCCTTCCACCTCTCGACGCGCGACAGCGGCACAACAGTCCAGGGTGGATTACGGTGCGAGGGCTCCGACTACAACGCGCAGCGATCCACGGGGACTCCTCCGATAAACGACGGACGCTGGCACCATGCGGCTCTTGTCTATGATCCAGCCAATGCCGGGACGAAGCAAATCTTCACCACCTACATTGACGGAATCGAAATCCCGGACAACGGCACGTCAACGAACTCAAACATTAGCATCCTCGCCAATGCCCCGCTCTATGTCGGCGCACGGCAGAACAACACGTTGAACATTATGGCGGACATGGACGACGTGCGCATCATGCCATACGCGCTTTCGCCGTCCGAGTTCCTGAAGGCGCCGTCCGTGAACGCGCCCGTTGCGCACTGGAAGTTCGATTCTGAAACACCACTTGTCGATGTCACGGGCAACGGCAACAACCTCGTGAACAATGGCGTGACGTTCTCCGACGGAGCGGCGGTATTCAACGGATCCGGCCAGTATCTCAAGACGGCCTCTACGCTCGACCTCTCCGCCTACCGCCATGCGACCATCGAGTGCCGCTACCACGCAAACACCCATAACAAGTTCGGCGTGCTGTTCGCGCTGGATAACACAGGGTCGAAGACTCCCGGCAGTTTTGTGGTTTACAAGAACGACAACAGCGTCTTTGGGCAGTTTGGGACAACAGGCGGTTGGCATCAGGATAGTCTTACTGGACTGACAACGTCGTCTCCTTATTGTTCTGCGGGCTGGCACCATGCCGCATACGTCATTGATGTGACACGCAATGATAACGACGAATGCGTCCTATACATTGACGGCGTGAAGCAGAACCAAAGTTCATTGAAAAACACTCAGGTCCTTTCCGCTCTGCTGAACGACAAGTTCTGCGTCGGCGGAGGTTCCGCATATGGTTCCAATCAGGCCACGACCTTCGACGGCACGATGTCAGAAATGATTGTCACGCCTCTTGCGCTTGCGCCTGGTTCGTTTAGGCTTCCGCGCAATCCGCCTGCAACGGAGATGATTGCCTATTGGGATTTCTCCGGCGGCGATGGTTCCTGGACTGACAAGTCCGGCAACGGGCACACCCTGACGGCGGCGAACGTCGGCAAGAAGAAAGGTTCGGCGAAGTTCGATTCTGCGTCCGCTTCGCTTGGCACGACGCTTGACCTCTCCGGCTGTCGTTCGGTTACGGTGGAGTGCTTTGCGAAGGGCGATTCGGCAGGTACGCTCTTTTCGTCCGGCGACGGCACGGCGGCGGGGTCGTTCGGCGTGTCCAAGTCTGTCGGCCGCGCAAGTGCGGAGTTTGTGCCGTATGCGGACGCGCTCAACAGCGAAAGCGCGGCGGCGGACGGCGAATGGCATCATTACGCGCTTGTGATCGACGGCGATGCGAGTGGTGCGGAGCAGGCGCGGTTCTATGTTGACGGCGTCCGCGCGGATTCGGGCGCGTTGGCGTCCGGCGTCGTGACCCCGCTCAACGGCGCGTTCCGCATCGGCACGGGCTTCACGGGCCTGATCGACGACGTCCGCATAACGTCCGGCGCGCTTGCGCCGAGCGCGTTCATGCGTCCGGAAGACCGTACCGAGGTGTTGCCGGGGCTGGTTATAATGATCCGCTGAGATGTCGTTCCCATGGAAATGACGAGACGAGAGTTTTCCGCTGCTGCTGTTGCGGCGCAGGTTATGGCGTTCATGCCGTTGTTCGGTAGGGTTTCGCCCGAAACGGGCACAAGGCAGAAGAAGCGTTGGTTCAAGGGCAATATGCACTGCCACACGTACTGGTCGGACGGACGTGCGTTCCCAGACCAGGCCGTCAGGAGCTACCGCGACGCGGGCTATGACTTCTGCGCCGTCACCGACCACAACCGCATGGGCGAGAACCGCGATTACTGGCGCAAGGTCGAGGATGTGGAGAAGGGCTGGCCGCCTACAGTCTGCCGCCGGAACTTCGACATCTACAGGAAGGAGTTTCCGTGGGCGGAATCGCGAGAGGCGAACGGCGCGATGGAAGTGCGGCTCCAGACCCTGACGGAACTGATTGAGCGCTACTCCAGGCCCGACAAGTTCCTCGTCATGCGTGGCATGGAGATCACGCGCTGCGACGCCGACTATCAGCGGCACATGCACATGAACTACGTCAATCTTGACGCGCCCGTCCCCGAGATCGAAAAGGCGTGGCTTGTTCAGGGCATGCCACGTGGCTGGACCGAGTCGCAGCTTGTGCGCCATGCGCGAGACGAGGTCAAGGCTCTTGCGGCGTCGCTCGGCAATTCTCCCCACCTCTGCTTCCTCAACCATCCGCACTGGCGCTACTACGACGTGGTGGCGCAGGACGCGATAGACAATACCGACGTGCGCTTCTTCGAGGTCTGCAACAACGGCGCGGACTTTCCGCCTGTCGGTCTTATGCCGGACGACGGACTGTACTGCGACAGATTCTGGGACGCAGTCAACGCAGTTCGCGCCAAGACCGGACAGCCGCTTCTCTACGCCGTTGCGAATGACGACTGCCACTTCTATCCATGCACAAAGACGGATAACGCCAGTCCGTTTGGCGAGGCATATACCGTAGTTCATGCCGATGCGCTTACGCCTGCCGCGCTGTTTGCCGCAATGGAACGTGGAGATTCATATGCAAGTTGCGGCGTAGACCTTGAGGATGTTCGGTTTGACGGAAAGACTCTGCATGTTTCCGTTCCAGCGAAGAAGGGTGTAGCCTACACGATAAAGTTCATTACAACGAAACAGGGTGTGGACACGAGCGTGGTGCATACTGTGGAAGTGCCGTCGGCAGGAAAGCCAGGCCAAGGCGGACGTCCGGCGCGCACCGTTCCGGTGTATTCAAAGGAGGTTGGAAGGATGGTGAAGATCGTGTCCGGCAAGAAGGGCGAACCTGTCGCCGCCGACTACAGCCTTGCGTCTGACGACCTCTACGTCCGTGCGCGAATAGAGAGCGACGAAACTGCGCCTTTCTACTCTTCAGGCGGCAAGTATCACATGCATCCGAAGTGCAGTACGGCATGGACCCAGCCGTACCAACGGAGTTGAAAATGAATAGCGATTGCACCATTGTATCCGCTAAGTCGGAAGAAATTGCGCCGATTTCAAGGCGCGGCTTTCTGCGGCTGGGCGTTGCCGGCGCTGCGATGACGGTCGCTGACTGGAGACTGTGGGCGGCGGACGAGGGGCTGCCTGCATACTACGGCGACATGCTTGCGAATGTGGCGGCGAAGGTGCGACGCAATGCCAGGAGCTGTGCGGACGGCTTCTGGTTCATTACCGATCTTCACATACCGTCCAACACTAGGATGTCCGGACGCATACTTGCAAAGCTGGTGAAAGAAACAGGTCTCGGGAAAGTCTTGTGCGGCGGCGACATGCCGGAGGCTTTTGGCTCGAAGGAGTCGCTTGCCGCCTCTGTCAGGAACTATCGCGACGAGTGGGTCTCGCCGATAGAAGGCGCTGGCGGCGAATTCTATCCTGCGAAGGGCAACCACGACTTCACGATTCGCAGCGCCCCGACGGTCAATGACGGCTTTACTTTTTCCGGCAAGGAGTCGCGTGACGTGCTGATGGACACGAAGGCCGTAAAAAACCTCGCCGTGACTAATGGGGATGATGCAGAGGCATGCTACTACTACGTCGACTTTCCGAATGCCAAGATGCGCTACATCGTGGCCGACACGACGGACGGGATCGCCACGTCGCGGCCATTCTGGGCGGTCGAGTACGGCATGCACGAAAGACAGGTTTTGTGGCTTGCGGAACATGCGCTGAGAGGGATTCCGTCAGGGTGGGGGGTGGTTGTCATGCACCACATACCTATATGCGGCGTCGCTGCCAGTTCTGACGGGAAGCGCATCTTTGCGCCGTGGCGCGAGGTTCTTGAGGCGTTTCAGTGGCGACGCAAAGTCGCGGTCTTTGGCCGCGAATTCGACTACTCGGACGCAAAAGGCTGGATTCTGCTTGACCTTACAGGTCATCAACATGCTGAAAGGCAGTCGCAAATAGGCAAAATCTGGCACGTCACCGAGCCTTGCGACGCGGCTTACCACGACTACATAAACGGTTCAAAGCCTTGGTGCCCCGATCTGCCTGTGAAGAAGCGCGGGACGGTTTACGAGCAGACGTTTGATGCCGTGCAGTTCGATTTGAAAGCGGGGACGATTTTGTTTACGCGCTTTGGCGGCGGCGGCGACCGTGCGCTTCACATTGATAGGAAAACGATAAAGGCGGGTGAGAAGATGCCGTTCTCCGCGTCGCTTTTCGGACGCGAAGTCGCTTGGGGATGCTATGACTCGGATCGCGTTGCCATGCGTCCGAATCCACATAGGAAGTACGACTACTTCGCGGACTACTTCAATGACGTTGCGGAGATTTCGCAAGATGGAATGCTGACGGCGAAGAAGACAGGCGAGACGACGGTCGTTGCGCTTTCGCCGAATGGCGACAAAGAGCTTTTCCCGGTTGCCGTGGCTTAATCAAGGGCATAGAATGAGGAATAGATTGTTCATAGCCGCTTTGTTTGTCCAGGTCTTCGCTGCCGCGATAGCGGCCCATGGAGAGGTTCGGCGCGTCCTTGAGCCGCTTAAGCCGGGCGAAATCGTCGCAAGAGGCTGGCTGAGGAGTCAGCTCGAGCTGTCGCTTTCCGGCATGGGCGGTCATCTGGGCGAGATAGAGCCCGACCAGATGGCGAAGCCGTATGTGACCCGGAACTTCGACCCGGCCAATGGCGCGCGCGGGCTTGTGGGGTGGTGCGCTGAAATGGGGGGCGAATACGCCCTTGGCTCTGCGCTGCTCGCATATGCGCTCGGCGACGATGCGCTCATATCGAAGGCCGCCGCCCGCGTCCGGGCCGCGATGTCGCTTCAGGAGCCGGACGGCTATCTCGGCGCGTACCGTCCCGGCGACGACCGTCAGGATGACTACAATGCGTGGGGCTGCCATTTCTTCTACAACGCGATGCTGCTGGAATACCGCCGCACTGGCGACAAGGCGATTCTCGACGCCGTGCATCGCGGGCTCCTGTGGTTTGCCGGGAACTGGAGCGGCGAGAGGAAGACGGACTACGCGGGACCGATGATCATTGAGCCTGCGTCTGTCGTCTACAAGCTTACGGGCGACAGGCGGCTTCTGGACTTCTGCGAGGAGTATGCGGCTTGGCTTGACAAGCCCGGGCGCAAGAACGGCGCGACATTCACGACGTTTCCACTTGCGAAACACGCCTACCATGTCGCCGCTCTCGCGGCGCGAAACAAGTTGCCGGCCGCATTGGCGTTCGCCTCCGGAAAGCGGGGCTATCTGGACGCGGCAGTCAAGGCTTACCGGGACTTCTGCGACGGCGTAGGGTGGCAGGCGACGTATGCGCCGTGCGCCGACGGGGAATGGACTGCCGCGCCGTCGTGCGTGGGCGAGACGGAATACTGCGATTTCGTCCTCTACATTGATCTTCTGCAGTGGTTCGTCTCGCTGACCGGCGAGACGGGCTACGCCGACGCCATCGAGAGAATCGTCTTCAACGCCGCGCAGGGCGCCCGTGCCAAGGACGAGCGGGCGATCGGCTACATGTCTTCTCCGAACCAGTGGTACGCCACGCTTGCTTCTTCGCGGTGGGGTCCGGAGCCGTTCTTCCACGCCTATGCGCCGAACATGAATCCCGCGTGCTGCCCTGCGAACTCAATCCGCCTCTACCCGCAGTATCTGCAGGGAGCGGTTCTCCGCGAAGGACGCGACTTGCGCGTGATGAACTACGGACCGTATGACGTGCGGACGAGGATTGACGGCCATGACGTACGGGTGACGAGCGAGACGGACTATCCGTTTGGCACGCGGGTGACGCTGCGCGTTCGGGCCGATGGCTGGGACGGTTCATTGCGTCTGCGCCGTCCGGCATGGGCGAAGGGCCTTCGAATACTGCGCGGCGGCAAGCAGTGCCGAATCGCCGAATCGGACGGCGTGGTGACGCTGGAGGGTCCGTGGAAGAATGGCGAAGCGGTCGTTGTGGATTTCGGCTGGCGTCCAGTAGTGCGCGCCGTGCGCGACCGAGACTTTCTCAAGACGCCGTTGAAGACCGTCGAATGGGGCGCGCTCGTGTTCGCGCAGCCTGCTGCGGAGAAGTGGAGGCGTGTGCAGCGTCCAAAGCCGGGCTGGGGAGAGGACAACGCGCCGCCGCAGCCTGATGACTGGCCATGGCTCTCGGCCGAGTGCGAGAAGGAGCCGGTCGCATACGCGCTGCCGCACGATTTGGCGCCTTCTGAAATCCGCGTCAGCCGAATGAAGACCCCCGACCATCCGTGGCAGAATCCGCCCGTGCGCCTTTCCGTGCCCATGGTTCGCGCATCTGCCGCCTATCCGCTGGAAAGCAGGGACGGCGTTCATACGCCGATTCCGTCAAGCGCCGCAGTCGCACCGGATTCAGGGGCGAAGCGCGAAATGGTCGAACTCGTGCCGTTCGGTGCGACGTGCCTAAGGACGACATGCTTCCCGACGGCCGAGACGAACCTCTGCCGCTATACGGAACGGGTGCGGAACCTTCGACCGTTGCGCGGCGTGATGCTCCCGGAACGCGACTGCACCGAAGACGATTTCCGCACGTTGAACGAATGGGGCGCTACGCTTGCGCGCTACCAGATGCCGCGAGAGTGGAACACCAGGAACGGCAATGCCGACATCGCCGACTACGGGCGATATGTGGATGGGCGGCTGGATCATCTGGAGAAGGTGCTTGAATGGGCGCGGAAGTACGGACTGAAGATAATAATCGACCTGCATGCCGCGCCAGGCTCGCGCCTTGACGGGGACGAGTTGAGGATGTGCCATGAAGCCAACTACGCCGAGGCGTTCGTCGAGACGTGGCGACGCATAGCGAAACGGTTCAGGGGACGGAACGAGGTGTACGGATACGACCTCGTCAACGAGCCCTGCCAGAATCGGCCGTCGCCGCCCGGACTTGGCTTCTGGGAGCTTCAGGAAAGGGCCGCGAGGGCGATCAGGGCGATCGATCCGACTACGCCGATCATTGTCGAGTCAAACCAGTATGCGTCGCCTTGGGATTACATCGAACGCAAGCCGATTGATGTCGAGAACGTCATCTACGAAGCGCACATGTATTCGCCTAACGCCTATACGCATCAGGGCGTGTTTGCGCCGAACACATCGCCCCTTGCGTATCCGGGAGCGCCGGGCAAGCTCGACCGCGCCCACATCAAGTTCGTTCTTGGCCAGCTGCGGGCGTTCCAGTTGCGTTATGGAGCGAAGGTCCTCATCGGCGAGTTCTCCGCCATAGCCTGGGCGAAGGGCGCGGACAGGTACCTTGCCGACTGCATCGCCGTTTTCGAGGAATACGGCTGGGACTGGTGCTATCACGCGTTTCGCGAGTGGGACGGATGGAGCGTGGAGCACGAAGGCCCCGACGCCGCGCATATGACGCCTTCCGCCGACAATCCCCGCAAACGCGTGTTGCTGAAGGGACTGCGTCCCTGATGGCCGACTGATTCCGCGTTCCACAACCTGGCGTTGAGGGGACTGTCCCCCAAACCTTTAAGCAAACCTTTAAGGGATGCTTGAAAAGCCTTGTCATGTCCGCTTGCTGCGTCGGAAAAGGCAGGACTCCAGGATTCGCATCCTTGAGATTACGAAAGACATTGGCGTC
>JAEEZC010000323.1 GCA_016288465.1 Verrucomicrobiota bacterium | reverse complement strand
ATCTCTTATGAGATACATTTGATACCCTATCTGCGATATTTGCCGGAGACATCCTCCCTCAACATCGTGATGATATGGGATGGGGAGCCTACAAGCACTTTGTTCGTGGCGTGTTCCGTGATTTTGGCAAGTTCGCCGCTAATGCGCGAGGGGACAGTCCCCACCTGTCGACTTCGACGGGATGGGTACACGGGATTGCCGCTGTACCTACACGGACCTTTTGACTTTCCTACACGAAGGGTTTTGGTTTCCTACACGGAGCAAAAGGGTTCGCTACAGGCACGGTAACGACAAACTGCCGCGAGTTTGCGCCACTTCCCTTGGATTGCGGCGTAGGGTGGAAAGACGTCCGGGCATGTGAAGATCGACCCTAAAAACGGTTTGCACAGAAACGCGCCACGCCAAGTGGTCGATCTTCCCAAAGGCGACGACTCATGAGGTCGCCTGGTGCCCGGACCTCTTTCCGCCCGGAGCCGCCCTGACGGCAGGACTGGACTTCGGCGAGAAGCCGTGCGACACTGGCGCCCTGCGCGTCACGACCGCCAGCGGCACGGCGACCTTCGCCATCCGCTACGCCGCGCACTAAACGCGCTAAGCAACCCGTCGCCAGTTCCAGGGGAGACAAAAGGCCCTTGGAGCTGGCGACATTATCCATAAATACCTGTCAGAAACCCCTACGAACGCTTCCTAACTCAGTGTAAGGAAAGAAAAGGAGGTGCGTTATGGACAACAGAAAATTCTTCTTTGCTGCTGCAATCGCAGCGCTTGCGGCGACGACATGGGCCGGCGGACACCACGGGCACGAACCCTTCGGGCACACGAAGGCTCCTCATCACGTCGAGATGCGAAAAGGCGACTTCTCCCCGCCAGGCGGGCACCATCACGACGCCCGCAGGCATGACAAATGCCACGAGCGCCACGGCCATAACGAGCGCCACGGAAACCTCAACAACGTGCAGGCGAAGATCAGGGCGGCGCGCATCGCCCGCCTGAACCACGAGGCTGAGCGGGAACGCGCAAGGCGCAGCCCGATCAGCTACTACTCGAACGTCGACGCGCGCCTTGCGTCGATGGAGCAGATCTCGGTCAACATCTGCAACTCGACGGTGGTGATCAACCAATAAGGCGGCATGTCCCAGACGAAACATGGCCGTGCCACGAAGCTAGTGGCACGGCCGGTAGGCGGTTTCGGCCCGGTGACATCCAGGCCGTTGAGTTCACGCCATTAGAACGAGAGCGTCACGGAAAGCCCGCCGACGAAGTTGTACGAATGATCGTAGCGATGGCCCCACTCCGCATTGTACGCACGGGCGGCGTCGCGCATGTTGGAGTCGAAGAGGTAGTCGCTGTAGGCGACGTATGCGCCGAACTTCAGGTTCTCGCAGACCGTCCACTCGAACTCGCCCTTGATCGTGGTGTCCATGAGGCCGCCATGGCTGAAGCCGTCGGTCGTGTCGGAGAAGTAGCCCTTCGTGCGAAGCGTGTTGCCGAGGCCCTGTCCGATGGACGGCTTGAACGTGAGGGTCTGGTCCTCCTCGTCGCCGATCAGCGTGAAGGTGTGGCCGATGTTGAAGTTCGCGTATGTTCCATCGTCCGCCATGAGGTCGCGCTCGATCCAGAGCGTCGGCTCAAGCCAGAGGTCGCCAAGCGACAGTTCGAGGTTAAGGTACTGCGTGTCATCCATGCTGCCATTGTGACGCGGGATGTACTCGTAGATGTAGTTGAAGTCGACGCTGAGGGTTCCGAGGTCCTCGCCAAGGTCGAACTCGTGCGCAAGGCCGACGATGGAGTCGAGCGTCGTGTACTTGCCGGCGCGGTTGCCGTAACCGCCGCGCTTGCCGTTGCCCTTCGTGACGTCGAAGATAGCCTCGACGCCGACGTACGCCCAGTCGAAGAACGTGAGCTGCGCGCTGGGGGTGACTATCGGGTCCTTGCCGTCGATGACGCCGTACGTCATGTAGCGCGAGTCGAACGAAAGCCCGAACTCCGCGGAGACGATGGAGGCCTCCTCCTCTTCAAGCGCGTTCTTGGCTTCGTCGTTGTCATCCGCATAGGCGCAGCATGCCGCTGCGGCGATGGCGAGCGTGGTGATTGTCTTTGCGTTCATTTCATTCCTTTCTTTGAGTTGGTCTGTCTATTTTACCAAATATCGGGGTCCTCAGCCGCAGCAGCTGCAGGACTTTCCGTCCTTGCACGACTTGTGGGAGCAGCCGCATTCGCATGGCGCGCCCTTCTTGATGCAGCGCCATGCTGCAAGCGACGCAAGGGCGAGGACCACGACAAGCACGATTCCGGAACCGGTGCTCATCTCAACGGTCCTCCTTCCTGGCAGGACGGAAGATCGCCCAGAGGCAGAAGAGGTCGACGAGGATCGTGACAGCGGTCCAGATGCCGAATCCGCCGCCAGCCGCAAGCATGCCGAACTGGTAGACGCTCAGCGCTATCACATAGCCGACAAACAGCTGGAAGCCAACCGCAAGCCAGCCCCACTTCTTCGAGCCCATTTCGCGGAAGGTCACGGCGATGGCGACCATGCACGGCGGCACGAACAGGTTGAAGAGCATGAATGAAAGCGCCGCAAGCTTCGGAAACGCGCTCATCGAGCCGAACAGGTTCTGGATGTGCGCGGCAGTGGAGACGCCGTCCATGTTCGCGGCGACGAGGCCGAGCGTCGCAGTCGCCTGCTCCTTGGCGATTTCAGCCGAGACCGAAGCCGCCGCGCCCTGCCAGGTTCCGAAGCCGAGAGGCGCGAAGAACCACGCTATCCAGCTGCCGAGGTCGTGGAGAATGGACTTCTCGATCTCCTCGTCCGCCAGAAGCGTGAGCGACCAGTCGAAGTGCATGATGAACCAGAGGAACACGCATGCAGGGAAGATGATAAGCCCGGCCTTGAGAATGTATCCCTTAAGGCGGTTCCAGGTGTGACGCCAGATGCCGGTGAACGTCGGCAGGTGATAAGCCGGAAGCTCCATCACGAACGGAGCGGCTTCGCCCGAGAAGGCCCTCGTCTTCTTCAGCGCGATGCCGCCGAGGACGATTATCGCGATGCCGATCACGTCCATGAGCGCGGCGATGTACCAGTATTCGCGGAAGAACAGCGCGGCGAACATCGCGATGATCACGGTCTTCGCGCCGCATGGAATGAACGTAGCGAGGATAATCGTCATTCTCCTGTCGCGCTCGTTCTCGATGGTGCGAGCGGCCATGACTGCGGGAACTCCGCAGCCCTTGCCGACGATCATCGGGATGAACGACTTGCCGCTCAGTCCGAACCTGCGGAAGAGGCGGTCCATGATGAACGCGACGCGGGCCATGTAGCCGCAGTCCTCGAGGAACGCTAGGAAGAGGAACACGATGAATATGACGGGCACGAAGCCGAGAACCGTCGCGACGCCGCCCCATGCGCCGTCCACGACAAGGCTCTTGACGGTGTCGCCAACGCCAATCTTGTCCAGCGCGGCGGTTACAAGCGCGCCGATGCCCGGCACCCAGACGCCGAAGAGGCTCGGATCCGGCTCGTCCCAGGACGCCGCATCCTTGTACGCGGCCCAGTCGACGTCCCAGAGATCAGGACCGCCCTCGCCGTCCTCCTTTTCCACGGGCTCGCCGGTCTCCTCGTCCTCGACGAACACGCCCTTGGCGACTACGGTGGCGGCTACGGCCTCGTCTATCTCGTCGGGCATCTTCTCGAGCTTCTCGCCGTCGGGCTTGCCTTCGTTGACCTTGTCGAGGTAGGCCTCCTCCCATTTCTCCTTGGAAGCGCTGTGCTTGGCGAACTCGCCCTGCGCGTCCTCGAACTCCATGCCGTCGTACTTTCCTCCGCGGCACTCGTGCGTTGTGAAAGGCAGATGCCATCCGTCGCCGAGGAACTCGTCGTTCGCCCAGTCGGTGAGGATCGTGCCTGGTCCCTTCTCGGCCACTGCGAGCCACCACATCGCGCAAAGGGACACCACGAAGATTGGCAGGGCGAGAATGCGGTTGGTGACGACCTTGTCGATTCTGTCCGAGAGCGTGGCCTTGTTCCTGCGCTTCTCGTTGCGCGCCATCGACTTGTCCATGAGGTTCTTGATGAAGTCGTACCTCTGGCTGGTTATGATGGACTCGGCATCGTCGTCAAGCTCCTTCTCACAGTCGCGGATGTGCTCCTCAAGATGCTTCATCTCGCCGACGCCGATTCCGAGGTCCTTGATGATCTCGCGGTCTCGCTCGAATATCTTGATGGCGTACCAGCGGATGGACCTAAGCGGGACCTTGCCCTGGATGGTCTCTTCGATATGGGCGATTGCATGCTCGACGGTTCCCGAAAAGACGTGTGGAACCTCGGGCATCTTCTTGGGCCCCTTCTCCACGACGACCTTGTTCGCCATCTCGATGGCCTTTTCGGCGGCTTCCATCCCGCCTTCGTTCTTCAGGGCCGAAATGCCCACGACCTCGCAGCGCAGAGCCTTGGCGATCTTCGCGAAGTCGATTCTGTCGCCGTTCTTCTTGACGATGTCCATCATGTTGACGGCCATCACCATCGGAAGGCCGAGCTCGGCCAGCTGGGTGGAGAGGTACAGGTTCCGCTCGATGTTCGTGCCGTCTACGATGTTCAGTATCGCGTCCGGGCCCTGCTCGACGAGGAACTTGCGCGAAACCTTCTCCTCGATCGAGTAGGGAGAGAGGGAATATATGCCGGGAAGGTCCTGAATCACCACGTCCTTGTGGCCGGAGAGAAGCCCGTCCTTCTTCTCCACCGTGACGCCAGGCCAGTTGCCGACGTACTGGTTCGCGCCGGTAAGCGCGTTGAAAAGCGTCGTCTTGCCGCAGTTAGGGTTGCCGGCAAGAGCTATCTTCATGCTGTTAGCCATATCTAATCCTCTTTGCGTAAAAAAGTCTGCCGAAGGCATCAGCCGACTTCGATGCGAGCGGCCTCGTCCTTCCTGATCGAGAGTTCGTAGCCGCGAACGGTCAGCTCGATCGGGTCTCCAAGCGGAGCCACCTTGCGCACAGTGATCTCAGTGCCCTTGGTGATTCCCATGTCCATTATGCGTCTCTTTACGGCTCCTTCGCCATTGAGCTTGACGACTTTGGCCGTCTCGCCCATCTTAAGGTCAACAACAGTTCTCATGACTCCTCCTTGAAAAGCCCAGTTCAAACGTCAGGCTGCCGCCACCATGACACGCCTTGCAAGATCTTCGTTGACTGCAATGCGGCCGTCATGTATGCCGAGTATCATGCTGCCTCCGCAGACGTTGACGACCGTTAGCACCGCGCCCGGCACAAAGCCGAGAGAGCTAAGATGCTTTTTTACCGCGTCGGAGCCGGTGACACCTGTCACACGCGCTCTTTCGCCAACTCTAATCATTGCCAATGGCATCGCTACCTCCGTTTCCGGACCTTGGCCTTATGCCTTCGCGCCCGTTAACTTAGGATATTATAACATAATTAGCCGACGCTAATCAAGTGGGTGCGGACAAAATATGAATACTTGTGCTAAAACCGCGCTGCAATTGCCAATTCTGAACGAAATTCAGCCCCGCAACAGCGAGCTAGAGGATTGCTCGAACCTTCTCAAGAGCCCTTCCGCGATGCGAAATCGCATTCTTCTCGTCCGCAGAGAGCTCGGCAAACGACTTGTCGTAGCCATCTGGAACAAAGAGCGGATCGTAGCCGAAGCCCGCCGCGCCGCTTGGAGCAAGAGCGATGCGGCCATAGCAGCGTCCGGAGACGACGTGCTCGGCGCCATCTGGTCCGACGAGCGCTATGGCGCATGTGAAGTTCGCCCTACGGTCCTCAACGCCGGAGAGATTCTTCAGCAGCAGCGCATTGTTCTTCGCGGAATCGGTGGGTTCGCCCGCATATCGTGCGCTGCGGACACCCGGTTCACCGCCAAGCGCGGCGACTTCAAGACCGGAGTCGTCGGCCATACACCATTCGCCGCGGTGTCTGGACGCTATCGCCCTCACTTTGATAAGCGCGTTTCCGGAGAAGTCCGGAGCATTCTCCTCAACTCCGGTCGGATCGTCCGGCACTATCTCCCAGCCAGGCAGAATCTGCGATATCTCGCGCGTCTTGTGCGCATTGTGCGTTGCCACGTAGAGTCTTTTCATGTTCCCTCGTCTCTTTCATTCTGTCTCGATGAACGCCCTGAAGAAGCGGTGCGCGCCGTTCTGCAACCGCCATTCCGGGTCCGCAAGTTCTCGCTTGCCTCTGATAACGGCCTGATATCCTTCGCGAAGCGTATCCTCATTGGCATACTCCACGATCGGCTTGCCGTCCACCATCTCGATTGTGCAGTGCGGCGCATCGGACTTCAAGAGAGGGTCTGTCCCCGTGATGTACTCAGCCCAGTTAGGGACTCCGTCGCCGTCGGAATCCGCATCCGCCGCCACTTCGCAATCCGCAAGTCCCGCACCGGACGCGACCAGTCCCTTCTGGCGGAACCAGGAGGACGGTATCTCGGCGGCCTCGCCCGACGGGCCAGTGCGAACGACAGGAAGTTCGCTTTCCGGAATCCAGCGCACGTTCGACACCCATGCGCCGGCATCACTGCCAATATACTTCTGACCATGGTCATACGGACCATCCCGAATGGTGTACTTCCACTTGAAGGTCGTTCCAGAAGCGCTAGTTACATTGGCGGCGACGGAACCAGAAAACTGTGTGCCGGAATGAGGAGAGTAGGCCCGAGAAAGCACAGTGTTCCCTCCGGCAGTAAACACGAACGAATTAATATACGAATAAGACCTGCACTCATAGTCAAACGAAAGCCTGCCCTTTCCAGAAACCGTGGCGGTTAGAACAGACTCATAGTTGTTCGTTCCGCCAAGCCCGCCTGCTCGCATAGTTGCGACGCTTTCGCTTCGCCAAGGGACCTCCTGCGAATTGCTCCACACCATGCCCTCCGTGCCAAACACCTTCGCAACAGGCGCCTCGGCGAAAGGCACGACATCATAACCGAAATACTCAAGAATGGACGAAATCCCCGCCGCAAGGGACTCCGCCGTTCCGGCATAGACTTCACTGCCTATGTAACCAGCGTAAACTTGATTGTCGATTCCGTATAATGCCGTGCCAAGACCCTCAGCGATCGGATATGAGAAGTCTGACGGACTGACAAAGAACATCTGCGTAAACTGTGCATATCTGTAGCTCCTCCAGGCATCGCAAAGATCCCAGAACCAGGCAGTGGCAGGCAGACGCTCCGTGCATGAGGAAGAGTCGGCCACCGCCAGATAGACGCCGTTTGTCGCGGCCCAGTCTGTGAAGGCAGCAGAGTTCGCCACTTTTTCAAGCTCTACGCTGAAAATGTCGTTTGTAACCAGCACGACGCAAACGAGCCTTCCGTCTCTTTGTGCCGCTGCTCGCACGCCAGCGACGTCCGAGGTCCACTCGCCGGGACGAACTGCATGTCGCTCAAGGTAGAGCGCCTGCACTTCCGGCGTCGAAGTGCCGTCCGCCAGAATCTCCCGAAAGCGCACGAGCGTCGAGCGGTCGATGAAGATCGGCTTGGTGTATTCGACTGCGGTCTCGCCGTCCGGCGCAGAACCGTCCAGGGTGTAGAAGACAACGCCGTTGAGCGAGGACGGCTCAAGTGCAACCTTGAGTCTCCCTTCGAAAGTGGTCGCCGTGTATTCCGACGAAGAAGTCGCAGGCAAGGCAGAGGGAACGTTCAGCGGAATGTCAGGGTCCACCGGCTCCTTCTGCGCGCGGAACCCCGCAACAGCAGCATATGTCTGGCGCAAGACTTTCGCATTATCGTGCAGGGCGTCTCCGGCAGCCGCTCCGGCCCACGTCGCGTCAGACGATGAAAACAGCGGAGCGGACACGTATGTGTTGCCGTCGCCGTCAGAGTTGTATGCCATTATCGTGTGGTACGCGACTCCGTCAGCGCCGGTGAAGCGATACCCCATCGAGTATTCGAACGACTGAACCTCGTCCACATGTCCGCAGCCCATATTGTGCCCAACTTCATGCGTCATCGTGTGTGTGACCGCGACGCCGCGCACGGAAACGGCGCTGAAGGCATACTCGGAAAAGAAGGCCATGTCCTCAGGATCAGTCGCCTGCAGCGAGTTTGCGAGCCCGTTGAAGCCGTAGGCTTCGCCTGTGTCAACGAACACGGACGTAACATCCGCTCCGGTCGTCTCCCTCATCGCATGCACGACGGACCAGGCACCATAGCCGCGCGTCACGCTGTCGAGGGCATAGTTGAGATCGGATGTCGTGTCATTTACAAGCACAACGCCGACAAGCCTGAAGCGGAAGAGGGAGCTGAGAGAGTTGTTCGAGATGTCGGCGTTCATCTTGGCGACTGCCTGCCTTGCGAAGTTCGTCACTCCGCCTCCGTTGTCGTCCGCCCACGACGCCGCGCCTGTATCATACGCGACGAGAACGTCAATGAGCGTCGCGCCGTCTTCGGCTTCGCCGGCTGACGAACGGGCTGCAGCGGAGGCGGTCTTCATTGTCCGCCTGGCAACGGACTTCGAGGCGACCTTCGCAGTCCGCGCAGCGGCGGAGTGCGGCGCGGCGCCGCACGACGAAGGAGATGCCGCAGGATCGGATTCGCGAACAACGACAGAGTCGCGCGACGACGCGACTGTGTACACCCGCCTGCGCCGGAGGTCCTCCACCGACACCTGCAGTCCTTCGGGAGATTCGATCACCGTCGCCGTCAGCATGTCGTCGCTTCCGGCAACTCGGGCGAGGAACTGCTCTGCTCCGAGCGACGGCTCAAGCCGTCTGGTGATGACGAGGCTCACTTCGGCGTCGTCGTAGAGCGACAGCTTCAGCGATGAGCCCACCGAAAGTCCGCTCGCCTTGGCTGCGCCGGCCGGCAGCCGCGTCGACCGCAGAAGTCCGTTCTCAGAAGATCCGGCCGTCGCAGCCGAAGCCATCGTCTTCGCGGCGCGGCGCGGACGCAGATCGAGCGCCACTTCTCCGCTTGCGGCCTGCAGCGGTGCAACTGCGAGAGCACAAAGCAGAAAAGCGGACGTCATGGGATCACCCCCAGACCAGGTCTGTCGCGGCGAACACGGGCCCCTCGATGCAGCAGCGCGAATTGCCGCGCACCGTCTTCTGTATGCAGGCGTAGCATGCGCCGACGCCGCAGACCATGTGGCGATCCATCGAAATCCACCCAGGCACTCCAAGCGAGACCGCCCTGTCGGCCACTGCCTTCAGAAGACCGTCGGGGCCGCAGGTGAAAAGCTCGAACTTCGCGCCCTTCTCTCGTATGCGCCCGATTTCGTCGTCCAGCGGCACGACCGCGAAGCCCTTGACTCCGACAGAGCCGTCGTTCGTCGACGCGAACACCTGTATGCCAAGCTTTTCGAAACGGTCGAGCGCCAGAAGGTCGGTCGCCGTTCTGCCGCCGACGAAGAGCTTCACCGCAGACGCGGCGGAAGTCGCGACCAGCCTCTTCGCGAGAAAGTGGAGAGGCGCGACGCCATAGCCGCCTCCCACCAGAAGCGCCTCTCCCGCGCACTTCGACGGGAAGCCGTGGCCCAGCGGCCCCATCACCTCGACGTAGTCGCCCTCGCGAGAGGCGTTGAGCGCGGCGGTTCCGCGTCCGACGGTCTTGTAGAGCACGGTGACGTTGCCGCCTTCCGCGTCAAAGACAGAGAATGGCCGCCTTAACGCCGTCGGCTCAAGAGACGGGACCTTCACATGGACGAACTGCCCGGGCTCAAGCTGCGCCGCCATCTCAGGTGCCTCGAACACAAGGTAGCGGTACCCGCTGCCGATCTCCTCGTGACTGACGATTCTGTACTTGCCGTTTACCATTGCAACCTCCGAAAAACTTTCACTCCCGCCTTGTCATGACTGCTCGGCGACACGCCTCACGACTTCCTTGAGGCTCTGCCACATGTCGTGCTTTATCTTGTCGACGGCCGGCGTCACCTCCCTGAACCGGAGAATGTACTCCGGCGAATACGTGACGAGCAGGCTAGAGCCGCGCGCAGTCTTGAGCCACATGCCCGGCGCGCCTCTGAGCGTCGGCTGGAACTTCCTCAGCGCGAGCGCGCCCAGCACGACGTACATCTTCGCGCGGGGAATCGGCTTCTCGAAGACGACGGGGGCGGTCTCGTCCGTCCTGCCAAGCGCGGCGACGATCTTGTCCATCATCTCCCTGCCGCGCGGCGAAAGCGGACGATCGTGCAGGAACACGAAGTCGAACGCCGCATTCGGATCGCGCGGACGCTCGACGGGCTCCGAAGACGGCTGCGCCACGGTCGCCGGAGCCTCCAGCGCCGCGGGCTTCTTCACGTCGGCGGCGGACGCAGGCGGCGGCGCCATCGTCGGACGCGCCGCGGCGACGCGGCGCTCCGGTGCAGGCGGGGCAAGCAGATCGCGGGAGAACTCGACGGTCCTGACGCCAAGCTCGCGTTCAAGCGCGAGCGCGGCCTCAAGTCCCTCAAGTATGTGGTCGACCGCGTCCACCGGCCCCTCCGCGCGCTACTTCTCCTTCGGCTTGGAATAGCCGTAGGGGTTCTGGCTCTGCCAGCGCCAGGCGTCCTCGCACATCTCGTCGATGCCGCGCTCGGCCTTCCAGCCGAGTTCGGCGGCGGCAAGCGACGGATCGGCCCAGCACTCGGCGATGTCGCCGGAGCGACGCGGACAGATCTTGTACGGCACGGGACGGCCGGAAGCCTTCTCGAACGCCTTCACAACCTGGAGAACCGAATAGCCGTGGCCGGTGCCGAGGTTGTAGATCTTGAGGCCGAGCTTGGGCTCGCGGGCCAGCTTCTCAATGGCCTTGACATGCCCGATCGCGAGGTCGACGACATGGATGTAGTCCCTAACGCCGGTTCCGTCGGGCGTGGGATAGTCGTTGCCGAAGACGTTGAGCTCGGGACGGCGGCCGATCGCGACCTGCGCGACGTAGGGCAGCAGGTTGTTCGGGATTCCTGCCGGATCTTCGCCGATCATGCCCGACTTGTGCGCGCCGATCGGGTTGAAGTACCTCAGCAGAATGACGTTCCACTCAGGATCGGCCTTCTGGACGTCCTTGAAGACCTGCTCCATCATCAGCTTCGTCCAGCCGTACGGATTCGTGCATCCGGGCGTCGGGAAGTCCTCGCGGATCGGCACGGACTGCGGATCGCCGTAGACCGTCGCCGACGACGAGAACACGATGTTCTTGCAGCCGTGGTCGGCGAGGCACTTCAGAAGCGTGAACGTGCCGCCGAGATTGTTGTTGTAGTACTTGAGAGGTATCTTCGTGGACTCGCCGACGGCCTTCAGCGCGGCAAAGTGTATCGCCGCGTCGAACGGGCCCTCCTTCTCGAGGACGGCGCCCAGGCGCTTCTCGTCGCGGATGTCCACTTTGTGGAACGGCACGGCCTTCCCCGTTATCTTCTCCACGCGCGCGAGAGACTTCTTGGACGAGTTGCACAGATTGTCCACGACGACGACTTCATGGCCGGCGGAGAGAAGCTCGACCACGGTATGGCTGCCGATGAACCCGGCTCCGCCAGTGACAAGAATTTTCATTTTATGCGATCCTTTCGCGTTGAACCTGACTCTATTATACCAAAATCTGGCGACGCCGTTTCTCACGCCACGCCTCGTCGAACGCGGCCAGCGCCCTCGCGGCGTCGCGAAGGGTGTATGTGGGATGCGTCCAGAAGCCGATCGTGTCCGGCACAAGCGACGCGGCGACCGGCCTGCGCGCCATGAGAGGCCACATCACCTTGTAGACCGGCGCGCCCTTCTTCTGCATCAGCTCGATGAAGGACGAGACAGGGCACGAAAGCCGGGACGGATCGAGCACGAACGGCATAAGCCAGAAGCTCGCCCTTCGCTCCGGCGTGTCAAGCGGCGGAATGCGCACGAGCGGATGCCCCGCAAGCCCCTTCGCGAATGCGGCCGCGAGCCTTCTGCGGCGCGGCAGATTCCAGCTCTCGAAGCGCTCCAGCTCGCAAAGCCCGATTGCGCTCTGCAGCTCCGTCATCCGCGAGTTGGTCCCGATCCGCCCGAAGGCCTTCGGCGACGAGCCGACGTCCCAGCCGTGGTCCCGTAGCGACTCCACGGCGCGCAGCACGGACGCCTTTCGCGCCACGACCATCCCGCCTTCGCCACCGGACGTGATGTGCTTCGACTGGCAGAACGAGAAGCAGCCGACGTCCCCGACTGTTCCGACCGGCCTCCCCTTGTACTCTCCGCCAAGGCACTGCGCGCAGTCCTCGACGACAAAGACTCCCCGCCTCTTCGCAAGCGCGACTATCGGACCCATGTCCGCGACCTGCCCGAAGAGATGGACGACCACGATCGCCTTCGTGCGCTTCGTCATCGCCCTTTCTATTGTCTCCGCGCAGAGCATGTGGTCGCGGCCAACGTCCGCGAACACCATCCTCGCGCCGACGCGCGCCGCGCAGGTCGCCGACGCGCGGAAGGAATAGGGCGTCACGACGACGTCGTCGCCCTTCCCCACGCCGAGCGCCTCAAGCGCGAGCTCGAGCGCGGCGGACCCGTTCGAGACCGACACTGCGCGCCTTACGCCGAGATGCCTTGCGAACGCGTCCTCGAAGGCGCGTCCGTAGTCGCCAGTCCAGTAGTTGACCCTGCCCGAATGCAGAATGTCGAGCACGACCTTGTCGACCTTCCTGTCGAACGACGGCCAGACGAGCTTTGAGCCGCACTTCATTTCGAGAACCTCTCCCATAGACCGGCGGCGAACACGACGAACACGAGCGCCGGCAGCACGTAGCCGCAGTACACGCGCACCGCTGCGCTGCGCGGCAGCCTGATGCCTTCGCCTTCGTCGGACTCGGCGACGAACCGGCTCCATCCCCAGCCGAAGCGATGGCTGCAGAACAGGGCGAAGGCGATTCCGCCGAGCGGCAGAAGCCAGTTGGACACCACGAAATCCTCAAGATCCAGGACACACGTGCCGGCGCCAAGCGGCTCGAACGACGACCAGACGTTGAAGCCGAGCACGCACGGAAGCGAGAGCGCCGCCAGCGCAGCGCCGCATGCAAGGCACGCGCGGCGACGCCCGAGGCCAGTGTAGTCCATCGCGCACGCGACCACGTTCTCGAAGACGGCCAGCACCGTCGTGAGCGCGGCAAAGCTCATGAAAAGGAAGAAGAGCGAACCCCATAGCCGACCGAGCGGCATCGAGTTGAAGACGTTCGGCAGCGTCACGAACACGAGCCCGGGCCCCTGCCCGGGCTCGATGCCGAACGCAAAGCACGCCGGAATTATGATGAGGCCCGCCGCCACCGCGACGCCGGTGTCAAGAAACGCCACGTTCGCCGCCTCGCCGAGAAGCGCACGGCTTCTGTCAAGGTAGCTTCCGAATATCGCCATCGACCCGATGCCGAGCGAAAGCGAGAAGAACGACTGGTTCATCGCCTCGACCGCGACTCTGGCGAAGCCGATCTCCCTGACCGCCGCGAAGTCTGACACAAGATAGAACGCGACTCCCCTGCCTGCGCCAGGCAGCATCAGGCTTCGCACCGCCAGGACGAATATCAGCGAGAGAAGGCACGCCATGAGAGCCTTGGACACCCTCTCGACGCCCTTCTGCAGTCCTATGGCGCACACGGCCGCCGCGGACGCCACTACCGCGGCAGTCGCCGCGTACATCGCATGCGGATCGCCGAGCATCGCGCCGAACGCCGCGCCGATCTCCTGCGAGCCAAGGCCGGCGAATCTCCCTGCGGCCATTCTGAAGAAGTAGATGACCATCCAGCCCGTGACGACGGTGTAGAACATCATCAGCACGAGGTTCGCGACGAAGCCGCACGCGCCGTGAACGCGCCACGCCCTCCTGTCGGGCACAAGCGCGGAATGCATCTTTGCGATGGACCGCCTGGCCGCGCGCCCGGCCGCGAACTCCATCACGAGTATCGGCAGCCCGAGCAGAAGAAGGCTGACAATGTAGAGAAGCACGAAGCATCCGCCGCCGTACTTGCCGGCGACGTACGGAAAGCGCCACACGTTGCCAAGGCCGATGGCGCAGCCGGCCGACAGGAATATGAAGCCGAGGCGGCTCGACAGCCGCTCCCTGGCTCCGCGTCCGCAACCGGCGGCCCCGACCTCGCCACTTGCCTCTCGCATGGCCGCGCGAAACGGCTCAGCGCGCCGAAAGGTCCCTGATCTTCAGGTTCCTGAAGTAGACCGTCGAGTCCGCATGGTCCTGAAGCATGATGCGGCCCTCGGCGTTCTCGCCCCAGCGTCTCGCGCTGCCGTCCGCGCCGACACCCCACTTCGCGTACTTGGAGACGTCGACCGCCTTCCTGAAGTCCTCGGAGCCGCGCCTGTACTCGAGAACCTTCACGCCGTTGAGCCAGTGCTCGACGTGGTCGCCCTTCACGACGAGCTTGCCCGAGTTCCACTCGCCGCACGGCTTGACGGCCTTCTCTGCAAGCGGCGCGGGAATGAGGTCGTAGAGAGCGCCGACCTTGCGGTTGCCGTCGCGCCCCTTGTAGTAGTCGGGATGCCCCGGGTCAAGCACCTGATACTCTTCGCAAGTGCCTTTGTCGAACCTCTCGTCGAAGAAGTACTTCACGCCCGAATTCGCCTTGGGCGTGAGACGGAACTCGAACTTGAAGACGAAGTCGCGGTACTTGCCGACCGTCACGATGTCGCCGCCGCCGCCAAGCGCGGCCACTTCGGCTGGCAGCGGAACGAACTTGCCGTCCTGCGTGATCTCGCGCGTCGGACGCATGCCGAGGCTGCCGTCCTCGACGAACCAGCCGTTCGAGGGAAAGCTCTTGAGCCCGCCCTTGACGCCGACCCAGTGCTCGGTCGGAAGAGTCTCGCCGTCAAAGAGCAGCACGTACCCCTCCGACTTCTCGCGGTCGCTCAGGGTGTTTGGACGGGCCCCGTCGAATCCGGTCTGGACGCACGCCGCCGACACGGCGCAGAGAGCTGCAGGAAGAATCGCCTTGTAGATTTTCATTTTCATAGTGACTGGTTGTTAATTTGTTAGATTATACCACACACCTCAGAACCTTGGCAATAGACACGCGCGGGCAAATCTCACACCGCCGGATCGCTGCAGAACGCCCTACGCCCGCATTCGCGGCAGAAGGCCCCGCGCCAGACCGCATCGAACTGCTCGACAAGCGGATCGACGAGCGAGGGATCGTCCGTCAGGATCCCGCTTTCGAAGTTGCGCTTGCGCTCCGACTTCGCGCCCATTCCCGCGCCCGTGAGGTTCGCAGAGCCGAAGTACGCCTTGACGCCGTCGACGATGACGCACTTGAAGTGCACCCTCGGGCAAAGCAGCCTCTCCATCGCCGTCCAGAGAGTCGGATACCGATCGAAGTCGTCCCTCCAGTTCGGCCCCGGCTCCTTCGCGTGGATCAGCCGCACCTCGACGCCCCGCTTCACCATCCCGTCCAGAACCCCGAGAAACGGCACCATGTCGCGTCCTCCCGCATCCACATACATGTCCTTGATGTCCGCAGTCGCAATCCACAGCCTTTCCCTCGCCTGCGGCACGATGCCGCAGATTACGGACTCATATATGCCGCGATTGGAGACGAACGTGCTGGACATGACGCCGGTTCCAGTGCCGCAAAGGCCTCAGTGTCACTCTTCAATGCGGTTGTAGAGCACCGCGCTGCGCGACAGCCTGACGCTGTCCGGCGGGAACCACATGTCCTCCTTCCGGATTCCGCACGCGAGGACCGCGTCGATGGACCACTCAAGCCGTCCTATGTTCGCGTCCACGTTGTTCGTGCCGAAGGCGAACTTGAGCCCACGCGCCTTGGCCTTGCGCAGGACCTTGTGGCTCGGTATGCAGTAGCGCGAGTTGATCTCGAGCGCAATGCGGTGCCTGGCTAGCATGTCAAGGACGCGGTCGATTCGCGCGTCCGTCCAGAGCCTGTCGGCGTCCTTCGCGAGCTCCGGCGGAAGGAACATCGGGTTCGCGTAGATGTCGGTCGGCTCGTTCTCAAGTATCAGCTCGATCTGCGAGACGTAGAAGTCCATCCACTCCTCGGCCGTGCGCCCGTTGAGCGTGAATTCCTCCGGACGGTACAGACGTATCTGCCTGTTGCGGTCAACGACCGTCATCGAATCGGTGAAGATGTAGTCGCAGGCCGAAAGCGACTTGCCGGTGAAGGACGCCGTCCATTTGCGGCCCTCGCCCTGAAAGCCGTGCAGGAACGGCCACTCCCTCACGCCGTCAAGGTACTCAAGCGCCTCGTCGTCGGTCTCGATCATGCGCCCGAAGCCTCCGTCGCCCTTGCGCACTATCTTGCCGTATATGTTCACCGAAAGCCCGTAGTTGATGCCGTCCGCAAGGCTCTTGGCATACGCCTGGCGCACCGTCCATCCGCCCTTCGCGTGGACATGCCAGTTCACAACGGGAAAGTCCTCCTGCTGAAGCCTTATCACCGGGTCCGTCGCCTCGTCCGCGCATGGATACAGGTCGTCCGGATTCGTCGCCCCGTCCCTGATCGGCTCCAGCACCATGTCCCTGAAGCTCGCCGAGCCGCTGCGCCCTTCGAAGACGAAATCGCCGCGCGAAAGAAGCATCTTCGCATAGCGCGGCAGACGAAACGGGCGCTCGCCCTCCGTATAGCGCACGACCGGAGTCGAGTTCACCAGAACCTCGACGTTCTTCTCGCGCACGCGGATTTCGAAGCGGAATTCCGATTCGTCCTGCGCAATGGAGCGGTAGAGGTTGCGGACATGCGAAAGCGAGCCGGTCTTGCGGGTCCCGTCAACCGGCCCGTTGTGCAGAAGGACCTCGTATCCCCTGCCGCCGTCGTCGGCATGGAACCATATCGCGGCCTCCGCGCCCTTCGAAAGCACGCAAGTGCCGGAAAGGAAGAAGTTGCGGACGTCCTGCCCGCACGCCTTCCTTTCGCCGGACGAGACTGCAAGCGCGCTGGGAAACGGACGCGGTGCATCCGCCGCCGAAACGCCGCCTCCCGCGAACAGCGCCGCCGCAAACGCCACAATACAAAACCCCTTCACTTCCATCTCGCATTCTCCATTTCCCAAACAGATTTTCGTTAATTATACCATAAACAACACCGCACCGTGCGACATCCGCGCATCGCGCTTTGCAACAGCCGAACATCGCACCTTGCAACTCGCCAGCATCGCACCGTGCGACTCCCTCGAATCGCACCCTGCGACTTGCACCTATCACACCCTGCCACTCGCGCCTATCACACCGTGCAACCCCAAAACCACCCTTTTGAAGGCCAAAAACAACAGCAAAGGCCCCTTTTGCGGCACTTACAGAAAGCACCAACTTCTACAGCGGCACTGACAGCAGAACAAGGCAACAAGGGAAAAGCTACGACTTTTTAAACAAAGGCGGAAATGGCGTGCGAACTATCTCGCCTAGCGGGAATTCTTCCCAGCAAGTTCCCTTGCACACGCCAAGAAGCACACGACTCGCGCCTTTCAGAAGCGCACGGAACTT
>JAEEZC010000322.1 GCA_016288465.1 Verrucomicrobiota bacterium | reverse complement strand
CGGCAGCGCCTGGGCCGGCATCACCTGCCTTGGCGATGCGACGGTCGTTCTTGTCGGCACGAACTTCGTGAGCGCGGGCCATGACGACTATTCCGGCATCTATGTGCCGACAGGCCATACGCTTACGGTCAGAGGCGAAGGATCGCTCGTCGTGTCCGGCGGCAAGTACGGCGCCGGCCTGGGCGGTGGCCGCGGCCTCGACTGCGGCGGCATCGTAATCGAGAGCGGAGCGGTCGCGGCGGAAGGCGGTTCGCTGGGCGGCGCGGGCATCGGCGCTGGATTCGGCTCCGCATGCGAAGGCGTCGCCGTCTCGAATGAAATAGCGCGCGTCGCGGCGAAGGCTGGCGACGGGGCTGAGCAGATCGGCTGTGGCAAGGACGGAGCGGACGTGGCGGTGACGCTTGCAGGCGGACTGGGCGACATCGTGCTTGAAGGCGTTCGCATTCTGCGTCCTGCGGTCGTGCTCTCCAGTCTGCGCGGCGTCTACGAGGCGAAGCACGAAGACGTGCTCGTCGGCGCGCTTGTCAGGGACGTGAGCATATCCGTGGCGCCTGGCGCGGTCGTGACGCTCCAGAACGTGACGATCGAGAAGCACGCCGACAACTGCAACTGCGCCGGCATCACCTGCCTCGGCGATGCGACGATCGTGCTCAGAGGCAGCAACGTCGTCCGTGGTTTTGACAGCGACTATCCCGCAATATACGTGCCGGTTGGCAGTACCCTGACGATAAAGGGCGACGGCTCCCTCGTGGCGGAAGGCGGCAGCCATGGCGCAGGCATCGGCGGCGGATACTGTGTCGACTGCGGCAGCTTGGTGTTCGAGGGCGGCGACATCACGGCGACCGGCGGCAAATGGGCCGCGGGAATAGGCGCGGGATACGGCTCAACCTGCGACGGCATCACGTTTGCCGATGGCGTCGTCAGAATCGCCGCGAAATGCGGAGAGGAGGCCGAGCAGATCGGGATGGGAGGCTACGGCCTCGAAGTCGGCGTGAATGTCGCCTCGTCTCTGTCTGACGCCTGGGTCGGCGAAGAGCGAATCATCATGCCGACGACGATCCTTTCCGAACTGGAGACGGATCACGTGGCTCTTAACGGAGAGTTCATCGAAGGGGATCTGTCGGACGACGTCAGGATCGTCATATCCGACGGTGCGACCGTATGGTTCAGGGATGCGGCGATAACCAACCTCTCTTCGGACTGTGCATGGGCCGGCGTCAGCTGCCTTGGAGACGCCACGATATTCCTTTATGGATCCAACTACGTCAGCGCCGCCCACGACGACCATCCCGGCGTCTACGTGCCAAGCGGCCATACGCTGACAGTCATGGGCGACGGAGCTCTCACGGCCGTCGGCGGAAGACGCGGCGCAGGCATCGGCGGAGGATTCGGAATCGACTGCGGCGACGTTGCGATAGAGGGCGGCGACATCACGGCAGTCGGCGGCGAAGAAGGCGGCGCAGGCATCGGCGGCGGACTTTCGGCTGACTTCGGAGACGTTCATGTCGGGCCTGGCATCGTCCAGGTCGTCGCGAAGTGCGGGGCTGACGCCGAGCCGATTGGCGCGGGGAAGGGCGGGCTTGCCGCAACTGTGACCGTGGCCGGCAATCTTGTGGACGAAGTTGTCGGAGGCGATCGTGTAATCAGGCCGGCGATTGACATCTCCGGTTTTGCCGGGAACTTCCTGGCTTCGGACGGTGATGTGCTGACAGGCACGCTCTCTTCCAACGTGAAGATCACAATTGCCGACGGCGCGACGGTGAAGCTCAAGAATGCGGTGATTACGAACATTGCCAACGAAGCGGCGAACGACTGGGCGGGAATAACCTGCCTCGGCGACGCCACGATCGTCCTTGAGGGCGATAACTTCGTCAGAGGCGGATTGTCGGACTATCCGGGCATATACGTGCCGACCGGCCATACGCTGACAATCACGGGCGCTGGCTCGCTTGAAGCCTCAAGCAACGGCTATGGCGCAGGCGTCGGCGGAGGAAACTGCATCGACTGCGGTAGCATCGTCATTGCGGGCGGCACTGTCGTCGCATATGGCGGAAGTCTGTCCGCCGGCATTGGCGGAGGCTGGTTCGCAAGCTGCGAAGGAGTGAGCATCGAGTCCGGAATCATCCGTGTCGTTGCGACAGCCGGCTCTGAAGCTGAGGCCATTGGCAAAGGCAGGCAGGGGTCGGAAGTGCCGGTTACTGTTGCGCCTGGCCTTGCTGACTCGACAGACGGAGACACTCGCGTCATAGAACGCGTGACGGATCTCGTGATTCTTCCTGAAGGCGACTTCGAGGTGAAGGATGGCGACATCCTGTCGGGCAAGACGTCAGGCGCCGTTGCGCTGACCATCGCCGACGGAGCGACGGTGACGCTTCGCGACGCGACGATCGTGAACATTGAACCGAGTCTGGAACGTGCCGGCATTACCTGCCTCGGAAACGCGACTATCGTTCTCGTCGGAACGAACGTCGTCAAGAGCGGCAATGAAGACTGGTCGGGCGTTTACGTCCCGACAGGCTGCGTACTTACGATCAGGGGCTCGGGATCGCTTGACGTCACCGGTGGCGGACGCGCCGCGGGAATCGGCGGAGGCAACGGAATCGACTGCGGAGGAATCGTCGTTGCCGGAGGCGACATAGTTGCGAAAGGCGGAGCGTCAGGCGGCGCAGGCATCGGCGGAGGCTGCGGTTCCGATTGCGACGGAATTGCGATAAGGTCCGGAGCGGTCAGCGTCGTGTCCACTTCGGGCGAAGGAGCTGAGCAGATCGGAGCCGGAAAGGGCGGCGACGACGTTCTGCTTATAGTGGACAATGGCCTTAGCGACGAATTAGTCGGAGATGCGCGCATAATTAGGAAGCCCGTCGACCTCTCTGCTGTCGCGGCCGACTTCGAGGCTCGCAACGGAGACGTTCTGACTGGCGTCCTCGCCGCAGGCGTCAAGATAACGATTGCCGACGGCGCGACGGTGAAGCTGAGGAACGCGGCGATTACGAACATTGAGGACGTAGCGGGGAACAGCTGGGCCGGAATAACCTGCCTCGGCGACGCCACGATCGTCCTGGAGGGCGAGAACTTCGTCCGAGGCGGATACCGCGAACATCCTGGTATCTTCGTTCCGACGGGCCATACGCTTGCGATCACGGGCGTTGGCGCGCTTGAAGCCTCCAGCAACGGCTACGGCGCGGGCATCGGCGGCGGATACGGCATCGACTGTGGCTCGATCGTTCTCAAGGGCGGTTCCGTCACGGCAGTCGGCGGCAATGGTGCGGCCGGCATCGGCGCCGGCACGGCTGGATGCGAGGGCGTCGACATCGAGTACGGAGTTGTCAAGGTGGTCGCGAAGGCCGGCGACGGCGCTGAGCCGATCGGAAAGGGCGGAGGCTCGGCTGTAGTCGTAACTCTGGCCGAAGGCCTTCTCGACAGGATCGACGGCGGCGTCCGCACGATCGAGCGGACTGTTGATCTCTCGAAGATAACAGCGCCTTTCTACGAGGCGCAGTACGGAGACATTCTGACGGGAGAGCTGCCTGACGACGTATCCGTCATGATTGCGGCGGGCGCAACAGTGACGCTTCGTGACGTGGCAATCGCAAAACTCGGGGAAAACTGCTCGTGGGCCGGCATCAGCTGCCTTGGCGACGCCACCATCGTGCTCGAAGGCACGAATGTCGTCATGGCCGGCGACGATGACTACTCCGGCATCTACGTGCCGACCAATTGCACGCTCACGATCAGGGGCGACGGAAGCCTCGACGTCCGCGGCGGAACTTACGCCGCCGCAATCGGCGGCGGATACGAGATGGAGTGCGGCAGCATCGCGATCGAAGGCGGCGACGTCAAGGCGACTGGCGGCTCGGGCGGAGGCGCGGGCATCGGCAGCGGACTGGAAAGCGGATGCGGAGACATCACATTGTCCGGCGGCTCGGTAGAAGCTGTCGGCGGCGCTTGGGCGGCCGGCATCGGAAACGGCTACTGGTCGAGCTGCGGAAGTGTGGAGATCGCATACGGCGTCACCAAGGTCGTCGCCAAGGCTGGCAGCGACTCAGAGCCGATCGGCGCATCCAAGAACGGCGATGCCGTCGAAGTCGCAGTCGACAATGGCCTTTCCGATTCCACGGACGGCGACACTCGCCTGATAGACCACTCCGTCGACCTGTCAAAGGTGACGAGGGATTATGTCGCGAGGGACGGAGACGTCCTTACCGGCGAACTTACGGCAGAAGTGCGGATTGAGCTTGAGACCGGTGCAAAGGTGCATCTGCGCGACGTTGTGATCACGAATCTCTCTCGCAACGCCGAATGGGCCGCAATCGGCTGCCTTGGCGATGCGACCATCGTTCTCGAAGGCTCGAATGTCGTGAGCAGCGGCCATGCGGACTACTCGGCTGTCTTCGTGGCTGACGAATGCACTCTTACGATCAAGGGCGACGGCGCGCTTGACGCCAGCAGCTTGAAGACAGGCGCAACCGCGGCGGCAATTGGCGCCTGCAAGGGCCGTCCGTGCGGCAACATCGTCATAAGCGGAGGATTCGTCAAAGCTACAGGCACCGGCAACGGAGCCGGCATAGGCGGAGCTTTGTACACCGATTGCGGCGACATTACCATAACTGGAGGAACAGTGTGGGCGAAGGGCGGCAGCGGAGGCGGCGCCGCCATCGGCGGCGGCGTCTCGGTCAGCAGATGCTCTGGGATCACCATCACAAAGGGCGTAACCGAAGTCGTCGCCACGTCCGGCAGGTCCGGCGTCCCTGCAATCGGCGCAGGGTACCTAGGCTCTTGCTCTTATATCTCCATCGAGGAGAACGCGAACGTCACGCAGAATTGAGGAAGGAATTTGTCATGAAGAGTCTGTCTGCACTCATGTGTGTTTTTGCGGCCGTCATCCTCTCCGCGCCTTTCGCGCTGGCGGAAGATCCTGTCGTCGTCAGCGCCGATGTCGCGTCGTTCCTCATGTGGACGGCGGAGAGCGGCGAGGAACGTCCTTTTGACGCCCTCGACGCCGCGTCTTTGCCGCCGATCGTCTCGGATGGCGCGACGGTCACGTCCACCAGCCCGAAGGGCGAAGAGCATGCGCTCGCGGAGCATCCTGCGGATGCTTTGGCGGTCGCCTGGTCGCCGGCTCCTGATCGCGGAGGATTCTGGAAGATCGAGAAGGGCGCCGAGCTTGCCAAGTTCCGCGTCGCCCTTGCGCTGGACACCGACCGCTTCAGGAGCCTGACCGAGGCTGCCGGCGCGTACAAGGACAGCATTGCCGACGCCCACGAAGGCTCCGCGAAAGTCCTTGAGAAGTCGCTCTCCGACGCATTCGTCGTCCTCAACGACGAGAACGCGTCGCAGGCCGAGATCTACGAGGCGTCCGCCGCGCTCGAGAAGTCGTTCGCCGAAGTCACCGACGTCGTGAACAGGACGGAGTTTGCGTGGCATCTCGCAGACGCCGTCGAAATCGTCGGCTCGATTGCACTGCCCGGCGACAACAGGCGCTGCCAGCAGCTGGTCGCGGACGCGGATGCCGCGCTCGGCGCCCTTGCTTATGACGACAAGGTCGGTCTTGAGGACAACCTCTCCGCCGTCGACGCCGTCATGAATTCGCTAGTCAAGGCGCTTGCCTTCGAACGCGCGGACAATCCGCTTGTGCCGGTGACGCACGGCGAGGGCGTGGTGGACGCTTCGAAGTCGCAGACGTACGACGCCTACGTGCTTGACGGCGACGGCGTTCTGTGGGGCACTGCGCAGGTGCGCGTCGGCAGGGCCAACAGGAAGACTCGCCTCGCGAACGTCACTGCGGTCCTGAATCCCGTAGCCGGCTCGCGGATGAGCTTCAGGGCTTCCGAGAAGAAGGGCAAGGCGACGATTCCGGAAGACGCCGCCGCCGTCGTAGCCCTTTCGCACAAAGACCAGTCCATGACGCTGAAGATCGGTTCCGAGGGCGTCTTCGGCAAGTGGGGCGATCTGATGGTCAAGGGCATCCGCGCCCGCGCAAAGGCGAACAAGTCCGCATACGCCGCATGGACCGGACTTAAGACAGTGGCGTTCGCGTGCAGCGGCGGGCATTCGGTCTTCGCCTTCCGCGTCAAGTCCAAGGGCTCGGTGAAGGGGGCCTGCTCGACGGTCAAGGGCTCGCGCGTCTCCGCCTCCGCCCAGCTGCTTCTCGCGGAGGGCGGCGAGTTCGCCTGTGTGCCCGTCGTGCACTCGAAGTCTCCGCAGTTCGGCTTTCTGATGTGGCTGAAGATGGACGAGACGCTGGGCGAAGCCGGTGCCGGCGACGTTGAGGGCGTCTTCTGCGGCGACGTGCTCTCGTACGACTGGGTTTCAGGCGCCGCGGGCGTTCCCGTCCGCGCCATGACGTTCGTCGCCGGCGACGTCTCGGTCGGCGTCGAGTGGAACGGACGGAAGATGCTGACGCCCAAGGCGGACAAAGTCGCTCTTGTCGGCGGTCAGATCGTCTCCACCGTCGACAACGGCAACAGGCCCGGGCTTAGCCTCTTCTGCAATGCGGAGACTGGCGAATTCAGCGGTACGTATTCGGTCTATCAGACCGTGGGCGGCAAGCTCAAGCGCAGGCGCGCCGCCGTAAGAGGCGTCTTTGTGGACGGCACGGGCTACGGCACGGCCATCGTCAAGGGCGTGGGCCGCGTGCCGGTCACGATCAAGTAGTCGGTTCCGGCGCTTGCCGCCGTCAGTCGCATTGCGGCGCTGAGCGCGGTTGCGGCTGTCCGCCGGACGGCCAGTATCCGAGCTTTGCGCCGCGCTGATGCAGCAGCTCCGCCAGAAGCGCGTAGCCTCTCTCGTTCAGGTGCACGTCGGGACGGTTCTTGTAGCAAAGCGAGTCCTGGACGGGGAACTCGACCGCGTGGGAACCAAACGCCTTCTTGAACGCATCTTTGTTCTTCTGGGAGAAGCTCCTCCAGTACGGAACTATGACGAGATATGGACGGCTCTCCCCTCGCCTCGAAATCATCGTCCGGAACTGCGCGATGAGCCTGTCTATGTCGTTGTTCCACCCTCCGTTCGCGCCCATGAAGAATATCTCGCAGTAGGCGTCTGCGGCGGCATCGACAGACGCGAACTTGACGGGAGTTCCGCCCGGTATCGCAAGCGGCGCCTCCGTCCTGCCTTCGTCGCGCGAGAGCCATAGGGTATAGGATATCCTGTTGGTCGGACTGTTCCAGCGGAAGTCGCGCACGGAAAGCCTGTATTCCGCCTCGCCGATCTTCACGGGGTTGACTGGGATTTGCCTGCCAAGCGCCGCGGTGAGCATTATTTTGTCTCCGTCGGACGTGCGCAAGCCGTTGTCGTCCGCGTCGCCTATCCTTACGGCGCTTTCGCCGGCGTTGAACGTGATCGGCGCGGCGGTTCTGAGCGTCACGGCTCCCTGCCTCGCCGGAATCGTAATCGAATTCTCTCCGCCGTCGCCTGAGTTGAACACCCTGTAGCCGGGCCCAAGAAGCGCCTCCAGCCGTGATGGATAGTCCTTTCCGCGCGGCATTGCCATCCCCTCCGTGACGCTGTCGCCCCAGCAAAGGACCTTTCTGATCTGCTGCATGTCAGCGCTGCAGCGTGTCGCAGAAAAGGCCGCGCATACGGCCAGCACCGCAATCCCGAGACGTTTCCGATTGTTCATCTGCAATTCCTCCTTGATCGACGCTATTGTAGCATATTGCGCCCCGATGTTCACAAATGACATGACAACTTTTTTTTGCTCTTAAGGTGTAGGTGTGAGCCTTTTCCATTGGTTAGACCCAATAGTTATTTTTGCCGGTTGATTAAACCTAAGCGTCGCAGTTGAAAGGCCGCGATCGTGATTGCGGCCTTTCAACTGCGACGCTTAGGCTAAAGGAGGACTCTCCGCCGGAGGCGAAGTCGAAATGAGGGCGTTCGGCCATGTCGCAGCCGAGCAATTAGCCGAGAAATTCGCAGTTGAACCCGCGGTGCATTTGTGGTACACTACCCACAACCCTTGAACTGCTCCTTGGGAGTATGGAATTCGGGCTGTTGTTCACTGACCTAACAGG
>JAEEZC010000321.1 GCA_016288465.1 Verrucomicrobiota bacterium | reverse complement strand
GTGCACGAGCCAACCCGAAGTGAAAGCGAGGGCGAGACACTTCGCGGAACCGACATGATTTTGACGACCCGCGGCAACAGGCGAGTGCTATGCACGAGCGTCAAAATCACGTCGGGTAGTATCCGCGAAGTGCGGGTCGGGCGAGCTGTCACCCCCGTAGCGAGATTTCTACGTATGTTTTCGCCGTCCCCGTCATGGCCTTTTGACGCGTTATGACTGCCTTTGCAAGATTTAGGCAGTTATGGCGATGAGGCCAAGGGGGGCTTGTCCCCGCCGGCTTGATTGACTTCTGACTTCGGACTTAAGAAAGTTCTGAAGTCTGAGGTCCGAAGTCTGAAGTCTTATGCTGTTCCCGTCGACTAGATTTGTGCCGATTTGTGAAGATTTGTGGTTCAGGCAATGCGAGGGACGCCGACGCGGGAATGAGACAATGAGACGAAGATGGCAACGGTATCTCCACGGGAGAGCCGTTGCGTCCAGATTTCGAAGTCGGCTGAAAGACCACGGGATGGCTAGGAAAGATTGACGCGATTGGCGGGACAGGCACTGGCCAGAGCCAAGATCTGCGACGGCGGCGGCGCTGTTGATTCCGGACACGGTTTTCGAGTATAATATCACCTTACACAAGGAGAATACGATGATTTTTGCATATGTCGATCCGTCCGTGATGTCCTACACGGTGCAGGCGATCGCCGGTGTGGCGATTGCGCTTGGCGTGGTTTTCGGCGTCGTCTGGCGCAAGATAAAGAGAGGCGCGGGCCGCGCGCTCGGCCGTGACGAGAACGCGGGCAAGGAGATTGAAGAGGAGGTTGTCAGAAAATGACGTCCGCGAAGTGGCCGTCGCTGCCGCAGACGCTGACGGCGCTGGCGTTCGGCGCGTTCCTCGCGCTCGTGCTGCCGCTTCAGACATATCTCGGCAATTCCGGCGCGTACGCGTATTCGCTCGCGCAAATAGCGCTTGAGCAGTCGCTGCTGGCCGTGGGCGTCGCGGCGGTCGCGTACATGGCGCTCTACTGGTCCTGCGAGACTTTGCGGCGGCTCGTCGCGGCGGCGCTTGTCGCGCTCATGGTCGCGGCGTACGTCGAGGCCGGTCCGCTCGCCTCGTCTCTGCCGGAGATAGACGGAGAGCTGCCGAAGTCTCTGGCCAATGCCGCGCGCAGGTGCTGGGACGGGGCGTTCTGGCTTCTGCTTCTCGCGGCGTTTCTCGCGCTGGCGAAGAGGCTGGCCCCGTATATCCACTTCGTCGCGCTCTCGGCGCTTGTGCTCGGGGCCGCGTCGCTCTTCGACGCGAAAAGGGGCGCCGAGGCCGCGCCGGACGAGACGCGGGCCGGAGGATACGAGCTGTCGTCCGACATCATCGACAACGTGGAGTACTCGCCGACGCGCAACGTGATGCTGTTCGTGCTGGACAACGTCGACTCGTACGTCGCGGCGGACGTAATTGAGAAGGACCCCGCCCTTGCCGCCCGGTTCGCGGGCTTCACGGCCTACCGCAACAACATCGGCATGCACGACTCGACGAAGCTCGGGGTGCCGGGGATAATGACGGGCGAGTATTTCGCGCCTGGCCGAGGCGCGCTTGCGGAGTACATAATGTCGGTGTTCGGCAAGGGCTCGTTCATGCAGGGCTTCAAGGACCGCGGCGACGCGATCTACGCGATGTTCTGCACGTCGTCCTACGGATACACGACGGCGGACATTCCGCAGTCCAGGAGCCGCGTGAAGCCGCAGGCGTCGGGGCTGGCGCTCTTCAGGCGCACGGCCGAGGTGCCGTATCTCTCGCTCTTCGACGCGGTCGCGTTCCGCATGCTGCCGTTTGCGTTCAAGCGGCAGTTCCTCTCGACCAAGCTGCGCAACCGCGACACGATACGCAGCGTCAGCGAGACGTACGACCACGAGACCACGGTCTTCCCGCAGCTCGCCTCGCGCCCGGTCTCGGAGAATCCGCGGCAGATGTTCATGAAGATGCACACGCACGGAGGGCATCCGCCGTTCATGTTCGGCGCGACGGACTACCGTTCGGCCGTTTCGAACTCGCTCGACAGGCTTGCCGCGCTCTTCGACGCGCTGCGCGGGAAGGGCGTCTACGACAAGTCGTTCATCGCGGTCGTCGCGGACCACGGCGCTGAGCAGGTTTCGAGGGAGGGCGAGCCCTTCAAGTGCGCGGCGATGCTGTGGATGAAGCCGTTCTCCGACGTCTCGCCGTTCGCAGTCGTCGACGAGCCGACGAGCCACGCGAAGATCGCGGGCGTGATGCGGGCAGCGGGCGAGCGCCAGCTCGCCGCAGCCGAGGTCGCCGCGATGCTCCGCGAGGAAAGCCGCTTCTACCGCATCCGAGACAGAAAGGACAGGCACTCGTGCTTCGACTTCGTCGTCGACGCGTCGCGGAAGGCCGAGCGCAGATGACGTCCATGGCCCATCTTCTCGCGAGCGAGCCGCTTGTGCGCGTGGGCGTGGGCGGCAGCAGGAGGAACTGCTACAGGCTCGGGGAGAGCGGCTACTGCGTGAAGTTCTACAAGCCGCAGGACGAGTGCGCGTCGGGCGGGATGAAGGGGTCCATCGCGAGGGACATCGAGCGGCGCCGCTTCGACAGGAAGCGCAACTCGTCTGCGATGGAGGTGGACTACTACCACTCGCACTGGCTGCGCATGCCGGACGAGGTCGTCTCCAGGCTCCTTCCTCACGTCGAGCTCGTGGAGCATCCTGAATGGGGCTACGGAATACTTGAGACGTACCTCTGCAATCCTGACGGCACGGCGGTCATACCCTATCAGGACGAGATACGCCGGCAGAGGGAGCGGCCGGACGTGAAGCGCGAGATATACCGGCAGGCGCGGGACATCCTGCTCGTGCTCATCCGCGAGGCCGCCTACTTCTACGAGCCGGGCAACTTCCACACGCTCTTCAGGCCGGACGGAGGGATCGAGACGCGCATCGTGGACTTCGAGCCGTGCGCGAAGACGTTCCTCCAGCCCGAGCGCTGGATTCCGCAGTACAGGCGCGCCAAGCTGCGCCGCAAGTCGCGCAGGTACCTCGCGTTCCTCCGCGAGCACTACTCAATCGACGTGGACGTCGAAACGGAGATCGGATGAAGATCAAGGTCGCAGGAAAGACGAGAAAGCTGGGCGCGGAAGACTTCGAGTACGCTCCGGGATATCTCTTCACCTACGATCCCGCCTGCCGCGACTACGACTGGCTCGTCGTGTTCGACGACCTTGTGGACGGAACCGAGACCCTTGCGTGCCCGCGCGAGCGGACGATACTCGCGACCTGGGAGCCCGTCGGCGTGAAGCCGTATTCGCGCGGCTTCACGCGGCAGTTCGGCCACTACCTGACGAACCGTCCCTGGAGCGCCGAGCGGCACCCGCACTACAGGCTCGGGCGCGGCTACTTTCCCTGGTGCCTCGGCAGGACGTACGCCGAGGTCGTCGCGAAGAAGGACTATCCGAAGACCGCCGACCTTTCCGCCGTCTGCTCCAACAAGAGCATGAGGCACACCGCGCACCACGACAGGATGGCGACGCTCAGGCGCCTCAAGGCCGAGATCCCGGGCATGGCGTGGTACGGCATCGGCTTCGACCGCATCGCTGAGAAGCACGACGCGCTCGACGCCTTCAGGTACCATGTCGCGATCGAGAACCACATCGCGCCCAACCACTGGAGCGAAAAGCTGCCGGACGCGATTCTCTGCGAGTGCCTGCCGTTCTACGCGGGCGACCCGCTTCTTGGCGAGACGCTTCCGCCCGAGTCGTTCATCCGCATTCCGCACGACAATCCCGACGAGGCAGTGCGCATCGTCAAGGCGGCCATCGCGAACGACGAGTGGTCCAGGCGCCTTCCCGCGATCCGCAGGGCGAAGGAGCTTCTGCTCTCGAAGTACAACTTCTGGGCGCAGGTCGTCGAGCTGATAGAGTCGGCCAGGGACCAGCCCGTGACGCCTGCGGACCCCGCCCGCCCGATCGTCGTCTACGGGCACCGCGCGTACAGGAACCGCCATCCGCTCGCGGCGGTCGAGGACTTCGTGCGCCGCGCCGCGCTGTATCTTCCGGGGAACGCCTGGCGGTATTCGGAGTCGGCTGAGACGAGGCGGCTTTCGGCGATGTACAAGAAGGCGGACCGCGCCGCGCAGGACGCTCTCGCCTCCGCCGTCGCGTCCGCGCTCGGCGTGAAGTCGGTCTCCCTCAAGCCCGCCGGCGCATGCGTGTGGCCCGTCTACAAGGCCGAGGCGCCCGGCGCCGCCGCGTTCGTGAAGGTCGCGCCGGAGTCCAACGTCGCGCGCACGATGGCGTTTCTCGAGTCCGTCCGCGGATGCCGGCTGATTCCGCGTCCGCTCTGCCCGCCGATCGACCTTGACGGACGCACTGTGCTCGTGACGGAATGGCAGGAAGGGCGGCGCATCGACGCGGAGCGCATGACGGACGCCGAGGCGGACGCTTTCCTCGCCGGGATAATCGAGCTTTCGAAGGCTCTTGCGTCCGCTCCGGACGTGATTCCGGGCGGAGGCCGCGACTCGCCGGACGTCCAGTACGCGGCGATTGCGGAGTACGCGCGCCGGCATCCTGCGGCGTCGCGCAGGCTCGAGCCGCTGCTTTCGATACCGGAGGCCGAGCGCAGCTACGGTTCGCGTCCGCTGTCGGTCATACACGGCGACATGCACTCGAAGAACTACGCGTTCTCCGGCGGACGGCTTGCCGCGGTGTTCGACTTCGACAACCTGATTCGCGGCCTCCCGTGCGAAGACGTCGCGTACGCCTTCACCGAGAGGATGAGGAGGTCCGCAATGCCTGCCGAGTCGAAGGTGCGCCTGCGCGCGCTCTTCGCCCGGCTCGCCGCCGCGTCGCCATGGCCTGCGGCCGAGTGGCGCATAGCGGTGAACCATTCGCGGCTCAGAATCGCGTCGCGCCGAGTGCTCAAGCACATGTCGAGCCCGTTCGTCGCGTTCGACGTCGAGCGCCGCGACAGCGAGCTCAGGCCGCTACTGGAGGAACTGAGGTGACGAAGCTTTTCTGCGTTTACTTCGACGACAGGCCGATCTGGCGCTCCGACGCCGTCGAGCCGATCCAGGCCGGGCGCGCAAGGACCGGCGTGACCCTCGACATGGTCGGCGACGACACCGGCGACAGCATATCCGGCGAGAACCTTCGCTACGGCGAGATGACGGCCTGGTACTGGGTGTGGAAGAACTGGCTGCCGAAGCATCCCGAGGCCGAGCGCGTCGGCTTCTGCCACTACAGGCGCTTTCTCGACCTTCCGGACCTGGCCCGCGGACGCAAGGTGCGGACGAGCTACCGCGCCTTCCGCAGGACTTTCGAGCGGCACTACTGCGAGGCCGAGGTCGACGCGGCCGTGCGCGACTACGACATCGTCATGCGCCGTCCGCAGCACTGCAAGGCGGAGTCGCCGAGGGCCGAGTTCGTCAACGGGCATCCGCTCAACGCGGCGGACTGGGACCGCTTCGAGGCGGCGGTGCGCGCGAGGAACCCCGAGGCGAAGGCAGAGATAGACAGGGCGCTTTCCACGCCGATGCTCGCGCAGGAGCTGCAGTTCGTGATGCGCCGCGACGTCTTCTGCGACTTCATGGACTGGGCGTTCTCGTGCTGCCGCGCCTGCGAGCGTCAGGCGCCATGGGGAGGCGAGAGCGAGGGCCCGCGCGCGCGGACGCCGGCCTTTCTCGTGGAGAGGTTCTTCATGGTCTACCTCGCCATATGCAGGCGCGACCCGGGCTTCAGGGTGCGCGAGCTCGCGCTCGTCAAGCTCTCCGCGAGGCCGTGGTGGTATTCGCTAGTCAGGCCGTTCGTCTCGCTGCTTCCGTACCGCCTCAACAGGCGCGTGTACGACAGGTTCAAATGAGCGCCGAAAGAGATGCCGCGCCCGATGCGGACGACGTCCGCCTTGAAGGCCTCCTTCGCGAAAGGCTCGGCGACTCGAGCCTGGCGCTTGCGCGGCGCAGGGAGGACTGCATCTCGCGCGTGTACCGCGCCACCACGTCCGGCGGGCGCGCGCTTTTCGTGAAGTGGGGCTTTGCGGACGCCGCATGCGCCGCCGAGCTTCTGCGCCGCAACCCGGGCAACCCCCTGCTGCCCGAGCGCGTCGTCTCCGAAGAGATGCGCCTGGACGGAAGGCCCGTCTACGTGTTCGCCTGGAGCGACGCGCGGCACATTCCTGTAGAGGAGATGAGCGACGCGCAGTTCGAGAGCTTCATTGCGGCGTGCGACAGCCTTTCGGGCGTGCTGAACGAGCCGGGGATGGCCGAGTACATGCGGCGCTGGACGGCAGAGGGCGTTCGTCGCGACCCTGACGTGCGCGGCCCTGCGGTCGATCCGCTGGACTGCCTAGAGACCGTGCGCAGCTACGTCGCGCTTCATCCCGCCGCGCGCCCGCTTCTTGCGCCGCTGCTCGCGATGCGGCCGGAAGACCTCCGCCGTCCGGCGGATGCCGAGCTGCGCGTCGTCCATGGAGACCTGCACCCGGGCAACTTCGGCTTTGACGGCGACCGCGTCGCCGCGTTCTTCGACTTCGACAACCTTGCCTTCGCCTATCCGATAGAGGACTTCGCGCGGGTCTTCGCGGAGTCGGCCAAGAAGAGCGGCCTCTTTCTGCATCCGCTTCTCAGGCGGCGGCTCTTCGCGCGCTTCCGCGACATCGCGGCGTCACGCGGAACGCCGGGGCAGTGGCGCTTCGCCGTCTCGCGCCTTCGTCTCTACTATGCGCGCAATTCGCTCAGGCGCAGGATGTCGGGGCTTAGAGTCGCCTTCAACGTCGCCATGCGCGACCGCCGTATAGCTCGGCTCGAACGCCACCTCCCAGCCTAACCCGCCCCTGTTCCCCATTCCCCGTTCCCCGTTACCCTATTTTCATGAACTCCGAGGGCTGACAAAATGGGCTCCGCTACCGCTCCGCCTTAGCTTCGCACTTTAAAGCCTCTGTCACCTCTTCTCTATTCCCTGTTCACTATTCCCTGTTCCCTACCACTAGCGCTTACGCGCGACCACGAACTCCCTCCGCATCTGCGACACGGCTTCGCCGCGTGAAACGCCGTGTCGACGCACGGCTTGAAGGTCAAGGCCCGCGCAATCGCCTGCAGAAGACTAGATAGGCCAAACGGCCTTCGCCGTGCCTCGCCGCGGCGTTTCAGCCTTCGGCTTGTCGCAGATGCTTCGGGAC
>JAEEZC010000320.1 GCA_016288465.1 Verrucomicrobiota bacterium | reverse complement strand
AAGGGCTGGTGGCAGACCGAGTTCTGGGGGAAGTGGATGCATTCGTCGGTTGCGTATTTGAGATACGCAACCGACGAGAAGTGTAAAGTTGATAGTGTAAAGTGTAAAGTTGCGGAGGAGCTTTGTTCTAAGATCGAGCGCGGCATTGAGAGAATGCTCGCTTCGCAAGAGGAGTGCGGCTACATCGGCAACTACCCCGACGAGCTTCGCTGCGGCGAGGGCTGGGACGTGTGGGGCATGAAGTACACGATGATGGGGCTGTTGCATTATTATGATCTTGTAAAAGCACAGGAAGTAGTTGGAGAGAAAAGTTCGAGTTCGAGAATGGATGGAAAACACCATTCTCCAACTCCAACTCAAAACTCCAACTCAATACTTGACGCGGCGAAGCGGCTTTGTGATTACGTGATTGCGGAGCTCGGCCCGAACGGAAAGCGCGGACGCGAACTGTGGCAGACCGGCAACTGGTCAGGCTACGCGAGTTCGTCGATTCTTGAGCCCGTCGTCTGGCTCTACAAGCGGGTCGCCGCGAAAGACGGCAAGGACGCCGCGCAGAAGTATCTTGATTTCGCGACGTACATCGTCAAGGGGATGACGGAGCCAGAGAAGGGGCCTCGGCTCATCGACCTTGCTCTCAAGGGCGTGTCGGTCGCGGACCGCAACGGGCCTGATTTCAAGGGTGACGACGAATGGGCGTATGTCTGCAAGCACGGAAGAAGCAAGGCATACGAGATGATGAGCTGCTATCAGGGGCTGCTCGACTACGTAGAAGTTAAGAGTGGAGGAGTTGAGAGTGGAGGATTGAAGAATATCCTGAAGGCGACGGTAATGACCGCAGAGGACATTGTTAAGGAAGAGGTGAACCTTGCCGGCGGCTGTGCGTCGAGCGAGGCGTGGTTCCACGGCGCGAAAAAACAGCATCTTCCGTATATTCACCTTCAGGAAACGTGCGTGACGACGACATGGATGCGCTTTTGCGAAAAGCTGCTGGAGGTGACGGACGACCCGAAGTGGGCAGATCAGATCGAGCGCACTTTCTACAACGCCTATCTTGGTGCGCTTCGCTCGGACGGCGGCGAATTTGCCGCGTACACGCCATTGACCGGGAACCGCTGGCACGGCATGAACCACTGCTTCATGCACACCGACTGCTGCACGGCGAACGGTCCGCGCGGGTTCCTCTGCTTCCTCAAGGAACTTTTCACGACGCGCGGCGACATCGCGACGTTCAACTTCTATTCGTCCGCGCTTGTGAAGGGCGAGCTTTCCAACGGGCGCAAGGTTGCGTTTGACATGTACTCGCTCTATCCTCGGACGGATTATGTCAGAGTCGTCAGCCATACCGAGGGCGCGGCACCCGTGCGGTTCAGGATCCCGGCGTGGAGCGCACGGACAGAAGTGAAGCTGAACGGCAAGGCACTTGACGGTGTTGGGGCAGGGAGCTATTTCATGATCGAACGCGACTGGAAGCTTGGTGATATCGTCGAGATCAAGTTCGACATGCCGGTTGTCGCTCATGCGCTCGACCACCACGTCGCGTTCACTCGCGGCCCCGTGCTGCTCGCCCGCGACAGCCGCTTCGCCGATGGCGACATGACGGAGCCGTTCCGTCAGGGAATCAAGAACGGACAGACGATGCCGACATTTACGCCGGTGCGCACGCCGTGCGACGACATCTGGATGGCGTTTTCCGCGACGCTGCCGATCGGCTCGCACACGGAGAATCCCGAAGCAAGCAACCCCTCGACCGTCTTCTTCTGCGACTATGCCTCGGCTGGCAACACCTGGACCCGCGCCAACTTCTATCGCACCTGGTTCCCTGTCGAGTACAGCAACAACGAATGAATCGGCGGAGCCAAATGGAATCGCGAGGTCAGGCCCCTCGTAGGATGAAGGGTCAGAGCTTATTGATACAGGTACGCCAAGCGAAGCTCGGCAGAACTAATAGCGGGCGGAGGCGACACGGCGGCTGCGCGGACGCTACTCGTTCCCGAGGTCGCGGGCAGCTACCCCGATCCGCACATGTTCGGCACGATCCTCCCCGCCTACGGCCTCTACGTCCGCCATGTGGACGGTCTGGCGCTCGACAACGCCACCGTCGCCCTCGCACCCGGCACGTCCGACTCCCGCGAAAGCGTAGTTTGCGACGACGTTGCTATGGCGAAGTAGGCTGACGGCGCAATAGCCTTCGGGGAAGACTACGTCGACAAAGTTGCATTGACATAGCTAAGTTGGAGGGAAACACCCTGTTGATGGTGTGATTAAGGGGCTTTTTCAGTCCATCGGATGCAATCGCAAACTCTAATCCGATTAACACGCGACAGCGCATCCGATTGAAGCGCTAACTTCAATCGGATTGAAGTTGCCGTGTCAATCGGATGCGCTGTCGCGTGTCAATCGGATGCGCTGTCGCGTTTCAATCCATTGAAACAAATCTTCAAATATTTGATGTAATTCTGGCGGCGAGGCCAAAGTCGACGCCAATGTCTTGGGAGTGTCTGGAATGGGCCGGACCTCCACTCAGGAAAGGACATTGGCATGGACAAGAAAGCCGTCGCCTTCGCCCGCAGATGGGCGAAGCGATACATACGTGAGCACAATCCGTACGGACTTGACGCTTCGGACGTCGAGAACATGATCCTGCGGAGGTTGCACTATAATAAGGATAAAGGGGAGCGCGGTTGGAAGGCTGCGCTTTCCTTGGCATTGAACGAGGCTCAGAACGAAGGGCGGCGGAATTCCCGCGCCCTCGTCCCGTGGCAGCTCAAGCGCGGCATCCCTGTCGGCGTGGTCGCGCGGGACATGTACGCCGTGTCGTCTCGGCAGCGTGTCCGCGAACTGGACCGTCTAGCGGTTCGGCTGACGGTCGCACGGCTTTCGCCGGAGGATCGGAGCGTGGCGCTCGACTTCATGAATCTGCTGAGCTGGCAGAAGGTCGCCGCCAGGCGCGGCATGAGCGAGGGCTCGTTTCGTCGGCATGTCCTCGCCGGGTTCTTCGAGCGGTTCAAGGAGACGTGGCGGAAGATTTCCTGATTCCCAGGAGGCTAAGACACCGGCATGTCGTCGTCTCGGAAGTCCATCCGCGAAATCCCGGCGGCGTCATGCTCGGTCTCCCCCGAATAGATTACGGTCGGGAGAACGGTGTTTGCGGCCAGCTTGGCGAAGCGCTTCAGGTTGCGGCCCATTTCGGGGTGATAGGTGAACGACGCCTTGATCTCGAACGGCCGCAGCTTGAGGCCGCATTGTTCGATTAGGTCGACTCCAAGCCCGTTCGGCGCACGGTAGAAGTAAAAGTCGCATTCCCCGCCGGTGTTGAGCCGCCGCTTAACCATGTCCATGACGACCATGTTCTCGAAGAGCCCGCCGAGGTTCGGGTGCACAGCCGCCTGTTCCGGCGAGCGAATCCCGTTCAGGTAGGCGGCGAGGCCTGTTTCCGTGAAATAGACCTTTGGCGCCTTCACGAGGCGTTTGCCGAGGTTGTTGAAGTATGGACGCAGAATGTAGACGACGAACGACGCCTCGAGGACGGAAAGCCACGATTTGATCGTTGTCGAGGAAACACCGACGGAAGAGGCGATGTCGGAAAAGTTGACCTCTTGCCCAATCCGGCCCGCGAGCAGCCGCACGAAGATTTCGAACTGCCGAAGGTCGCGCAAGGCGATGAGCTGCCGCACGTCGCGCTCAACGTAAGTCTTGAAATAGTCGCTGTAGAGCTGCGTTGGCTCCATGCCAGAATCATAGAGGCGGGGCATGAAGCCGTCTGTGATGAGTTCGTCGCGCGATTTCTCGATTCCGGCTATGCGCAGTTCCCGGAGCGACAGGGGAAGCAGCGTGACAAGACCGGTTCGCCCTGCAAGCGACTGGGATATCGCCTGATGCAACTGCGGCTGGTGACTGCCGGTCAGAATGTATTGCCCGCTTTCGCGCCGCTCGTCGCAGATAACCTGAATATAGCTCAGGAGTTCCGGGAGTCGCTGTACCTCGTCGAATATCGCGGGCGCGGGGTGGCGGCGCAGAAAGCCGCGTGCATCGTCGCGGATGTCAGCGAGCGTGTCGGGTGCTTCCAGGTTTATGTAGTCCGCATCGGGGAAGAGCGCTCTGGCGAGAGTCGTT
>JAEEZC010000319.1 GCA_016288465.1 Verrucomicrobiota bacterium | reverse complement strand
TCGTTGCGGTGGCGGGCGGCCTTGCCGTGCTTGCCGGATGCTGCGCCGTGTGCTGCGGAGGCGGCTATGCGGACTCGGTGGACGAGGGTTTCGTCCAGCTCTTCAACGGGAAGGACCTCGCCGGATGGTACGGCTCGTCGGCGTACCGCGTCGAGCCCTTCGAGACGAAGCTTGCAAACGGCGAGACGCGCCGCGAGAACGTGCTGGCGTTCCGGGCCGACGACGGCGGGGCGGGCGGCATGAGGAATCTGCTCACCGAGAGGGAGTACGAGAACTTCGTGCTGCGCTTCGAGGTCATGCTGCCCGAGAACGGGGACAGCGGGCTCGGCATACGCACGCCGTCCCCCGACGTGGACGCGGCGTACCACGGGATGTGCGAGGTGCAGATACTCGACGACGGCGGCAGCGAATACTACGATTCCGCCGCGAAGAAGGACAGGATACTGCCGTTCCAGTACTCCGGGTCCGTATTCAGGATGTTCCCTGCGCGGCGCGACAACGTGGGGCGGCAGATATGGGGCAAGGACAAGAACTTCACTGGCGGGGGCAGCTACATGCGCAGGCCCGGAATGTGGAACTTCTTCGAGGTCGCGGTCGCGGGAACGGAGATCGAGGTCTACGTGAACGGCTATCTGGTGAGCAAGGGCGACGTGTCGAAGTTCGGTCCCGACGGCTCCACGCCGGACGGCCTCAAGCACCCCGGCATCTTCAACAGGAAGGGCCACATCGGCTGGCTCTGCCACAAGCACGACATCAAGTGGAAGAACATTCGCGTGAAGGAGCTGCCTTCCGGAGCGACGCTTGCGGACCTCGGGGCGAAGGCGTGCAGGGCGCCGGCAGGAGGGTTCGAGGCGTACTTCACCGGCGAGCCCGAGCAGATTCGGACGATGTGGAAGGGCGTGACGACCGAGGGGAAGTTCGACAATCCGAAGGTGCGCCAGGCGGCGTCGCAGGCGAAGCGCGACGAGATGCAGAAGGTGGCGGACAAGGGGCGCGACGAGCACTGGAGCGTGAGGAACGGCAATCTCTTCTTCGACGGCTACAAGGGCGGGTACTCGCTCGCGACGAAGCGCGACTACGCCGACTTCGAGATGTGGGCCGACTGGCGCATAATGTCGGTCACGGGAGACTCGGGCCTTTATCTGCGCGGCTCTCCGCAGGTGCAGATCTGGGACGCGAACAACCAGTGGGGCATCGGCTCGGGCGGGCTCTACAACAACAAGAAGAACCCGTCGAGTGCGCTGTGCGTCGCGGACCGCCAGGTCGGAGACTGGAACCGATTCCACGTGAAGATGGTCGGGGAGAAGGTCACGGTCTGGCTGAACGGCGAGCTTGTGGTGGACAACGTGACGCTCGAGAACTACTGGGACCGTTCGCGGCCGATCTTCCCAGTCGAGCAGATCGAGCTGCAGTGCCACGGCGACCCGACCGAGTGGCGCAACATCTTCATCCGGGAACTGTAACAGCAAGGGCATTCACATGAGACGACACACGAGAAGGGAATTCCTGCGCGGAGCGGCGGCGCTCGGCGCGTTCAACATCGTCCCAGCTAAGGTCCTCTGGGGCGCGACGGCGCCCTCGAACCAGCTAACCCGCGCCCTGATAGGCTTCGGCTGCATAGCGCACAGCGAGAACCATCTGCCGTACAGGGGCTCGCGGCTCGTCGGTCTCACGGACTGCTACGCGCCGCGCGTCGCCGAGGGCATTGCCATGGCCAAGGAGGCGGGCTGGGGAAAGGTGAAGGGATACAGGAACTTCCGCGAGCTTCTCGCCGATCCCGGTGTGGACATCGTGCACATCTGCACTCCGCCGCACTGGCACGGCGTGCAGAGCGTCATGGCGGCCAAGGCAGGCAAGGACGTCTGGTGCGAGAAGCCGATGACGAGGACTGTCGGGGAGGGCGCGCGCGTCAAGGAGGTCGTTCAGGCCGAGAAGCGCATGTTCCGCCTCAACACGTGGTTCAGGTTCAAGGACACGTTCTACGGCTTCGGGACGACGGTCGAGCCGATCCGCCAGATCGTCGAGAACGGGCTTCTCGGCAGCGGCCCGATCAAGTGCGTGTTCGGCGAGGGGCAGGGCTTCTCGTGGAAGTTCGGGTGGTCCGGCAGGGTCCAGGACAGGCCTCAGGTCGTGCCCGAGGGCCTTGACTGGGACATGTGGCTCGGCCCGGCGCCGTGGAAGCCCTACACGGACCATCGCTTCGGGACGTCGTTCCGCGGATACTGGGACTACGATTCGGGCGGGCTCGGCGACATGGCGCAGCACTACCTCGATCCGCTCCAGTACCTGCTCTGCAAGGACGACACGTCGCCCGTGAAGATCGACTACAAGGGGCTGAAGCAGCATCCGGAGGCCGTCGGCAGCTTCGACAGGTTCACGCTCACGTACGCCGACGGCACGGAAGTCGTGCTCGACGGCGACGTGTCGCTGCGCGACGAGCCGCTTCTGCGCGGCTCCAACGGGCTGTGCGTGTACAAGCGGGCCGAGGACGGCAAGACGCTCCGCATCCGCGAGGCCGACGGCACGTGGTGGAGCGAGGAGAAGGTCCTGAAGACGCTCGCCGGGCTGCCGAAGCCCGCGCCGCAGCAGACCGACTTCATAGACTCTTGCGTCAGCCGCAGGCCGTTCGCGCTGAACGAGTCCAACGGCTTCAGGTCGTCCACGATGTTCAACCTCGCGATCGTCGCGTGGAGGCTCGGGCGCGGCTTCGAGTTCGACCCCGAAACTCTCCATGCGAAGGGCGACGAGGCGGCGGAGCGGCTCCTCTACCAGGAGGACATGATGCGCGAGCCGTGGCGGAAGGAGATGTTCGGCTGACCGGCCGGATTCGGACATTCCAAGGAGGACGTTAACCATGAGATCAGCAGTTGTTAGGGCCGTTTGCCTTCCGTCGGTGTTGGCTGCGCTTCTGGCCGGTTGCGCGACGGGGCAGAAGTACGGCGAGTTCGAGCCGAAGGGCGAGCTTGCGCCGTCCAATCCCGTCGAATACGCCGACTACGGCAGGGCGATGGCGCATCGCGAAGGCTACGAGATGGCGTACGAGTGGCAGAGGGCGGACTCCGGGCGAGTCGAAGAAGCCACAAGCCCCTCTGTGCTCGCCGGCTTTGTCGCGACGCCCGGCGCGGCGGACGCGCTGCTTGCGAAGATCGGCACCGCGTACGACGGCGACCCGATTGCGCTTACGCAGATCGCGGCGGTGACGCAGCTCGTGATGTGCCCGAAGTGCGCGAAGGCGAAGGCGGCGAGGGGGACGTGGGTCTCCGCCCTGGAGCGCAGGAGGGATTCGTCCGACGATGGCTACGTGAAGACATTCTGCGACCAGCAGCTCCGTCTCTGCGGCTACTCGAAGTGAAGCTGATCGCCGTAGACGTCGGGAACACTTCCACGGCCGTAGGTCTCTGGACCGACGGCCGCGTGAGCAGGGTCTCCCATGTGGACGGCGGATACGGGGCGGCGATGGACGCCGTTTCCAGACTGGTGCCCGGCGGCGTTTCCGGCATGGCGTACGTGTCGGTGGTTCCCAAGGCGGACGCCAAGTGGAGGGCTTTCGCCGATGCGAAGGGGCTGGCGTTCCGGCAGGTTTCGCACGAGGACTTCCCTGTGGACCTTCGCGACGGGGGCGGCCCGCTCAGGCTGGACTATCCGAAGCCGGAGACGATAGGCGCGGACCGGCTGGCGGACGCCGCAGGCGCCGTGTCGCGCCATGGAGCGCCTGTGCTCGTGATGGACTTCGGAACTGCGCTGACCGCGGCGGTGGTGACGGGCGACCGGGTGTGGCGCGGCGGCGTGATCGCGCCTGGATTCCCCCTGATGCGCGACTATCTCTTCGAGAGGACGGCCAAGCTGCCGCGCATGGGCGACTGCACGGGCAAGGTGCCGAAGATCGGGCGTTCGACCGAGGAGGCGATGCACTTCGGCGCGGTTGTGGGCTACCGGGGCATGGTGCGGGAGATCGCGGCCGAGCTCGGGAGGAACTTCGGCACGGGTTTCAAGCTCGTCGCCACTGGCGGGTTCGCGGGAACGGTCCTGCGCGG
>JAEEZC010000318.1 GCA_016288465.1 Verrucomicrobiota bacterium | reverse complement strand
AGTCACTTCGCGGGACCGACGTGTTTTTGCCGACCAAAGGTAACAGGCGCGTGCGACGGCGCGCGCGGCAAAAACATGTCGGGGGTGCCCGCGAAGTAGCGGCTCGGGCGATACCGCGCCCGTAGCGAGCCTTTTGCCCCGCATTCTGACCGCACGTTGACAGGCACGGGGAACGGGGAATGGGAAACGGAACAGGGAATAGAGAAGAGAGTCAACGGCTTTAAAGCGCGGAGCCATTTTTGTCAGCGGTCGGAGTTCCGCAAAACCGCGGCGCGAGGGGGCGTCGCGCCAGACGGCGGTTTCGTCTGCGGCGGGCGAGAGAAAAGAGGCGGCATGGGATCATGCCGCCTGCTCGCCTTGTGTCGTCGGCTACTTCTCCAGCACAGCCTTGAAGAAGCGGTCGGTGGGCTCTGCGTCATGGTACGTGCCGTTGATGGTCTCGCACCCAAGGATCCGGACCGTGCCGTTGAAGCCGCCCTCCGGAGCGACGGGCATTCCGATTTCCATCACACCGTTCGCGGTGTACGTCACGCCGGTGATATGGAACGCGGCCTTTGCGGCAGAGACGGCCTCCGTAGTATTCGCGCAGTTGAACAGATACGCATCCTCCATGGCCGTCGACGCGTCGGAGACATTGAACTTCGCTGCCCATGCGTCGTACTTCGCGACGCTGGTACGGTCCGACGTGTCAAGCCATGACGGATAGCTTCTGCCCTGCGGCGACCAGCCCGACCCATCGTAGACGTAAGTGACGCCCTCCGCCACGATCTCCAGTCCGTTCTGGACATTGCCGATTCTGGACGTGCAGTCCGCAAGCGTCATGTCGCCTGGGAATCTCAGCACGGTAGAGGCGTTGACATAGAACTTGCCCGTGCCCGTCAGCTGCGATCCTGACAGAGACGAAAGGTCAACGGTTCCGCCGCAGACGTTGCGGCTGTAACCGGAAAGCGCGAGCTGTCCTCCGCCTACGGTGTCGACAACAGTCAGGCTGCCGTACATCCAGCCGGAGCCCTCCCATTCCAGCGAGCGGCCCGCGAGGTCGATGGTGATCGTCTTTCCTCCGCTTATGGCAAAGCCGGCGTCCTTGCCAACGACGATGGTGTCGCCGTTGTTCGCCGCGGCATAAACATCCGCCCAGCTGTCGTAGCCCGTCTCGCCGATGTAGAAGGCCGACGGGAGCGGACCAGGAGGTAGCTCGGCTTCCTCGAACGTCGCCGCGAGCGTCACATTCGCGGACGGCATCGTGAACTCATTGCCCGAGATGGCCGCGCCGTCCACCGTCACCGAGACGAGCTGGTAGCCGGCATCAGGCGTCGCGATCACAGTCACCATCGCGCCTACCGCGACGCCATTCGTCGCCGACGTCTCGAGAGTGCCGTTCGCGGCGCCCGCAATCGTGATGTCGTATGTCGCCGGCGGCTCAGGAGGATCGATCACACCGCCCTCCGATCTCTCGGCGGCTTCGATTTCAGCGCAGTAGTTCGCGAAGCCGACAGGCGGAGTTCCGAACGTCACCCTCAACGCGCTCGCGTCAACGGCCAGCGGCGCTCCGCTTCCATCCGCAAGAACGAGCGACAGGATGTCCGCCTGCCCGTTGTTGGGCATCTGGCCAGCCGTCGCGCTCACGGTCGTCCACTCGGTCGACCCGACAATCTGGACCTCGACCTTGGAGACGGTGAAGCCGGAGTAAAGAGGACCTGCCAAGTAGCCGCAGGAGACGCGGACGCTGTCAAGCGTCTTCGGGGCCGCAAACGTCCAGGCGATCGACGAGTTGATCGTCAGGCCGACAATCCAGTCCTTGCCTCCCGCCGTCGGCACGCTGGCGTCCGTCAGAAGATCGGGATCGTTTGTCGAGTAGCCGGTGGCGACCTGTCCGACGATCGATCCCGCAAGCCCGGCAAGCACGTTGTCGCCAAGCGCCGTCCAGCTGGCAGGCGCGCATGCGCTTGCCGTCCACGTCGCGTTAGTCGAGACCGGCGGATAGTCCAGGGGACCCGGCGTCACGGGCTCGGTGTACGTGAAGGTCGCGGACGCGATCGCGCTCGGGTTCATGTCCGCGGCAAATGCGCGGGCCTTGACCGTCGTCGTGGCCGAAATCGCGATCGGGCCGGTGTAGGCCGCGCTCGAGTCCGTCGGCTCGCTGCCGTCAAGCGTGTAGCGGATCGTCGCGCCGGCCGTCGTGCAGGAAAGCGTCACGCTGGCCGCTGGATAGAACGTGCAGGAAGTGGGGCTGAAAGTCGGGTCCGCGACCGTCGCGACAGGCGCGACGCCCGCCGCAGTTCCAACGGCCTCTATTTCGGCGTAGTACTGCGCGACGTTGTTCTGCTGGCCGAACGTTACGCGAAGTGCCGTCGCGTTCTGGGCGAGGAAACCGGCCGCGTCGTCTTCAACCGTCGCGGAAAGCGCGGTGTTGGCGGCGCCGCTTCCGGCGTAGTTCAGCGGCTCAACGCCGAGGTCAATCCAGGCGTCGGAGCCCGCAGCCTTCACCTCTATCTTGGCGATCTTGATGTCGTCGTACATGCCGCTGCCGGCGATGTAGCACGAAGTGAAGCGTATCTTCTCCAGAGTCTTCGGGCCGTCGAACGTCCAGTCCACGGTCGCGTCCTTGGCGAACCCGAACGTATCGGAAACCTGTGCGTTCGACGACGGGATGGCACCGTCCGTGATCTTGGTGATGTCGGATGTCAGGAACGACTTGGTGCCCGTCAGCGTTCCCGCATTGCCGAGAAGCATGTTGTTCGCAAGCGGACTCCAAGTGCTCGGCGAGAACTCGCACGTCGTCCACGTCAGGCCCGGCGTTGCGGGATTGGCGAGGGTGTAGGTCGCGGACGCTACCGCGCTCGGATTACTGCCCGCGGCAAATGCGCGTGCCTTGACCGTCGTTGTGGCGGAGATCGAGATCGGCCCAGTGTAGCTCGCGCTCGACTCGGTCGGAGTGCTGCCGTCGAGAGTGTAGCGAATCGTCGCACCGGCAGTCGCGCAGGAGAGCGTCACGTTGGCCGTGGGATAGAACGTGCAGGAGGCGGGGGTGAAGGACGGGGTCGCGACCGTCGCGATCGGAGGATCGTCAGGGATGCTGCCGCCCGTAAGCGTCTGAGGGGCGATCGGGGAGAGCGGAAGTCCGGCTGAGTTGTAGAGGGTCATGCGCTGGCCGTCGTTGGATTTGTTGTCGCGGGTGACATTCCAGTAGCCGTAGTGGAACTGGACCGCCTTGTTGACAGCAGAAATGCCCTCCGCAGTGAGGACAACGGTCGAACCGCTGACAGTGGCAGTCGCCGTGCGCCAGATGCCGTCAGCACCCTTGAGCGCAAAGCCCTTGACGGGATCAGTCGTAGAAGTCCAGCTGCCGACAGTCGTTCCGGAACACTGGATGACCTTGCCCGCCGTGAGCCCCGTCGCCGTGCCGGACTTGAAGGAAACCGTAACCGACCCGTCTGCATTCACGACGGCGGCGTCATACTTCGGACCATTTGCCTGGAGCGCGGTTTGTCCATAAATATCGCGCAGGGCGAAAAGTGAAAGCCGGCGGCCGACCGTGTTTTTGTCATGCGGATGCAGATCGTTGTTCTGGAGACATTCCACAAAGTCGCATATAACCGCAAGGCCATGCGCCCCAGTTTCGGCTTCATCCCATAGGCGAAGCCCTTCCCGAATGGACGTATAGTTCCATTGACTTTCAACCGTAGTCGGCACAGGCGGCGCATCCGTCACGCTCGCGCCGTAATACGGGCCCGGCGTGGCGATCTGGACAGCGTAGAAAGGCAGATCATTTCCCCAGACGGAGCGCCAGTCGACGACTAGAGCGTGCAGTGCCGCGGCATAGGCGTCCGCGGTCATTCCAGCATTGCGTTCTCCCTGGTACCAGAGGACACCGCAGAACTGCGCCTTCGCATAAGGGGCCATCATCGAATTCCAAATCAAGTGCCCCACATGGAAACCATCAATCCCGGCACCTCGGAACGCAGCCTGCACTATGCCAATGGGAACGCCGGGATTGGCCGCGCGCAGATAACAGGCGAAGTTGAGTCCCACGCTGGTGATGTTCGTGCGGATCCCCTCCTCTGCGCACGAACCCCACCTCGTGCCATATTTATCGAAGCTCGTCGTCTGGGGCAAATCGTATGCAGCTGAATTTGACTGGTTCTCAGGCACATGGATCGCGCGCACGCCGTCGCCTGCGGCACTGCAGAAACTCTTCACCGCGTCGTTGTCCTCCCACAGCATGAAGTGCATGTTGCTCTGGCCCGAGCAAAGATAGACGTCTCCGACGAGGATGTCTGAAAGGGAGACGGACTCGCTGGCATTGTCGGAAACCGTCAACGTCTGCGACACGGACGAGAGCGAGAACGGCTGCGCGAACGTCGCCTCCCAAAGTCCGTCGGACCCTGTCACGGCATTGGCGGTCCGCCCGCCGAACGACACGGTAACTGTGCGGCCTGCGGCGTCCTTGCCCCAGACAGTAAGCGGCTTCCCGCGCTGGAAGACTATGTGGCTCTGGAAGTAGGGGGAGACCGACAGACTCCCCGCCTCCGCCGCGAACGCCAACATGGCGCCGAACGCGACCGCCAACATCGTACTCAGTTTCATAGCATCCCCTTT